>NZ_FOFD01000005.1 GCF_900110865.1 Natrinema salaciae
GAACTCGGCGACGACGGCAAAAAGATGACCATCGTCGCGACCAAGGGCAGCTTCGACATGGCCTACCCGCCGCTGATCCTCGCGAGCACGGCCGCTGCCTTCGGCTGGGACGTCGTCGTCTTCCACACCTTCTGGGGACTCGACATCCTCCACGAGGAGAAATCGGCAGACCTCAAACTGAGCGCCGTCGGCAACCCGAACATGCCGCTGCCGAACTCGATCGCCGCCCTTCCCGGGATGGACCGCATGGCCACCAAAATGATGCAGAAGAAAATCGACGAAAACGGCACCGCCACCATCCAGGAACTCATCGACCTCTCCCTCGAGCAGGGCGTCGACCTCCAGGCCTGCCAGATGACCATCGAACTGATGGACTACGACGAAGACGACTTCTACGACGGCGTCACGACCGGCGTCGGAGCCGCCACCGCCCTACAGCACATGGCCGAGTCCGACGTGCAACTCCTCGTTTAGTTCGTGACTGGTCCCGTCAGTGGACCTTCGGAGCCGCCCCCGTCCACGAAGCTGTCCCGCTCTTTGTGAGAAGCGATATCGGAACCCGGCGACCGCCGTTCGTGTCAGTTCGTTCATCGGACGGCTGCGAGCAACGACGGGCTCCACCGACTGTCCTCACAGTCCATGCGGCCGCGACAGCAATCTCGGCGAATGTTCCGTCGCCGTTTCCGATATATCGTCGACACGTATCGGTTCGAGCGCGGCACGGGCCGAAAACGAGACTACGGACCGATCTCCGGCGAGAACCCCACACTTTAGGAAGGGAGGAGAGTAGAAACGCCCAATCGGGACGTGCGAGCGAGAGCGACGACCCACGTGACCGAGGAGAGGTCATGTCGGACCACTACATCACAGCAGCGGAACATCTACCCGACGAGGAACAGACGGAAACGACGCTCCAGATCACCGACGCCGAGACGAAGCGGATATTCGAGGCACGGGTCCGGATCGCCCGGGCACCCGACGATCTCACCGATCCGCAACCGCTGCGGGTCGTCACAGGACCACACGAGAACGTCAGCGAAGAACGGTACGTGGAGTTCATCGACGAGATCGACTCGGCGGGGATCAACGACGGTCTCCTGCGTCGACTCACGAGCGAGCAGGAAACGACCTCGAACATCGTCAATACTCGATCCGACGATCTCAAGGTCGTGTTGCGCTATCTCGTCGAATCGGGGCAGTACGAATCGACCGCCGAGGCGCTCCGAGAGATTTCGTTTCGATACCTCGCGGATCACCACCCCGCCCTGCTCGAGTCGTACGAGGACGTCCGCACCGAGTTCGAAGCCGACCCGCTTCGGCGTGCCCTCACGGAACGAGAGTGACTCATGTCGGCTGAGTCGTTCCGAGAGTACCTCCGGCTTCTCGCGGACGAAGACGCCCTCGTCTCGGTCGCGGAGTCGGTGTCGTGGGACCTCGAGGCGAGCGCGATCACGACCCTCGCCAATCGGACCGACGGCGAAGTTCCGGTCTTCGAGTCGATCGAGGAGACCGCAATCGGCGCGACACTCGTCGGCGATCCGTATCGAGGGCCGGGATACAGGCCGTGGGCGCACCTCGCTCGAGCGTTCGGGCTACCAGCCGAGCTGTCGGGGCCGGCGTACTACGAGGCGGTCGTCGACCGACTCCGATCACCCCACGAACCGCGAGTCGTCGGGCGGGACGTGGCACCCTGTAAGAACGTCGTCCGGACCGGAACGGACGTCGACCTCCTGTCGATCCCCTGGCCGTACATCCATCAGGGCGACGGCGGACGGTACTCGAACCTCCACACCGTCGTCGCGCCGGATCCGGAGACGAAGTGGGGACACTGGTCGAGCCACCGCATGATGGTCCACGACGACGCCCTCGCCAGCCTGTTGTTTCTGGCGGGCGAACAGGCGCCGAATCGCTACTATTACGAATACGAACCGCAGGCGGAGCCGATGCCGGTGGCGGTCGTCCTGGGTGCCGAACCGGCCGTCCAGTGCAGTACGGAGATGTGGATTCCGACGGGGCGGAGCGAGGCCGCGTTCGCAGGTGGATTGAAAGACGGGGCAGTCGAGCTGGTCACGTGCGAGACGAACGACCTGTACGTTCCAGCGACGGCGGAGCTCGTCATCGAGGGACGCGTGGTCCCTCACGAGCGGCTCGACGAAGGCCCGTTCGGCGATTACTTCGGGTACATGAACGGCCCACGACGGTCCATGCCCGTGTTCGTCGTCGACGCGATAACCCGCCGGACGGAGCCGCACGTCCCGTTTTGCGTCGAGGGAACCGGCGTCGGATACGGCCAGAACTCCAGCAGCACGCTCCAGACCGCCGCGGCCGGTCCCGACGCGACCCTCGGCCTTCGGGCGGCCGGCTTCGACGTAACACTGGCCGTCCCGTGGCGCTTTACCTCGCGGACCGTCTGGGTCATCGCGACGGACCCTTCCTATCCGGGCTCCCTCCACGAGCTGGCGAACTTCGTGTTTACCACGTGGGGGATGCTCCACATCGATTTCTTCGTGTTCGTCGATGCCGACGTCGATCCACTCGATCCGCGGGCCGTGTTGACGGCGATCGCCCTCGAGGCCGACCCGGACGCCGACTTCCACCAGTTCGGCGTCGAACGAATGCCGAAAGTGCCGCTCAACATCTACCAGACACCTGACGAGAAGGGCAGCGCGGACGTCGGGACCTCGAAAGCCAAGACCGCGAAAGCGTACATCGACGCGACCAGCGACCGGCCGTCGGGGGAGGGGAACGGAACCGGAGACGTGACGGAGCTGCGAAAGCGCGCCCAGGAACTCCTCGTCGATGCGGGCCTCTCGCCGGCGCGGTTCGACCTCCTCGAGGAGGGGGGTGGATCTCGATGATTCCGTTCGCGCAGTATCTGCGGGGGCTGGCGAGCGACGGCGACCTGGTGACGCTCGACAGGCCCACCGACGTTCCGCCGGACGTCATCGCGTCCGAAGCGCTCCGCGCGAACGGGCCCGCACTCCGATACGGCGGAGACGACGGGGTCGACCTCGCCAGCGGGGCGTTCAGCGGCCCGGATCAGATGCAGCGCCGGGAAACGAAGCCGTGGTCACGGCTGGCACTGGGACTCGGACTGGAACCCGACGCGTCGTTCGTCACCGTACTCGAGGTGGTCACGGGGCTCGGACCCGCCGGCGACGAGGGGGAACCGACGTACACCGGGCAGGCGGCGTCGCGTACCCTCGGCAGCGTCCGGGCGCTACACCTGCCACGCGGTGTCGAGGACGTCTGGCCGTCACTGACGCTGGGCGTGGCCTCGGTGTCGACGTCGGACGGGTCCCACTGGGCACCGATTCACGGCTCCGTTATCGGCGACGACAAACTCGGCGTGTCCACCCCCGTCGCCCTCTCGTCGCTCCTGGATGACGACGGGATGCTCGCCATCGCCCTCGGAGTGCCACCGGCGGCCATCGCGACCGCGTACCTGCTCGCAGTGACGGGGTGCATCGACGTCCCGATCCAGGCCTGCGGCGTCGCGAACGACGTTCCGCTCGCCCCGACCAACGGCGGCCTCGTCCCGAGCGCGACGGAACTGGTCATCGAGACGTCGGTCGACGATCGCGACCCCGATTTCCAGTCGGACCGGCGCGAAGCGTGGGAACACGGCGTCGAAAGTACGCCGTTGGCGCTGTCGGTCGAACGGATCATCGCGACCGACGATCCGGTGATCCCCTTCTCTCCGCTCGGACGACCGCTCGCCGACGACCTGCAACTCGCGGGCGTAACGACCGCGGCGACGCTGTACCACCGCGTCAACGACTACTGGGGAATCTCGCCCGTCGAGTGGGTCCTGTTACCGGCGGAAGCCGAACTCGGCATCTGTTTCGTGGCCACCGACGTCCTTTATGCGGGCTTCGAGTGGCAACTCGCCAACATCCTCTTTACGTTCTCGTCGCTGTTCGACACCATCGTCATCGTCGACGACACCGTCCCGCCGCGAGAACTCGGACGCGTCCTCGGCGATATCTGGGTGAAAGCGCATCCGTCTCGAGACTGGATCTTCAGTGAACCGTCCGCACCGGCCGCAAACCGGCCTCGCTATCGACAGGACGGAACGACTGGCGCTCGGCTGTACGTGAACGCGGCCTGGGACCCTCGCTGGGAGGACTCGTACATCGCCCCGCGAGTCGCGTTCGAACGGTCGTTCCCGGACACCGTCCGTAGGGCGGCCCGAAAAGCGTGGAACACACGTCACGACCCGGGATCCGAAGACGGCGACCCCGACCGTCGCTGACCGACGGCCGCGACTGCGTGGTGGCAGCTACCGACTATCGTGTCGGTTACTAATCGAAAACAGAACCGTTTACGCCAGATGCTGTCGCTGTAACTTTTCTAACGTTAATAGTTTTGTGTATATTTCTACTGTTTTAGTTGCAGAATTTACCGGTGCGGTTATATAGGGGAACGGAATCCGAGCCGTGTATGGGTTCCAGCCACAACCTGTCCGACTACGAGACTGCACGGAAGCAGTTCTCGTGGGACGACATCTATGCAGCGGCCGACTGGGATGCACCGGGGAACCTGAACATCGCACACGAGGTCGCCGATCGTCACGCCGACGACCGCGAGAAAGTTGCGCTCTACCAGGTCGACACCGACGGGGAGCTCACGAAAACGACGTTCTGGGAGCTGGCCGATCGCTCGAGCCAGTTCGCGAACGTCCTCGAGGAACTCGGCGTCGAGCGGGGTGATCGCGTGTTCTCGTACATGCCGCGGATTCCGGAACACTACGTGGCGCTGATCGGAACGCTCAAGCGGGGCGCGGTCTGGGGCAGCGTCAACGAGCGGTTCGGTCCGGACGGCATCTCCTACCGGCTCGACGACTGTGACGCGACGGTCGTCGTCACCACGACCGACAATCGCGACACCGTCGACGCCGCGCTCGCCGACGCGCCGTCGGTCGAGCACGTCGTCACCGTCGACCGCGGCGGCGGTGCGCCCGCCGAGGACGTCGTGTTCAATACGGCGCTCGACGGTGCGAGTACGGCGTACGACACCGCCGACACCGGCGGCGAGGACGACGCGCTGCTCTATTACACGTCCGGGACGACCGGGCTGGCGAAAGGCGTCCTGCACAAACAGCGCTGGGTGGCCGGCGTGGCCGCCACGCAGAAGTACGCCGTCGACCTCCAGCCGGGTGACCTCTACTGGAGCACCGGCGACCTGGGCTGGTTGACCGGCGCGATCAACACGCTCGGTGCCTGGTTCTGGGGGGCCTCGCTGTTCACCTACGAGGGCGAGTTCGATCCGGAGGCGTGGGCCGACCTGCTCGACGACTATCCGATCACCGTCCTGTTCTCGGTTCCGACGGCCTACCGCATGCTCCGGGAGAAGGAGGAGGTGCTGGAGGGCGTCGACCTCGACCTGCGCCACGCGCTATCGATCGGCGAGCCCCTCAGCGCCGGCGTCGTCGAGTGGGGCGAGGACGAACTCGACGTCACCATCCTCGACACGTACGGCCAGACGGAGACGGGCAACATGATCATCAACAACTATCCCACGATGGAGCTCCGGCCCGGCTCGATGGGCAAGCCCCTCCCCGGAATCGAGGCCGACATCGTCGACCCCGAAACCGGTGCCGTGCTCGAGCCCGGCGAGACGGGCGAAATCGCCCAGCGAGGGGACTACCCCTGCTTCTTCGCCGAGTACTGGAACAAACCCGAGAAGACCGCGTCGTGTTTCGTCGACGGTCCCGACGGCAGGTGGTATCTCTCGGGCGACCTCGCGCACAAGGACGAGGACGGTTACGTCTGGTTCGAGGGGCGAGCGGACGACGTCATCCTCTCGTCGGGATACCGGATCGGCCCGTTCGAAGTCGAGAGTTCGCTGGGCGAGCACGAAGCCGTCGCCGAGGCCGCCGTCGTGCCCAAGCCCCACTCGGAGCGGGGCAACATCGTGAAGGCCTACATCGTTCTCAGCGAAGGCGCGACGCCCGCCGAGGATCTCAAAGCGGAGATCAAGGACCACGTGCGCGACGAACTCTCGGCCCACGAGTACCCTCGAGAGATCGAGTTCCGCGAGGAACTGCCGAAGACTGTCACCGGGAAGATCCGCCGAACCGAGCTCCGGGACGAGGCGGAAGGAGAGACCGAGGCGTCGCCGTAAGCGAGCGCCTCGCGAGACGAGCTATCGAAGACGACGAGCAGTTCGATCCACCGCACGATGAATTTCGAATCTACAGACGAACGTTCGATGATCCGGTCGACCGCGGAATCCGTCGCGGCCGAATACGGACCGGAGTACTGGCGAGCAAAAGAAGAACACGGCGAGTTTGCCCAGGAGTACTGGGACGAGCTCGCCGAGGCTGGCTTCCACGGGCTACTGGTCCCCGAGGAGTACGGCGGCGCCGGCATGGGGATGCAGGAGATGGGGCTGGCGATGGAGACGCTCTGCGCCGAGGGCTGTGGCATGGCCGGCACCTGGTATCTGGTGCTCACCGCGGGGATGGCCGCCGTCGGCATCCGCGAGAACGGCACCGAGACCCAGAAGGAGACCTACCTGCCCGACATCGCCGCCGGCGAGCGGAACTTCTCCATCGGCATCACCGAGCCCGAAGCGGGAACGAACACGCTGAACGTCGCCACGCGGGCCCAGAAGGAGTCCGCCGAGGAAACCACGGCTGACCCATCGGAAGCCGTCGCTTCCGAGGACGGCGACGAGTACGTCCTCAACGGGACCAAGGCGTGGATCACCTTCGCCGATCGGGCGGACAATATGATCCTCGTTACCCGTACGACCCCGCGCGAGGCGGTCGACCAGGGCACCGACGGCATCAGCCTGTTCATCGTCGATATGGACGACCCCGGGATCGAGGTCTCGCCGATCCCCAAACACGGGATCAACTACTCGAACTCCTGTGAGGTGTTCATCGAGGACGTTCGCGTCCCCGAGGAGAACCTGCTCGGTACGGAAGACGAGGGCTGGTGGGCGCTCGTCGACATGTTGAACCCCGAGCGCATCGGCTTCGCCGCGGCCGGGACGGGGATCGGGAAACTGGCCGCCGAGACCGCCATCGAGTACGCCACCGACCGGGAGGTGTTCGGTGCCCCGGTCGGGAGCCACCAGGCCGTCTCCTTCCCCATCACGCAGGCCTACGCGCGGATGGAGACGGCCGCGCTGATGCGCGAGAAAGCCGCCTGGCTCTACGACCACGGCGAGGACTGCGGCTACGAGACCAACGTCGCGAAAGCGACGGCCGTCAGCGCCGGCATCGAGGCGGTCAAGCAGTCGATGCAGGCGTTCGGCGGCTGGGGCTACGCGACGGAATACGACGTCGAGCGGTGGTGGCGTGAGATCAACCTCACGCGGTTAGCCCCCGTCTCCCAGCAGATGGCGTACAACCACATCGGCCAGCAGCTCGGCTTCCCCAAATCCTACTGATCATGTTCGAGAAAGTTCTCGTCGCCAATCGCGGCGAAATCGCCGTTCGCGTGATGGCAGCGTGCGAAGAACTCGGTATCGAGACGGTCGCCATCTACAGCGACGCCGACCGCAACGCCGGCCACGTCGACTACGCCGACGAGGCGTACAACGTCGGTCCGGCACCGGCCAGCGAGTCGTACCTCGATCAGGCGGCGATCGTCGACGTCGCCGAACGCGCCGGCGCGGACGCGATCCATCCCGGTTACGGCTTCCTCGCCGAAAACGCCGCGTTCGCCCGCCGCGTCGAATCGACGGCCGGCGTCACGTGGGTCGGACCGCCCAGCGACGCCATGGAGACGCTCGGCGAGAAGACGACGGCCCGGACCGTCATGCGGGAGGCCGGCGTTCCGGTCGTCCCCGGGACGACCGAACCGGTCGCCGACGCCGACGACGTGCGGACGCTGGGTTCGGAGTACGGCTACCCCATCGCCATCAAGGCCGACGGCGGCGGTGGCGGCCGGGGCATGAAGATCGTCCGCGGCGAGGCCGAAGTCGAGGACGCGCTCGAGAGCGCACGGCGCGAGGGCGAGGCGTACTTCGACAACGACACGGTCTACGTCGAGAAATACCTCGACGCCCCCAAACACATCGAGGTGCAGGTGATCGCCGACCGTCACGGCAACGTCCGACACCTCGGCGAGCGCGACTGCTCGCTCCAGCGTCGCCACCAGAAGGTCATCGAAGAAGCGCCGAGCCCGGCGCTCGACGCCGACCTGCGCGACGAGATCGCCGAGGCCGCTCGCCGAGGCGTCCGTGAAGCCGGATACACGAACGCCGGAACCGTCGAGTTCCTCGTCGAAGATGGCGCGTTCTACTTCATGGAGGTGAACACCCGCATCCAGGTCGAACACACCGTCACCGAGGAAGTGACGGGAATCGACATCGTCCGGTGGCAGCTGCGGGTCGCCGCCGGCGAGGAACTCGCGTTCGACCAGAACGCCGTCGAAATCGACGGTCACGCGGTCGAGTACCGCATCAACGCCGAGAATCCGGCCGCCGACTTCGCACCGACTCCCGGCCGGCTCACTACCTACAGGCCACCGTCGAGCATCGGCGTCCGCCTCGACCACGCGGTCGCGCAGGGCGACGAGATCGGCGGCGACTACGACTCGATGATCGCGAAACTGATCGTCAGCGGCGACGACCGCGATCACTGCCTCGAGCGATCGAAGCGGGCGCTCGAGCACTTCGACGTCGAAGGTGTGCACACGACGATCCCCTTCCACCGGCTGGTGCTCGACGACGACGTCTTCGTCGCCGGGGATCACACCACGAACTACCTCGATCGAGCGTTCGACGCCGACGCGCTCGAGACGGCCGTCGACCGCTGGGGACCCGCAGCGGCGACCGACGGCGATGGCACGCGGTCGACGACGTCGGCGGTGACCGTCGAAGTCGATGGCCGGCGGTTCGACGTCGTCATCGAGGATGGGGCCCCACAGGCTGCCGTCGAGAGCGGCGACACCCAAACCGGTCCCGGCGGTGACACCGGAGCGGACGGTACCGCCGCGGTCGCCACCGGCGACGCCGTCACCGCGGAGATGCAGGGGACGATCCTCTCGGTCGCCGTCGAGGAGGGCGACGACGTCGCGGCCGGGGACGTCGTCTGCGTGCTCGAGGCGATGAAGATGGAAAACGACGTGGTCGCCGCCAGCGGCGGGACGGTCGAATCGGTTCCGATCACGGCGGGTGACTCCGTCGATATGGGCGACACCCTCATCACACTGGAGTAATCACGATGCGAGTCAGTATTTCCGACGACGCGACCGAAGCACAGGCGCGAGCGATCGCCGAAGCCATGGCGTTGCAGTACCGTGACGACGTGACCGTCGTCACCGATGGCGGCGACGAACTCGGCAGCGCCTCCTACGACGGCAGCTCCGACACGACGCCGGGAACAGACCCGGACGACCTCGGGCCGACGGCCCGCGAGGAGGCACTGCGCGAGGAAATCGACGACATCCTCGAGGGCGGCCCGGAGAAGTACAGGGAGCAACTCCCGGAGGAGGGGAAGCTATTCGTCCGCGACCGGCTCGACCTCTGGTTCGGTGACGACTTCCTCTTCGAGGACGGGAAATTCGCGGCGTTCGACGACTGGCACCCGAGCGGGTCGAACGTCGACGACGGGACCGACGACCGGCTCCCGGCCGACGGCCTGATCACGGGCGCCGCCGAGTTCGAGGGCCGTGACATTCACGTCATGGCCAACGACTACACGGTCAAGCGAGGCAGCATGGCCGCGAAAGGGGTCGAGAAGTTCCTGCGGATGCAACAGCGTGCCCTGAAGACGGGCAAGCCGGTGCTGTATCTGATGGACTCCTCGGGTGGCCGGATCGACCAGCAGACCGGGTTCTTCGCGAACCGCGAGGGCATCGGGAAGTACTACTACAATCACTCGATGCTTTCGGGACGCGTGCCACAGATCTGCGTGCTGTACGGCCCCTGTATCGCCGGGGCGGCCTACACGCCTATCTTCGCGGACTTTACCGTCATGGTCCGGGACGTGAGTGCGATGGCCATCGCCAGCCCGCGAATGGTCGAGATGGTCACCGGTGAGGAGATCGACCTCGAAGCGCTGGGCGGCCCGGACGTCCACGCACAGTACTCCGGAAGCGCGGACCTCGTCGCCGAAGACGAAGCGCACGCCCGGGAGCTCGTCGCGCAGCTCATCGGCTACCTGCCGAACAACAGCGACGAAACGCCGCCGCGAACCGACGGCCGGGCTCCCGCCAGTTCGCCGGCGGGCATCGACGCGATCGTCCCGCAGGAGCCGAACAAGGGCTACGACATGTTCGACGTCATCGAGCGAGTCGTCGACGCCGGCTCGGTGCTCGAGTTGCGGCCGCAGTTCGGCCAGGAGATCATCACCGCCTTCGCCCGGATCGACGGCCGGCCGGTCGGGATCGTCGCCAACCAGCCCGCCCACCGCGCCGGTGCGATCTTCCCCGACGCAGCCGAGAAAGCGGCCCAGTTCATCTGGACCTGTGACGCGTACGACGTCCCGCTGCTGTACCTCTGTGACACGCCCGGTTTCATGGCCGGCTCACAGGTCGAGAAGGAGGGAATCCTCGAGCAGGGGAAGAAGATGATCTACGCCACCTCGTCCGCGACGGTTCCCAAACAGTCGGTCGTCGTCCGGAAAGCCTACGGGGCAGGTATCTACGCGATGTCCGGTCCGGCCTACGACCCCGAGAGCGTCATCGGCCTCCCTTCGGGCGAGATCGCGATCATGGGGCCGGAGGCGGCGATCAACGCCGTCTACGCGCGCAAGCTCGCCGAAATCGACGACGAGGAGGAACGCGAGCGAACGGAACGGGAACTCCGGGAGGCGTACCGAGAGGACATCGACGTGCACCGAATGGCCAGCGAGGTCGTCGTCGACGAGATCGTTCCGCCGAGCTCGCTCCGCGAGGAGCTCACCGCCCGCTTTGCCTTCTACGAGACCGTCGAGAAGGATCTCCCGGACAAGAAACACGGAACGATCCTCTGAGCCCCAGCGACGACGGGGTCGGACGACGAGGCGTTCGAGGGCGACGATGGCCGACGAGCACGAAGCCGGCGACGGCGAGCGCGGGATCGTCACCATGCACGTCGACGTGTTCAGGGTGACCGAGCCGGATGAACCGCTGGTCTGTGCGTTCGGCCGGACGGCGCTCTCGCCGAAACGGGAACACGAACCGTCGCGATGCCGGATGGCTGGGCCGAACCGGTTCGCTCCGGCCCCTACTCGGCGACGCCGACGATCCATCGCCACCGCTGTTCGACGGTCCCCTCGAGGCCGTCGAGCAGATCGCGCGCCTTCGCGACGCGTTCCTCGGCGTCGAGTGTCGGATAGAGGCGCGCCGCCATCGCCGGAATGGTGTGGAACCGCCGGACGTCCGCGGCCGTCGTCGCGAACCGCCAGGTGCCCGCGGTGACGGCGAACGCGTCCTCGAGCGCCGCCTCGACCTCGTCGGCCCCCGCCGGCGACCGCGACTCCCGGTCGAGGGCGGCGAAGACGTCCGTTCCGTCGGCGTCGACCCAGCCGAGCGGCGCGACGGCACCGACGACTCCGCCCGACCGCAGGACCCGAGCGGCCTCCCGCACCGCGACCGCGGGATCGGGGGCGAGAAACAGCGACGCGGTGAACGCGACCCCGTCGAACGCGTCGGCGGTGAACGGCAGGCGGTCGAAATCCGCCACGACGCGCGGCGCGGACTCGAGTTCGCGCAGCATCTCACGACTGATGTCCAGCGCGACCGTCCGTCGCGACCGTTCGTCGAACACGCGCGTGCTCACGCCCGTGCCGGCCCCGGCGTCGAGAACGGACGTGAAGTGACCGTCCGCTCGAACCGACATCTCGGCGGCCAGCAGCCGCGCGAGCGCCGTGAACCGGCCGGTTCGCCGTTCGTAGGCGTCGTAAGCGGAGACGCTGTCGTCGAAGTTAGTCCGGACGACGGCCTTCATACGCCCCGAGACGACCGGCGGCGGAATATGCGTTCCCATTCGACGCACCCGCCGGATCGACCTGTCGACGTATCGCTCGCTACCCGGCCGAACCCACGAGAGACCGGTCCCGCTGCTCGACGGCGGGCGGATACCTACTCGTCCGGGTTTCGCCGCTCGATCATTCCCGTAACCGTGTAGGAGAGGACGACGTCGCCGTCCTGGTTCAGCACTTCCACGGCGTTGTCCACGTACCCGCGACGCGGATCACTCTCGGAGCGGTGTTTGTCCAGCACCTCGGTTCGAAGCGACAACGTGTCGCCCGGCGTGACCGGTTGCTGCCACCGGAGTTCGTCCGCGCCGCGACCGCCCATGCCCGCCTGCTCGAGGAGGTGGTTGTCGACGAGCATCCGCATGGATATCGCGGCGGTGTGCCACCCCGACGCGACTAACTCGCCGAACGCCGACTCGTTCGCCGCGTCCTCGTCCGTGTGGAACGGCTGCGGATCGTACTGTTCGGCGAATTCGAGTATCTCCTCCTCGGTGACGTGATAGTCACCGAACTCCTCGACCGTCCCGACCTCGATGTCTTCGAAGTAGCGCATCGGTAGTGAGGACGCAGAAGACGGAAAAAAGACTAGCGGACGACGTGTGATGCGCTCCGAGTGACCGTGCCCGCGCCAGCGAAGGCGCTCGAGTCGCCGTCCGAGCGCGAACGAAGCGACGCGTCTCGATCGGCCACGAGGACGCGCCGGCGGACGCACAGCGAGCCATCGACGAGTTCGTTCTCGACTCGCCGTCCGCCGACGAGTGACTCGAGCGGTGTCGACCCCCGGCCGCCTCGAGGCGCCGCTCGCTCGTCGGTACCTCCATCGGCCGCAGTCGTTTCGACGCCAGAGACACGGACGACCGTCATCTCCTCAGTCTTCGTCGTCCGGAGAGCCGAAGATCCCTCGCTCGGCCAACTCGTCGAGCACCCCCTCGGAATACCCGCGCTCGCGGAACACCAGTGGTATCGTTCCAGGGATGCGACTACCGATACCGCTCGTCGGCGTATCGACGACACCTGGGAAACGTGGACCGCCTCGAGATCGCGCGGCTCGGGAGCGGTTCCGCTCGTCGTTTCGGTGGACGAGTCTTCCGGCGACCCGGAGACGCCCACCCTGCGCTGCCGATCGCGCTCGACAGCCTCTGCGAGCGATATCTGGACGGGGCGAACGGTGATAACGGTGGTGGATGCGCCCACTGACGAACTGCCCGTACGTAGCCGTGACGGAAACCAGTTCGTCCGCTCCTGTCGGCGGTCAGTAGCCAGTCGATCAGCCGCACGTAAAACTTATGTCGTGATGTAACTAATTTGAACTATGAACGCCTCCACGCTGCGTGCCATCTACAACTATGGCGCGGTCCTCTCGGTCATCGCAACCGCCGTTGCCGCGGTCGCGTTCGTCGTGAACGGACAAAACAGCTTCCTCGGGCTACTCTTCGGGTTTTTTGGCCCGTTCTGCGGGTTCTTCTTCATCGGAGCGGTCCTCTCCCACACGGCCAGGTATCACGACTTGGGAGAAGAATGCTTACGCGGAATCGTGTGGCACTTCGGAAGCCTCGTCGGCTGGGGAGTTATCGCCACCGCCTCGAATGCGCTATCGATAACGCCGTTTACCGTGTTCGGACTCCCGGTACTCACAGCCCTCGGGATCGTTCTCCTGTTTGTCGGTATCCGGCGGGAGACGGGGCTCGATCTGAAAGCGAAGACCGAAAGCGGTCAACTGCTACTATCGATACTCGGAACGATCGTCGGCGGGTTTCTCGTCCTCTCTTTTGTCCTCGTCGAGGGGCGTTCGCCGCTGCTCGTCCCCGTCTACCTCCTTGCGACGGTCGTCGGATTCGGGCTCTGGCAGCGACACTTGCGACCGCAGCGAGTCGCCTGAGACGGAGCCCGGCCGCTCGAGACAGCCGTCGTGACGGAACGAAAAACGCGGCGTTCGTGAAATCGCTACGTGCCGTCCTGGTCGTTCGACGCCGCTGTGACTTGCCCGCCGTCGCTGGCCGTCGCGACGGCCGAACTGTCGCTCGGTGCGTCGAAGGAGACGTCCGGACCGAGATACTTCGTCCAGACGACGAGCAGGCTCGGGAGGACGAGCACGCTCGCGAGGAACGCGTAGATGATCGTCATCCCGGTGATGATCCCGAACTGCTGGAGCGGCGGGAGGATGGCGACGACGAGGACGCCGAAGCCGCCGACGGTCGTCGCAGCGCTGCCCAGTAGTGCGCCGCCAGTGCCGGTGACCGTCCGCGACATCGCTTCCCAGACCGACCCCGTCCGTTCCAGTTCCAGACTGTACCGTTCGCTCATGTGGATGCTGTAGGCGACGCCGAGCCCGACGGTGAGGCTCGTGATCATCCCCGTCATGACGTTGAAGGGGATCTCGAGCAGGGCCATCGTCCCGAGAATCCACGAGACGCTGAACACGACAGGGAGCAGCGTCACCGCGCCGAGCGTCGCGCTCCCCTTCGTGAGCCGATAGGCGACCATCAGGAACACGAAGACGGCCACGAGCGTTATCAGCAGGCTCTCGATGACCGTGTCCATCAGTTGCTCCTGGACGATGTCGAACAGGATCGTCTGTCCGGTCGCGGTGGCCTCGAGCCCGTTCCCGTCGAGCCCGTCCGCGATAGCTTGCATCTCGGTCGTGACATCGCTCATCGCCGCGGCCCCGCTCGTCGAGACGACCATCCGAACGGCCTCGTAGTCGCCGTCTTGGGTCCGGTGGATGACGCCGGCCGCCTCGTCGGGGGCGACGGCGAACAGCTCGTCGTACACCTGCTCGACGTTCCGGTCGGGCACCCCGTCGCCGTCGGTGTCCGCCGCGGTGAGCGTCGCGTTGAACGACTCGTTCTCCGCGGCGACCCGTTGCATCGTCCGGAGCGGACTCTGAACGTCGGCCTCGTCGCTCGAGAGGGGGACCGCGACGTCGCTGTCGGCGGCCTCGCGCTCGGCCTCGGAGAGCCGCCGTACCGTCTCGGGATCGGTTACGGTACCCTCGACGAGGATCTGCGCCTGGGAATCCTCACGGACGAAGTTCCGATTGACGAACGCGAGGTTCTCCTTCATCGAGTAGTCGCTGGGCTCGAGCGGGCCGGGAAGGGTGCTCGTCCACTCCGGGGGATCCTCCGCGATGAAATCCTCCTGATCGAAGCTGGTGTCTACCTGCGTCGCCCCGTACGCGCCGCCCGCGCTCACGAGGGCTGCGACGAGGATGACGACGATCGGAACCCGTCGCGCCGCCGTCGACCCGGTGGACAACAGCTGGCTGAACCGGCCACCGCCCGTTCCGAACGCCCGCTTGCGCCGATCGAAGCCGCGATTCTCGAGGCGTTCGTCCAGTTCGACCTTGAGAGCCGGAACCAGCGTTCCGAACACGAGCAGGGCTGCCGTGATGCCGACCGCGCTGACGATACCGAAGTCCTGAATCGGCGGCACCGGACTCGTGAGGTTCGAGAGGAATCCGATAGCCGTCGTCGCAGTCACCAACACGAGGGCGATGCCGACGCCGGCCAGCGCCACCCGCATCGAGCCACGAGCGTCGTCATCGCCGTACGCACCACCGTGCTGGCGCTGCTCGCGGTGGCGCATGAAGATGTGGATCGCGTAGTCGATCGACAGCCCGATCAGGAGGACCGGGACCGCGATGAACATCTGGTTGAAGTCGATACCCGCCCAGCCCATGAAGCCGAACGTCCAGACGAGGACGGCGACGATACCGAACAGGCCGAGGAGGATGTCCAGCAGATCGCGGTACGCGACCAACAGGGCGACGACGACGAACAGCAGCGCGAGCGGACCGACGATCGCGAGGCTATCGCCCATCGAGTTCTCGATCTCCTGGCTCATGACTCCGCCGCCGAAGACGATGACCGACGATCCGTCTCCCGCGACGTCCTCGTTCGCGATGGACTGCATGGCCAGTTGCGCATCGACGACCGCGTCGGATGCCGTTCCGCCTCGACCGCCGCCACCCTCGCTCTGGTGTGTGACCATCAGCATCGTCGCGTTCGAACTCGTCGAACCCGCCTCGTAGTTCGTCGGCATGAACGCCAGCCCACTCAGCTGCCCGGCCGACTCCTCACCCAGGACGGTATCGAGCGCGCGTTCGTACTCGGTGGCGTTCATCGACTCGACCGCGTCGATCTGTTCCTGCAGCGTGGGCGACGTGGCGTTCTCCAGCGCCGCCTGCTGTTCCGCCAGCTGGCCGCCGAGTTCCTCGAGCCGATCGGCCTGTGACTCGAGGTCCTCGCTGCGCCGTTCGAGGTCCTGGTACTCGTCGGCGAGGACACCCTGCGTGCCGAGCCGGGAGGCCGCCGCGATCTGTGACTCGTTCTCGGCGTTTCTGCGGAGCTGCGCCGACTCGTTGAACGTCGCGTACTGCGTGTCGTCGAGTTCGACCGACGAGTTCGCGGCTACCGCATCGAACTGCGCCCGCGGCGATGCCGACGGCTCCTCGTGAAGCGTGTCGAGAGCCGCACGCAGCTCCCGTTGAGTCGCGTTCAGTTCCGCACGTCGTTCCTCCAACGCGCCACGTTCCTCCCGAACGGTCGCGTTCACCGCCTCGAACTCCGCAGCCGTCGCCGCTAACTCGCGCTGTTGCTCGCCGGTAATCGACGCGATCGCGAGGAGATTCGCGACGCCGATCGTCGGCCGGTCGTCGACGAGCGTCCGGTCGATCGTCTCGTTCTCCCGGAACGACTGTTGGAGCCGAAGAGTCTCGAGTTGCGAGTCCCGTGTGAGGACGTTGTCGCCCCGCACGATCACCTGAGCTACGGTCGTGTTGTTCGGGCCGGTCGAGAAGTTCGCTTCGACGTACTCCAGTTTCTCGGATTCCGTGGTATCGCTCTGGAACTGCCCGAGGTCCGACGACTGCTCGATCGTCCCGGCACCGGCACCCGCAACGACCGTGAGTACGAGCATGACAGCGATCACGGGTCGACTGTACGCCATAATCGTCTCGGCGAATCGATCGACCCAGCTCATGCGTCGAACCGGCCTCCACGAGCACCGTCCGCGTCCGTTTCACTCGAGCGGGGCGGAAGACCGGCATCGAACCGACAGGGCGATACAGCGATCGACAGTCGTGGATTCGCCGCCGGACTCATCGCCACCCACTCCGTCGAGACGCTCGTTCGTCTCGAGCGTTCCGGTGAGCGATTCGCGGCCGTCTCGATCCTGTGCGCTGCGATAGACGAGCGGACCCGACGGATTCGTCCGGAGGGAATCCCGTTTCGGCAGTTCGTTTCAGTTCGGCAACCATCACTGACTGACTAATTAGTCAGTACACATCAACCTTTTCACTGCAGCCCGCAGTAGCGTGGCTACGCGTCGAAACGAGGGACAGAACGCGTCGATACGGGCTGATCGTTCAGTCAATTCTGTACCGGGAACACGAATACGGTACGGGAAATTGAACCGCTACAGGCCCGAATCGGGCGCGGATCACCGCCGAGAGGACCGATAACGTCGACCAGAGGTCCACCGTGGACGACCCCGAAGAGACCCCCGACTTCACGCGGCACTCGTCGAGCTTCGAGCACAGGCGGCTCACGACGGAGATTTCCGGGAGTATCTCACCCTGTTCGATTCGACGAAGCGAAGACTTATGCCTACTAATCAGTTAGTTAGAATATGGCCCAGTCGAACTCCCGGAAGCGACCGTGGCTCGCAGCGCTGCTGGCAGTCCTCGTCACCGGCCTCGGACACCTGTATCTCCGCCGATGGCGTCGCGCGCTCGGGTGGCTCGCGAGTTCGTTTCTCGTCACCGTCCTGTTCGTCGATCCGGCGGCGGTCGACGAACTTTCGACTGGAGCCCCGAGCCTCGAGACGCTACTCACGGCCGCGCCGATGCTCGTCGTCGCGGGACTCAGTACCCTCGACGCGTACGTGCTCGCTCGCGCCCGCCACTCGAGCGCGAGCGCAACCGCCCTCCCGTCCGACGCGGCCGACGACGCGTTCGCCTGTCCCCACTGCGGCAAGGCCCTCGATCCCGAACTCGAGTTCTGTCACTGGTGCACACGCTCCGTCGCGGACGCCGAACCGAACCGCGAGTCGACGAACAACGAGTGACGACTGCCGACTGACGCCGTCCGCTCGCGTATCGGCGCTGCGGCTCCACGTCAATCGCCGTCCAGCAGGACGTGACTCACGTACTCGGCGGCGGCCCGTCTCGCCGTCGGGAGCGCGCGCTCCTCGTCGAAGACGACCGCTCGAGTCCGGGCCCCGTCCACGAGCGTCATGAGTGTTCGCGCCACGTGTTCGGCGTCGACGGGCTCGAACGTGCCCGACTCGATCCCTTGTTCGATCACCGTGCGAAGCAGGTAGCGG
Source organism: Natrinema salaciae (assembly GCF_900110865.1). NCBI lineage: Archaea > Methanobacteriati > Methanobacteriota > Halobacteria > Halobacteriales > Natrialbaceae > Natrinema > Natrinema salaciae. The sequence goes on from NZ_FOFD01000005.1 coordinate 18,245, forward strand.
ACGTACTCGTCGTTCTCTCGGAAGCGCTCGCGGAACCGTTCCTTGTACGGTGCCTGACTCCGCATCTCGAGTATGGCGACGAGCAGGTCCACGTGGTCCTCGGCGTCGACGAGCAGTTTGTCGAGTAACAGCTCGAGTCGCTGCTCGGGATCGGTCGTCTCCACCTCGTGGACGGTGTCTTTGAACCGATCGAGGACGAAGTCCAGAAACGCCGCAAGCAGGTCCTCCTTCGTCTCGTAGTGGTAGTGGATCGCCGCCGTCGATTTGCCGTACTCGTCGGCGATCCGCTGAATCGTGAGATCCGCGTACCCGTGCTCGCGAAGCGCCCGGTAGGTCGCTCGCATGATCTCCTCGTTTGGATCGGCATCCCTCTCGTTCGGCGAGTCCGCCATCGTCTCGGTAGTTACACGGCCGACTGATAACGGTTTTGACCTGCTCGTCAGGATAGAGTACGTCGCCGTCTGGCGAGTGGCTGTACCGCGGGTCGATACAGCAATTCAAACCACTTAGCGCGACGATCTCGTTTCCGAACGTTTTTGACTGATCAGTTAGTAAGCTCGATATCGAGATGGATGGCGACACGACGGACGATCGGTTGCGTGCGACGCGCCGAGTACCGTGTAGATACGGACACGCGGACACGCGGAGACGCATCCCGGTAACTCGGCCGAGGGGCCGTGCTAGTGGGAACCCGTCGCGTCGTCGACGCCCCGTTCGACGGGCTCGACGAGTTCGATCGAGGTCTGACGCCACCACTACGGACGACTGAGAGATGATCCAAGACTACTCGCTCGACGACCGACGCGCGGAAATCGGCACCCGCCTCGAGACGGCGCTCGACGCCGCGACCGGCGCGTATCTGACGCCCGCTCGAGCGGCCGTGTTCGAATCGGACGATCGCTGGTACGGACAGCTCGCCGCGTGCAGTTACGCAGCCGTGGCCGGGACGTCCGACGACGAGGCGGCGCTTCGAGCGGCGACGGCGATGGAACTGCTTCGCGGCTATCATCGCCTCCGCGGGCGATTGCTGGGCGGTCTCGCCGAAACGACCCCGGTGGGGCTGGAATCCGATGCCGCCCTATTGGCCTCGGACTACCTCTACACGACCGCGTACTCGAGGCTCGCCGGCCTCGACGAGGCGGACAATAAGGCCGGAGCGGCTATCCGGAGGCTCGCCAGCGTCTCGGCGGCGATGATCGAAACGTACGCGAATTCCGACGCCCGGTCGTCCACGCCGCCGTCGGTCTCCGTGTCGTTCGTCGACGGGACGGCGGGTGCGCTCGGTGCCGGTGCGGCCGCGATCGGTGCGACGCTGGCGGGCACCGACGACCGTCACACGGACCGCTTCGCCACGGTGGGACGCGGGTTCAGTACGAGCCGCCGGATCCACCGCACCCTCGACGGAGACGACGACGTATCGGCCGCTGGATCGGCGGGCCTCGACGACCGACGGCTCCGGCAGCACGCTCGACGGCATCGCCACGACGCCCGCCGCGCGCTCCGGACGCTCTCGGCCGCCGTATCCGTCGAGCCGCTCACGGCGTTCCTCGAGGCGCGCCTCCCCGATGGGGTGGCGGATAGCGTACGGGAGTGAGCGATCGACAACGGACCCCGCGCGAGAGGAGGGGCGGTCGCGGTCACTCGCGTCGTCACCCGCCGTGGGACAGAGCTCGAACGACGAGAGACGACGCTCTCGCGAGGAGTTCGTCCAAAAGTAGCGGAAGAACGCCAGCGTGGACGAAGCCGTGGTTCTCGTCGACGGCGCACCCAGCACCCGACGGAACCCGTCGTTACGAGCACTGCGTTCGAGACGGGGACCGTGCGTTCGACGCATTCTCGAACGTGTCTGCTTCAATAGATAACGAGTGACCTGTTCGTTCGGCTGTATTTGTAGTAACCGATATTTTGGAGGCGAACCCTCGGTCCGCTACGTCGTCGACGATCGGCAATGCGCGACGAACCAGACGATGCCAGCCGGTATCTGCATTCTCGTCGCTTCGCCGAGAAACCGGTTCGTGAGCAGCGGCTTTCCGGGACCAGTACGTCCACTTCGTTCGTATCATGTATCGTTGAATGACGGTGGGTCGAAAATTCTGGCGTCCATCGAGATCCCACGGGGGCTGCTCGAGCCACGTCACGAAATCGGTCGTGACTCGCACGAGTGCGCCGCTGGTTTCTCGAGAGACCCGCGAACCGTCGACGAGGCTGAAGACGGCGTACAGTATCGCGACCCCGCTGTAGACCAGTTTCGTCGATCGGGGGCAATCCGCCGAGAGAGCGCACGTCACGATGTCGGGTAAGATCGCCGTCCACACCGCCGGAAGCCGCCGAGAAATGACTGCCAGTGGTCGGTTCGAGACCCTTGTTAACACACCAGAACACTTATCAAACGGTTCTGTCGATGTAGTTGATGTATGAGAGACACAGGCACGCTAGATACGAGACCCATCGAAGCGGTCCGAGACGACCTCGAGACCGATCCCGAAATCGTCGTCATCGATACCGGCACCGGGACGCCGGAAACCGCCTTCGAGACGACGGCCGTTGCCGAACTTCGGGACAACCCCGACGACGACACCGAGGTCGACGTCACGTGGGACGACACGGCGAGTGAAACGAACAAGATGCGGAAGGTCGAACTCAGAAACCAGCTCCTCGAATGACCGACGATACTCCTTTCGAGAACGTCGCAGAGGCGAAACGGACACTTTCGGACGACGCGCGTGAAGACGCAGTCGAATATCAACACGAACTCGGCAAGTTGACCGCTCGAGAACGCATCGACTACCTCCTCGACGACGGGACGTTCGACGAGATCGGCCGTCTCGCTTCGCCGATGCCGACCACCCCCGAAACGACCGACTGGGAGCGAAGCGACGCGCCGGCAGACGGCGTGATTACGGGATTCGGGACGATCGACGGTCGAGAGGTAGCCGTGTTCGCGACCGACTTCACGGTCAAAGGCGGATCGATCGGGCACGCCGGCGGTCGGAAGATGAAGCGAGTCTCCGAACGCGCGCTGGACCGGGGGCTCCCGCTGATCATGCTCCACGACGGTGGCGGCCATCGAATTCAGGAGGGACTCGATGCAGCGCCGTTCGCTCGAGGAGACAACGGGTTCTCGAAGCTACAGACGACGCTGTCAGGGTGGGTCCCTGTCGTCTCAGCGATGATGGGGCCGGCCTTCGCGGCGCCAACGAACTTCGCGGCGCTCTCGGACTTCGTCCCCATCGTCGACGGAACGGGGACGATGGGCGTCGCCGGCCCCTCGCTCGTGAAAGCGGCGCTCGGCGTCGACGGGAGTAAGGACGAACTCGGCAGTGCGCGTTTCCAGACGAGCGAGACCGGAATGGCGGACGTCGCGTGCGAGGACGACGAAGCCTGTCTCGACGCGGTTCGGACGTTCCTCTCGTATCTCCCGCGAAACGCCAGACGGGACCCACCGACGACGGATCCGGAACCGCCGGCCGATGCGGCCGTCGAGCGATTGCGCGAAATTATTCCCGCGAGCCCACGGAAGGGGTACGATATCTACGCGATTATCGACGGGATCGTCGACCGGAACTCGACGTTCGAACTCAAACCGACCTACGCTCGGAACATCGTCACGACGTTCGCGCGACTCGACGGGAGACCGATCGGCGTTATCGCCAACAACCCGCGGTTCAAAGCCGGAACGATCGATACCGCGGCCTCGGAGAAGGCGTCCCACTTCGCATCGCTGTGTGACGCGTACGGACTCCCGATCGTCACCTTGACCGACGTTCCCGGGATCCTGCCCGGTCCGGACTCGGAACAGGAGGGGATCGCCCGTCACTCGGCGAAACTGCCGTTCGAGTTGGCGCGGGCGACGGTGCCGATCGCGAACGTCGTTCTCCGTCGCGGATACGGGTTCGGCTACGTCGCGATGGGCGGCGGACGGTCGCTCGACTCCGAACTGACGGTGTTGTGGCCGACCGCCGAACTCGCGGCGATGGGTATCGAAGGTGCCGTCGACATCGCCTACGGACACGAGATCGACTCGGCGGACGATCCGGAATCCCGCCGACAGGAGTTGATCGACACGTTCGAATCGCGGACCGACGCGGTCCGCGCTGCGACCCGCGTCGGCATCGACGGTGTCGTTCAACCGGAGCAGACCCGTGATCGAATCCGTCGGGCGTTCGAGCGCGCGACCGAACCACACGATCCCGACTGGCCCCCGAAAAAGCATCCGATCAATCCCATCTGAGCGCGGGTGACGGTCGGCCGCCGTCCAACGCGAACATCACGATCAGTTGCGCTGCACGCAGCGGTTTTCCGCGGCGAGCGATTCCGCCGGTCGATGCCCGTAACCGATGTGTCGAACCGGGACACCACCGACGAGCGCGCTCGAGGCTGGGCGGATTCGGTAGTCGAGAGCGCTCCGCTGGGCATGGAGTCCGGACGACGGATGGTGAGTTCGGCCCTCGAGATGCCACTCGATACGGGCCCCGAACTCGAGCGGGAATTCGGAGCGACGCTGCCCGAAATCGACGATCATGCCGAGGGGTTCGCCGCAGGCCTCGAAAACCGGGAACCCGAGTTCGACGGAAACTAACACGGGGTCGACCCCCAGCGAGAACAGGACGACACTCGGCAGGTGACGAGGAACCTGGCGACCGACCCGTCCGAACGAGCGGGACGGTCTCGATTTCGCTCGGCGCAGCGCCGTCCGATAGCATCGGATGTATTTATATTCCGAACGGTTGCGTGGCAACTATGGGACGAGACCAACCGAAGACGAAGCCGCTCACGTCCCATCAAAGGCTTACTCGAGATTGCGAAGCCGATTCTGTCCGACGACGGAGTTCCACACGGGGCCGTCGAAATTGCGGGCCCGATGAAGCGGTTGGAGAACGACGAGTACCGACGAGCGCTTCTCGACGAAATCGAGAAAGCAGTCAACGAAATCGAAGTCAACGTTCACTCGGGCGAACTCTAGCGACGATTCGGACGAGAGATGGCGGCACACGGCGTCAGTTGCTCTCTCGACCCGTCTACGGACTCCGACGCACCCGACGACAGTGCGTCCGACACTGTCGGATTTAGGACACAGAATGGTCGTCGCGGAAAGGGGCGCGTCTCACAAGCGCGTCGTCAGGGTATCGACGCCGCGTCAGTCAGTCGGTTCCACAGTAGCCAGTCCGATCGACTGCGACTGCCGGTCACTCGAGGCGGCCTTCACTGAACGATTTGTGTTACACCAATATGCGTGTAAATCACTGTGGGAGTACGAGGAACCGACGCGCGAAACACGAGCGAGACGGGTGGCACCGTACTTCCCGTCTCTCGATTTCAGGAGGGTGTTCGGAGACGGTCCGTCACGCGAGGCGATCGACGCTCGTAGTGGTCGTGCCGAACTAGCTCCCATCGGCTCGAGTATCGGCATTCGGTCAGTGTTCGCGGAGTGGGAGCTGGTGCCGTGCGAGTCGATGATAGAAATCGCTCGAACCCGCTTGCCCGAATTACCATTTCGACATACAGTTTCTGTGCTGAAACCGTTTTATGCCGAGCGGAGCCAATCGACCATCCAGACGGCGGCGCGTGAACTGATGCGCAGCCGACGGATGGAACCGCTCCGGCTCACAGCGCCGGCGACGAACTGTGGACGCTATCGGTCCGGGGGTGAACGAACGGGACCGCGTTACGCACTCTCCCGCGAAATCGCTCCAGTTACCTCGGTGTACCTCAGCGAGCGTCGAGGGAGACGACGTCGAAGTCGCCGTGTTTCCCATCGAGACGGCTCGGAAGATACCGCTTCAGTCCACGACCACGGGATTCGATCTCGATACGGGAACCGTGGGAGTCCGACGCTATCGAACAGCCATTTCAGGGACAGGTTTTCATATTACTCAAAATTCGAACGTTTCAGAACCGCCGGTCTCGCGACCGCCAGAACACGGTACGGTCGGGCCGTCGAGACGGACGAGGGTCGATTCCACCGACGCTGACCGGGTTCGCCGCGTCAGATGCGTCGGGTCGGTGATTCGGTGGTAACGAGCACGCAAGACGAGTTCGCGATCACGGGTGCCGAGACGTCGAGACGACCGTTCCGGAGGCGAGGTCACTGGCTACCGCTGTCGGCGTCGACCCGAGCGTGCTGCTCGAGGAGCTGTTGAATCCCGGCCCTGATCGCCGCGCTCCGAGTGGGGTACGCGCCGGCGTCGACGAGCGACTCGAGCGCGTCGAGTTGTTCGTCGGTCGCCCGGAAGGTGACGCGATCGAGCGGCTGGCGGTCCGCCAGTCGGGAGTTGGCCGGTTCGGGCGTGATGTCGCTGGCGGAGGGCTGCTGTGCCATCGTTACGGAGCACCTCCTCTGTGGGTCGGAGCCGATACCTGCCCCGTCGTCGTTCTCGCGATGGCGCGTTCGACTCTGTTGCTCCGAAAGACCATGGACGGAGAAGGGCGTCGTCGGCAAAAAGGGCTCGCGTATCACGGTGAAAGTGAAACTGTATCCCGCTTCACCGACGCATCGGAACCGCACGTCGCACGGACGGGGTAGCGGAAGCGAGCGGCGCTGTCCACGGTCAGCTCGGCAACCGTCCGGTTCGGTCGATGAGCGCGAGAACGACGACTGTGGCACCGAGGACGAGAGCGCCGGTCCGGAACACCGAATCGTAAGAGTAGCCGGATTCGACGAACAGTCCCAGGACGAACGAGCCGAGCGATTGCGTGAGCATCCAGGCGGAACTGAACACGGCGTAGGCGCTACCCCGCGTCGAATCCGGCAGCGTATCGAGGAGGAACGTGTCCGTGGCCGGAAACAGCGCGTGAATGACGAAGCCGAGGATCCCGGAGACGACGATCAGTCCGATCAACCCGTCGACGACTGTCAGAACGAGCAGCGTGACGGCGAAGACGCCGACGATACTGAGCAAGTAGGGAACGCGCGGCAGCCTGTCTGCCAGATCGCCGCCGAAGTAAAACGCGGGAATGCCGGCAGTGAAGACGAGAGAGAGCAACAGCCCCGACACCTGCCCGGAAAGCCCCTTCCACTGCATGTACAGCTCGTAGAAGTTGAACACGCCCTGCCAGACGAACGACGCCGCGCCGACGACCGCGAGCGCAGTCACGATGAGACGCCACTCCGAGAGCGCGCCGGCGACGAAGTTTCGGTCCGCCTCGCTGGCCCTCGGTAGCTCGGTCCGTCTCGCGGCGATCCACGTGTAGACCGTTACCGCCGCTGCACCGACGGCGATCCCCCACAGCGAGAGGCGCCAGTCGACGACGAGCGTGAGCGCCACGAGCGGCGCGGCGACCACTGCGGCGAGCTGACTGGCGGCACCGTGAATCCCCATGACGCGGCCGACGCGGTCCGGAAACAGCTCGCTCAGAAACGGATTGGCCGAGACGAAGTACACGCCGGAGGCGATGCCCATCAGGAAGGCCCCCACCATGAGGTGGCGGACGGTCGTTGCGGTCGCAGCGAATCCGGACGCGACCGTGAGGACGGCTCCGGACCCGATCACGACGTAGTGTCGCGGCACTTTCGTCAGGAGCCACCCCGTCGGCAATCGAGGGGTCGCGCTTCCGACCCACGCGAGCGTCACGAGGAGTCCGGCAGTCGCCTCACCGATAGCGAACTCACCGATAATTACGTCCAACAGCGGTGCAAAGACGATTCGCGCGAGGTTGAGGAGGAAAACGAGACCACAGAGCGAGGCGAAGAGTCGGGCGCGGCCCATGGCCACTATTTCCGAGTATATTTGACAAACGTTCCGGATTCGAAACGAGTAGAACGAGTGGCACGAGACGGTGTTCAGTTCCGACCGTCGATACGGACGGGGACGGGACCGAGTGGATATCCGCCGTCACGAGAGCAAACGAAGAGAGATGCGTATTCGTTGAGAGGAGTCGGTACGAGCGGCAGTGACTCGCTTCCCGTCGCGGTTCGTTCGGACGTTTCGGTAGTGAACGCGGTTTCGATAGTCGTCGCGACTGCGCCGTTCGGATACCTGTTCGGGTACCGCTTCACGGTCCACGCCGTCACAGACGAGACGACGGCAGTGTGGCTGACGACTATCGCGTTCGCCGTTCTCGCTTACTCCTCTGGCCAACCTGATCTCGGTTCCTGTCACGCGGGTCGCGTGCGACGTGACCGCTGTGACACGGCTCCGTGAGGTTTCAGGGACCGTCTCGGAGACAGTCACGGCCCTCGTCTCCTGCGTCTCGCAACCAGCAGACGTGATACTCCGGAAAAAATGTTCGGGAAGAGCGTTCCGCTCGAGACCCACACTCGTCGACCGTCGGACGCGACTCGAGCGACGCGCGAGCGAGTCGATCGGGTCGGTACCAGCGACCGTATCGCCGTTACGCCGAGTCAGCGAGTAACTCGTCGACGTACTCGTCCTCCCACTCGCGCCGGGCCTCGAGTTCGCGGTGGCCGCGAGCCGTGATCGTGTAGTAATTCGTCCGCTGGTCGAGCTCGCCTTTCTCGACGAGGCCCTTGGCGACGATCTCGTCGAGGTTCGGATAGAGTCGGCCGTGATGGATCTCGTTCTCGTAGTACTCCTCGAGGTCCGCTTTGATCGCCAGTCCGTGTGGCTCGTCCAGTCCGGCGATCGTGTAGAGCAGGTCTCGCTGGAACCCCGTGAGATCGTGCATATCGAAATCTGAGGGTAGTGGCGGATAAGTACTTCGAGTACGGAAACGAGAACGCGGAGTGCGGAACGGAGATCCGTCTCCGGGCTCGGATTCCACCCCGATGTCGCCGCCGTGGCGTTCGACGACTCTCGCACAGAGCGCGAGCCCGATTCCGGCTCCAGCCTGTCGTCGACGCTGGCGTCGCCGTGAACACGGGGCAACGGCTCGACGGCGATTTCCGTGTCGTTTTCGCCGATCGTCACCTGCAGGTCCTCGAGTGCGTTTGCGACCACACGGGCCAGTTCGATCGGCTCGAACGGGTCTCCTCGTGTCTCGACTCGAGACACTCATCCTGACGAATCAGCGGTCGTCGATGGGAATCACAGCTGCGAACCGCCACCTCGAGACGACGACGGCCGGAGGCCGGAGTGGCGACGGTATCGACGCCGATCGAGCGGCAGTCCGGGAACGGGCCAACGCAGCGTCCCGGGCACCACCCCATTTCCACGAGATTGAGGAAAGACTATATATTCCCAGTAACGCTTCCGGCGCATACCGAATGACCCGGGAGCAAATCGGGAGACGAACGGGACGGCCCGGACGGATCGACGTTTTCGGGGCTGAACCCGACGAGATCGACGGTACCGTCGGCGACGCGGTCGAGGTCGACGCCGTCGACGCGAGAGTACTCGTACACGCGCTCACCGACTGCACGACCGCAGACGCGTTCGTCACCGTCACTCCGGCCTGACAGATGCAGACTGCACTCACCTACCGCACGAACCGAGATCTGTTCTCCAACCACTACCTCGACGAGCACCTCCCAGAGACGGACGCGTGGGACGAGGTCAGTGACGAAACACTCCGCGAAGCCTACGAGGCCATCAACGAACTCTGGGAGCGTGAGAAGACGACGGCCCCGAAACGGAACGAGTCCCAGCTCGAAGAGACGTTTATCCGGCCACTGTTCCGGACGTTGGGCATCCCGTTCGAAGTCGAGGAGAGCACGAGTCGCACGCGGCGACGCCCCGACTACGGGTTCTTCGAGACGGAAGACGCCACCCGCAGGGCGTTCGAGCGTCGCGAGGAGGGTGGCGACTTCTACGAGGGTTCCGTCGCCGTCGCCGACGCGAAGCGCTGGGGACGCCCCCTCGACACTCGCGGGAGCGGTGAACACGACCGCGATTTCGAGAACCCGAGCTACCAAATTCACGTCTACCTTCAGGAGACGCCGGCGCGATGGGGCGTCCTCACCGACGGCAAGAAATGGCGGCTCTACTACGCGCCGACGAGCCACCGCCTCGACTCGTACTACGAGATCGACCTCCCCACCGTACTCGAGACGGGAGACCTCGAGGCGTTCAAGTATTTCTACCTCTTTTTCCGCCACGAAGCCTTCCTCGAGGATGCAGGTGGGGACAGCTTCCTCGACGACGTCTACGACGAGTCTACCGTCTTCGCTCAGGAGTTGGGAGCGGACCTCCAGGACAACATCTACGAGGCGATCACGGTCCTCTCGGAGGGGTTTCTGCAGTACCCCGACAACGATCTCACCGAGGACGACCTCGATCTGATTCACGATAGCTCGCTCGTCTACCTGTATCGGCTCATCTTCGTCCTCTATGCCGAGAGTGAGGGCCGCGACCTGCTCGACACGAACAACGAGATTTACGAGCAGTCGTACAGCCTGAACTCGCTCAAACAGGAGGTCGCCGAGGAGCTCGACAGTGCGGACCCGACGTACCGCGACTGGCAGAACACCCTCCAGGCGCGTCTGGACGAGCTCTTCATGCTCATCGACGAGGGGAGCAAGTCACGCGGGATTCCCGAGGAGGAGCTCCACATTCCGGCGTACAACGGCGGACTGTTCCGAACGGATCCCGAGGACGACAGCCGCGAAGCGACGTTCCTCGCCACTCACGACGTCGGCGACGCCTCCCTCGCCAGAGTCATCGAACTGCTGACCCGGAGCGAGAACGCCGCCGGTGACGGAACGGTTTTCGTCGACTATTCGTCACTCGACGTGCGCCACCTCGGGAGCGTCTACGAGGGACTACTGGAGTACCAGCTCGCGGTCGCCGACGAACCGCTGACGCTCGACGACTGCGAGTACAGAAGCGCCGCCGAGGGCGACGACGTCGTCGTGCAGAACGGCGACGTGTACCTGACGACCGGCAGCGGTGAACGAAAGGCGACTGGGTCGTACTATACGCCCGAGTACGTCGTGGAGTACATCGTCGAGAACACGCTCGAGCCGCTCGTCGACGACATCCGGGCGGACCTCGACGGTCGGAGTGATCGGGACGATCGTGGCTTCGGGGCAGCGTTCGCCGAGCGCGTGTTCGATTTAAAGATTCTCGACCCGGCGATGGGGAGCGGTCACTTCCTCACGAGTGTCATCGACTACCTGGCCCGCGAGATCATCGATGCCCAAGAAAAGCAGGCCGCACAGCAGGGCATCGAAACCGTCGACGAGGAACACGACATCAACTGGGCCCGTCGACAGGTCGCCCAGCGCTGTATCTATGGGGTCGACCTGAACCCGCTTGCCGTCGAACTGGCCAAGGTGTCCCTGTGGCTGCGCACCCTCGCCGCTGAACAGCCGCTCGCCTTCCTCGATCACCACCTGAAGACGGGCAACTCGCTCGTGGGGAGTGACATCGAGGAAATCGAGGAACTTGACTCAACGGGCGGTGGCGACGGCCACAACGCCTCGCTCGCGGACTTCGGTGTGGCTCGGAAGGGGACGATCGAGCAGTTGATGCGGATCTACGAAGCGTTCATCGCCATCGAGAATCAGGAACTCGCGGACGTCAAGGAGATCGAGTCCAAGTACGACGAGTTCGAGCGGAACGAGCTTCGGCAGCGACTCGAGGCGATGGCAAACGTCCATACCGCCGACGCGTTCGGGCTGGACGGTCTCCCGAGCGACGCCTACGAGCGGATGGCAGCGGCGATGGAAGACGACGACGAATGGGAGCGAATCGAACGGATGCAGTGGTTCCAGGATGCACAACAGTGGGCCGACGACGACGACTACTTCCACTGGAGTTTGGCGTTCCCCGAAGTCTTCTACGATACGAGCGGGACCGAACGGGAGACCCCCGGGTTCGATGCGGTCGTCGGAAACCCCCCGTATCTCAAGTCACACCACATCCCGGATGGCGTAGATACCGTGTTGCGGACCGAGTACGAAACCGCTGAGGAGGGAGCGTACGACATCTACGTTCCGTTTGTGGAACTTGCAAATCGACTCCGAAACGGCCGTGGTCGGGTCGGCGTTATCGTTCCGAACAAGTTCTTCGAGGCCAACTACGGGGCCGCACTACGGAACTATCTGGTGGAAAACGATTGTCTCGACGCCGTCGTCAACTTCGGAGAGAAGCAAGTGTTCGACGGGGTGAGCACGTACACGTGCGTGGTATTCCTGGACGAAGCCGTTTCAGCCGTTGACTACCTGGCAATCTCGGACCTAACCGGCTTCGCCAATCGAAAGCCGGACGGAGACGTTGGAGAGAGGCAAACGTACGGTCTCGAGAGCCTGGGAGACAGGTGGAACTTCGTTACTGGTGACACCGCTGCCGTTATGAGCAAACTCGCCGATAAGCCGACGCTGGGCGATGCCAGTGAGCGGATTTTCAAGGGTCTCGACACCGGGATGGCCGATTTCTATGCCGTCGAAAAAAGAGCCGAACACGGAGACACCTACACGGTATACTCGGCGCAAGCCGAAGCCGAAATCGAGATCGAAACACGGCTGCTGAAACCGCTACTGAAGGGGAAAGACATCGAGTCGTTCCGTCCGGACTACCAAGATCGGCTCCTGTTCTTTCCCTACGAGACGCACACGGACGGGTACGACTTGCTGGCCGAGTCGACGATCGAGTCGACCTATCCGCACGCGTACGAATACATGAAGCAACACGAATCCGAACTGAGACAGCGGCAAAACGGCGCGTACGACGACGACGAGTGGTATCGATTCACGAATCCACGGAACCTCCATCACTACGACAACGAAAAAATCTGTTCTCCCTACAATTCCTTTCGCCCTGCGTTCATCTTCGATACGGACGAGTTCTACTTCACGACCGGCTTCGCGGGTGCCTATGGTACCATCACGACGGAGCAATCCCCCGATTTCTATCGAGCAGTCACTGCGATCCTCAACTCGACGGTGACGCAGTTCGTTATGGAACAGACGAGTACGCCGATGCGGGGGAACTACTTCTCGTACGAAAAGCGGTTCATCAAGCACATTCCCCTGCCGATCGACGCGTACTCGACGACGGCGGAGCAGCGAGAGCGTATTGCTGCGCCCCTCATTCAGGAATTCGATGCGGCTATGTGCGAGGACGGTTCTGAACCGCGGTTCTCCGAGACGGTAGAACGCTTCTGCGAAGAACGGACGAAGACAGAAGCCGTGTGTTACGCCATAGCGGATCTCTGCACCCAGATCGGGGAGATGAAAGAAGAACGCCACCGTCTGAACGGAGACGTATTGGACTACCTCGGTACGTACGACGGCGGGGAACAGTTGAGTGAAGTTGCCGAATACCAGCCGCCGAGCGGGGTTGCAGACAGCATCCTTTCGGAGACGGCGGAGAGCCGTGACAATCTCAGAGTTGGCGACGTCAGGATTCGAGAGCGTGGCTCGAAACTCCGGATCCTGGCAACAGCGCGATACAAACCGGAGACCCCTGACGAGTACGAAACTGATCGCTGGGGGTATACAGAGACGGATTATCTGCCCGCGATGGACTTCGTCGGGCTGGAAGAGGTGAAACGGAACGTGATAACCGAATTCGTCCCGAAAGCAGTCGCCAACGGCGACGGGTTCGCGGATTTCAGAGAAACGGCAACCAAGACGAACTCGATAGTCGACCGGATTGGCGGACTGACGCTGCCGAACGTAGCCGACGTAGCGTCCGGTCTGAACCGGTATCTGCGGACGAAACGACGAGACGAAGAGCTCGGTAGACGACTGGAATCCGCCACGTCCGTACTCGACGACGTAGTGTATACACTGTACGGGCTGAGCGACGAGGACGTGGAGACGGTGGAGTCGACCGTCGCTGCTGAACGCGGAAAGTGAACGCCGAGTCGGCGACCGGATCGAGTTCGCCGGCGCCCGCGGACGAGGCCGAAACGACGACGACCGTCAGCGGCGCTGTCCGCTCCCGTTCAGCAGACTGTGAGCGAGCGAATCCCCACCGAGATCGTTCCGACGCCGGTCCACGTGCCCTCCTCGTCGCGGCCGATGAGTCGACCGTCGTTGGTGCCCGCCACGACGCGCTCGTCGACGGCGGTCCACGCGAGGATGACCGCTTCCGGCCCGCCGGGGTACGAGGCAGTCGCCATCGTCTCGCCGTGATCCGTCGATTCCACGAGTATCGCGTCGGCACCGTCGTCACCGGTCCACGTCCCCGGCGGGCTCCGGGCTGCCGCCGCGTAGAGCCGTCCGCCGTGTGCGAACGCCTCCCGAAAGTATCGATGATCGAGCGCCGCGTCGAGTCGCGTCCACGACTGGCCGGCATCACGCGTCCGGTAGAGGCCATCACCGCACGAGGCGACGTACTCGTCGGGGCCGAGGACGAGGACGTGGTGGACATCGTCTTGTACCCCATCGCGGCGCTCGGTCCACGTCTCGCCCCGGTCCTCGCTGACGTGGATGCCGCCGACCTCGACGCCGGCAATCACGCGGTCGGGCCGTTCCGGATGGACGCCGAGACTGCGCACGTGGGCCTCGTTGCGATGCCGCGGCGTGTGCCACTCGGCTCGCGACGGAAGGTCCCGAAAGCCGTCGAGCTCGTCCCACGTTTCACCGCCGTCGGTGGACACGTACAGGTGCGCCGGATGGGTCCCCGCGTAGAGGCGGTCGCCGTCCGAACTGGCGACGACCGAGTACACTTCCTCCCGCGGGACGCCGAGGTTCACCCACGTCTCACCCTCGTCCGTGGATCGGTACAGCCCCGTCTTCGTCGCGGCGAACGCGCCGTCGACGGCGGGAAACGTACGAACTCTGGGCGTATCGCCGCCGTCGAGTACCCGTTCGGCGTCGTCGACGGGGACGGTTGCTGTGCGGTAGACACCGTCTCGAGTACCGATGAGGACCGCCATAGCGTGCGTACGTGCGCCGACCGCGTAATACCGAGGGGTGATCTCCCACGGACTGCCACCAATACCGTGCGTCGGTATCGTCTCTAGATGGCGGCGAGACGTGAGCGGTGACTCGGTGTCGGCTCCCGGGTCACGATGCGCCGATGGCCGACGGGCCGGGCGGGGAAGAACGCATCAGCACGGCGATAGAAGAACCGCACCGGGCGACAGCCGCTGTCCGACCTGCGAGGAGCGGTCCGGGAAGGCGGGACCGAATCCAACCGAGACGCTCGCAGGGACGCGGTAGCCTGGGTCTACAGATGAACAAGGCGAGGCCTCGGGGTCGTTTGGAAGCTCTTCGATCTTCCGTGATGACGAGGGAGCGACGCGCTCTCGAACCACTCGACCCCGAGGCGGTTCACGCCGGCTATCGCAGTCGTTGGTACGTGTTAGAAACGTCGTACAGGGCGGGACTGTTCGACGCGCCGTGACGACACCGGCGTCAGCGACGGGTTTCGATATGCCGGCCGATCCGCTCGAGACCCGCCTCGAGCTCGTCGGCGTGGAGGCCGAACCCGATTCGGAACCGGTTCGGATACCCGAAGACGTCACCGGGTGCGAGGACGACGCTCTCGGCGTCGAACAGCGAGCGACAGAACGCAGTCCCGTGTTCGAACCCGTCGGGAACTGTCGGAAATCCGTTGACGCCCGTCGGTTCGAACCAGTCGAGATCGTAGCGCCCGACGAATTCGGCGACGCGTTCCCGGTTCGCCCGTGCGTGGGTACGGTTCGCCTCGAGGATGGCGGCCTCTTGGCCACCGAGCGCCTGTCGAGCGATGTGCTGCCCGAGAATCGGCGGTGAAATAGTCGTGTAATCCTTCCATTTACGTACTGTATCCGCCAGCTTCGTGTCCGCGACGACCCAGCCGAGACGCGCACCCGCGAGGCCGTACGACTTCGAGACGCCGGCGGTCGAAATCGCTCGGGGGCCGAGCGACGCGGCCGGGGCGTGGGGGTCGTCGGCGAGCATCCGGTACACTTCGTCGACGAGGAGGAACGCATCGTGCGCATCGACGAGGTCGTACAGCGCTCGCAGCGTCTCAGGGCCGAGGTACTTCCCGGTCGGATTGCTCGGATTGGCGAGTACGACGACTCGAGTGTCCGGGCGCATCGCCTCCGCGACGGCGTCGACGGGGAGATCCCAGTCCGGTGGTTCGGTTCGGACTTCGGTTACCTCGCCGATGGCGGCGGGGACGCTCGCGAGCGACTGATAGGTCGGCGAGACGACCACGCTGTGGTCCCCGTCGCCCAGGAGCGCCATGAACGTGAGGTAGTCCGCCTCTTGCGTTCCGCAGGTGAGAACCACTTCCTCGACGTCACGGTCGTACCGTGCAGCGATTTCGGCTCGGAACTCCGGGGACCCGTCAGTAGGGATCACGTACCCGAGTTCACCGACGTCGAGATCGAATCGATCGGCGGGAAGACTCCGAACACCGCTTTCAGCGAGCATCAGATCGGCGTCCGGCTCGTATTCGTCGAGCCACCGTTCCAACTCGAAGGGTGGTAACTCCATACGACCCCTCCACGGAGACGAACAATAGACCCTCCGTTCCCCACGGAACGACGCGCCCCGAAGGACGGTGACGCTTCCCCGCCCCTCTCCCGATTACCCCGACGGGATTTCGTCGGCCAACGCTGCTGGACACGTGCGCCACCGGAGCCGAGGTCCTTTCGCTCGTCGACGCTGCGGATTCCGCGGAACGGCGAGACGCGCGAGTACTGGACGAAGTGGACGGACGGGGGGATCGGAATCACCGAGCGTGGCGCTTTTTCTCCGACGGACGGGCCAGTTGCGTCGACGTACAGGCTCGTACGGGTGAGATAACAAATATCACAGGGGTCGAGCGCCGAAACATGGACGACCTCACGGGATTCCAACGAGACCTGTTGTACGTGATCGCCGGTGCCGACCAACCCTCCGGACAGGATGTCAAAGGGGAGATCGAGCAGTACTACAGCAACGACATCAATCACGGACGGCTGTATCCGAATCTCGACACCGTCGTGGAGAAAGACCTCATCGAAAAAGGGCAACTCGACAGGCGGACGAACTATTACGCGATTACCGACGACGGCGAGCGAGCCATCGCCGATCGTCGCGAGTGGGAGTCGCAGTACGTGGACGAGTGACCGGCCTCGTCGTGCTCGCTCGCGCTCTCGAATAGCGGTGGAACTGATACCACGAGCGACGTACGTCGATAGGGATCACGCCGCGTTCGCTGGTGGCGCGATGGGGTCGAAAATCGAGAGACCAAGGGCCGACGATGGGAAGGGGGACCATCGTCGGAAACCACGGTAGGGCGTCGGTAGGTGGGTGATTGGATCGCGGTCTGTCGCGCACAGCGGGTTGCGCGACAGATAACATGTTCGGGAGGACCGTTATCAACTTCTACCCGATTCCCAGTTGCTCGAAATCGTCCCGCCCGTTCGGTAGTGGCACCTCCACCCCACGACTACTGACGTGATAGCAAACGGCACGTATCGTCGGGGCCGGCGGGCTGTCGGAGACGAACCGTATTGCTACTGGAGTAGCGGAGCGGGCAGCACTCGATCCTGCGTTCGAACGACGGAGCGGCGACGTCGTTCGGTCAGCGATTGCGCTTCTCGGTCGAAACGGAATTAGACTCGATCCTCAACCCTGTCGATTAGGGCAGTGCTCCCGAAGTACGCCGGGACGTGCTGGTGGAGGTCATCCGGGGGGACGTCGAGAAGCGATCCGCGACCGGTCGATGCGCGTCCGCCTGCAGTCTCGACGAGGTGTGCGATCGGGTTCGCCTCGTACTGGAGTCGGAGGTCTCCGTTCGGACTGGACGACCGTTCGGGGTACCCGAGTAGTCCGCCGTCGACGAGAAGGTGGTCCACATCGCCGACCATCGCCCCGGTGTACCGAAGTTTATACTCGGCGTTCAGACCCTCCCAGAACGCTTTGATCGGGTCCGGCCACTCGTTCGTCGCCCCGGCGAATCCGCAGATGTGGTCTTCGTCGGGGAACGTAACGGGGACGGCGTCGACGATTTCGCCGTCGTCGATCGTGTATCTGGTCACCTCCCCGTCCACGGCGGCCGTCATCGTCGTGAGCGGCCCGTACAGGAGGAAGGCGCTTGCGACCAGATCGCGGCCGCTGGCCGGGAGCGGCGCATCGTACACTCCCACGACCGTTCCGACGACGTTGTTCGACCGGAGGTTCGACGAGCCGTCGAGCGGATCTACGGCGACGCTGTACCCGTCACCGACAGTCTCGATCGTCTCGCGCTCCTCGCTTGCGACGGCACCGACAGCGTCGAGTGAGGCTATCCGGTCACGAAATCGGCGATCGATCGCCAGATCCGCGGCGGACTGCGCGTCGCCGCTGGGGTTCTCCGTCGCGGTCGTTCCGGTTTTCGAGGCCGTTCGCAACTCCTCGCGGACGGCAGGCGTCACCGTCACGAGCGCGTCCACAATCGAGCTACGGCCGGTCATCGATTCGACCGACCTCCCGGGATCGCGTTCACTTCGGAACCGGATTGGCGAAACAACCTCATGAGAACAACCGCTTCAATCGGGCGAAGAGCCCCTTCGATGGATCACCGCCGAGCTGTTCGGGGTGCGCTTCGTTCGCCGAGTCGGTGTCGGAGTCGGACTCGGATTCGCGCGTGTGCGAAGCCGCCGTCTCGGCACGAGCTCCATCGCTGGCCCCGGTGACGCCGGTTTCGCCGGCGTCGGCGCGTTGCGCTGCGGTATCGATCAGTCCCTCCGGATCGTTGACGGCATCTTTTACGGTCCCTTTGACGAGCGGTTTCTCCTCGAATCGGCCGCGGCTGACCGACGTGTCCGCGGCGATGATCACCGCATCCGCGGCCGCGATGTCGCTGTCGGACAGTTCGTTTTCGGCCCCCATCGCACCCTGGACCTCGACTTCGATGTCGTGGCCCGCCGCTTCAGCGGTCGTCTCGAGATTCTCCGCTGCCATCTGACTGTGAGCGATACCTGTCGGACATGACGTGACTGCAACGAGTTTCATTGGTCGTGGGTTATGAATCGCGGCTTCGAATTCGTTCGCGTACCTGGTCGCTGGTGGTCGCTTCGAGCGCTCGAGACGCGTGTGCGACCGCCTCGTCGGCGTCGACCGACTGGACGGCGGCTTTCACCTCGGGAACGGTGACTGCGCTCATGCTCAATTCGTCGAGCCCGAGGCCGACGAGCAGCTCGGTCAGCTCGGGATCACCGGCCATCTCTCCGCACATGCCGATCCAGGCGTCGTTCTCGTGGGCCGCCTCGACGGCTCGATCGATGGCCCGCAACACGCTCGGCTGACGTGGATCCCTGATAGCGGACACGGTTTCGTTCTCGCGCGCCGCGGCCATGACGTACTGCGTGAGGTCGTTCGTCCCGACGCTGAAGAAATCCACTCGCTCGGCGAGTTCCGAAGCGACGAACACGGCACCGGGCGTCTCGATCATCACGCCAAGTTCGGGGATGGCGTAGTCGATACCGTCCGCAGCGAGGGCATCGGCAACTGCATCGACGGTTTTGATCGCGGCGTCGAGTTCCGCGACTGTCGTGACGAGCGGAAACATGACCGAGAGCCGGCCGTCACCGTCGGCGGCGGCTCGGAGTAGCGCCCGGACCTGCGTCTCGAAGAGTTCCGAGTCCGGGCCGAGCGATCGGCGGATTCCCCGCTCGCCCAGGAACGGATTGTCCTCCTCGGGCACGTCGAGGTAGGGGATCGGCTTGTCGCCACCGACGTCGAGCGTCCGAACGATTACGCGACCGTCCGGGAACGCCCCGAGTGCCTCCAGGTACGTCTCGTACTGTTCGTCCTCGTCCGGCGGTGCCTCGCGACCGAGAAACAGAAACTCCGTGCGGTAGAGACCGATGCCGTCGGCTCCCCGGTCCTTCGCGGCCTCGAGTTCGGCGGGCTGACCGACGTTCGCAGCGACCTCGATTTCGGCACCGTCGGCGGTCGCGACCGGCGCGTCGCGGATCTCGACCTCGCGGGCGGCCGCCGCCGCCTCGCGGCGCTCGTCGCTCGGATCGACGACGACCTCTCCGGTCTCGCCGTCGACGGCGACGGTCGCTCCGTCGTCGATGTCGCGTAGTTCGTCGCCGACGCCGACGACGGCCGGGAGGGCGAGCGACCGGGCGAAGATCGCGGCGTGCGACGTTCGTCCCCCGGTAACGGTGACGAATCCCGCGACGCGGTCGGGGTCGAGTCGGGCCGTGTCACTCGGTGTGAGTCGCTCGGCGAGGATCACCGCCCCCGCAGGCAGGTTGCCGAGGTCGGTCCGATCGCCGCCGGTGAGCAGCCGAATCAGCCGGTCCCGGATGTCGCGAAGGTCGTCGGCCCGCTCGGCCATCCGCCCCTCCATGCCTTCGAACTGCTCGATCGGATCGGCGAACGCTCGGTGGACGGCGTGCTCGGCAGGAAGACCGTCCGCGATGGCGCTCTCGGCCCCGTCGCCGATCTGCGGATCGTCGAGGAACTGCAGGTGGGCGTCGAATACCGCGGCCTCTTGCTCGCCGACGCGTTCGGCGGTTTGCTCGCGCTCGGATTCCAACTCCGAGCGGGCGGTATCGCGAGCGGCTTCGAACCGATCACGCTCGGTAGCCGGGTCGACGTCGACGTCGTCGGGGTCGGGGAGTTCGGCGTTCTGACTGTACCAGACGGCCGTCCCGACGCTCGAGCGGGGCGTCGCACCGGTTCCGGTGAGGGTTCGTTGAGACATCTGCTCAGTTGATCACGTGTTCACGTCGGCGAGTTCGTCCTCGGGCGTGGTCAACACTCGCTCGAGGGCGTCCAGGGTCGCCTCCTCGTCGGGACCGTCCGCGACGATCCGGACCTCCGCACCGCTCTCGACGCCGAGACTCGTGACGGCGATCATGCTGCCAGCGGGGGTGAGCTCCTCGTCGTCGGCGCGACCGATCCGGACGGTCGACTCGTGGTCGGTGACGGCTTCGACGAACGTGGCGGCGGGGCGGGCGTGGAGGCCGGCTTCGGGGACGACCGTGACGGTGCGTTCGCTACTCATGCGACCGCCTCCTTCAGGACGGCCTGTACGTCGTCGGGCGTCTCGGCCGCGGAGAGGTCATCGCGGACCTCGTCGTGCATGAGTGCCCGCGAGAGGGTGCTGAGGATCGCGAGGTGGTCGTCGGCGCCGGACTCGGGGACGAGGATCATGAAGACGAGCCGCGCGGGTTCGTCATCCATCGCCCCGAAATCGACGCCCTCATCGGAGCGGGTGAACGCCACCGACGGGCGACTGACGGCGTCCGTCTGGGCGTGCGGAATTCCGATCCCCATGCCGACGCCGGTCGTGGTTTCTTCCTCCCGAGCGAGCAGCGCCTGCAGAGCGGCCTCGCGGTTCTCGACGCGCCCCGCGTCGACGAGCAGGTCCAACAGGTATTCGATGGTGGCTCGTTTGTCGGCGGGCGGCGGATCGAGCGTGATGTGGTCGGTCGGGGCGAGCGTGTCGATTCGGTCTCGGTTGAGTGTATCTGCCATGGTGAGTCTACGGGCTGTGTCCGTACATCGAGCGGCGATTAGCTGATAGTGCTTTGGTCGTCAGTCTGGGGTGCGGTTTGAGCACCCGTCCCGGCCTCGGTATCGACATCAGCGACCGTGCGATCGAAGTCGGGTTTGAGAGCAGTCGCGACGACTGCGGTTACGATCGTTCCGAGCGCGATACAGCCGAGGAAGGCGAACGCGCTGTTCGACAGGAGGAACACGAAGATACCGCCGTGCGGTGCAGGCATCGTGACGCCGATCCACATCGCGGCTGCGGCGGCGGTGGCGCTACCGGCCATACAGCTGGGGATCACGCGCAACGGATCGGCCGCCGCGTAGGGAATCGCCCCCTCCGTGATGAACGACAGACCCAGCGGCAGTGCCGCCTTCGCGTTCTCGTACATCTCGGCGGAGTACTTCTGAGGCGCGATGAAGTTCGACAGCGCCAGCCCCAGCGGCGGCGTCATGCCGGCGATCATCACCGCGGCCATCGGGCCGTAGATCTGCTCTCCGACCAGCGCGACGGCGAAGACGTAGGCGACCTTGTTGACGGGACCGCCCATGTCGAACGCCATCATCGCGCCCAGAACCAGGCCGAGCACGATCGCGTTCGTCCCCTCCATCCCCTCGAGGAACGTCGTCAACGCGTCGTCGACGATCGCGATCGGGACGCCCAGTCCGAGGATGACGAGCGGGGCGAGTAGCGCCGTGGTGAACACCGGAATGATTAGCACCGGCATCATCGGGTCGATAAAGGACGGCACTGCCCACTGTTTCATCCAGCGAGCGACGTAGCCGGCGAGGAGACCAGCCACTAACGCACCGAGAAACCCGGCAACGGCCCCGTCGGCCGTGAACCCGACGATGGTGCCCGCAGCTTCGATGATTTGCTCTTGCTGGATCGCCCACGAGAGGATGAAACCCGGCGCGAGTCCGGGCCTGTCCGCGATAGCGTACGCGATGTACGCCCCCAGAATCGGAACCATGATCGTCAGACCGAGCACGCCGATCTCGGCCAGATACCACGCGAGCGTTCCGTTCTCTTCGAAGACCGTCTCGGTGTTGCCGGCGGTGAACGGGAGCTCAGCGATCATGAACGCCACTGCGAGGAAGATACCCCCGATGGTGACGAAGGGGATCATGAACGATACGCCCGTCATTACGTCCTCCTTCACGGAGGTGACGTGGGATCGAAGCGCATCCTCGGCTTTGTCTGTACCTACCATACAGGGAATTCCAACCTATTATTCAAAAGGATTTTCGAATGCGATTGTTTCTGACTTACTATAACGAAATGAATATTCGAGCGGACAGCGGAACGCGAAACGGGGCAAACTGTACGGGCGTAGTAACGCGGATGGTCGGTTCATCCCGGTTTTATATAATACTCGCAACATAGCTCGAGCCGAAACGACGGCTCCGACGGGTGACGGAACGAACACATTCAGTCACCGGTAGTGTGAGACGAGCTATCGCGTCGAGAGAGAGAGACGCGATCGATCGCGTTCGTCATATCGCCGAACGGCGGGACATCAGTTCCCGGTACCGAGACGACACAGGAGGCGACGGCAACACCGGTCCGAAGTGCCTCTTCGTCCGTCGCGCCCCGGTCCAGCGCGGAGAGAACCCCCGCAAGCATCGAGTCGCCGGCGCCGACCGTGTCGACGACGTCGGCGTCCAGCGCCGTCGCGTGCAGGCGTTCGTCCGGCGTCGCCATGATCGCACCGTCGGCACCGAGCGACGCGATGACTCGGTCGTAGCCCCGCTGGCGGAGGTGTTCGATCGCATCGTAACAGTCCGCTCTAGATTCGACCCGTCGGCCCGTCGCCGCAGCGAGTTCCTCGCGGTTGGGCTTGCAGAGCGCGTAGGAAGCGTCCAATTCGCGGAGAATGTCCCCACCGACGTCGACGGCGGTCGGGCAGTCGCTCTCGCGGGCGATTCGGTCGATGGCGTCCGGTTCCAGACCCGGCGGGAGGCTGCCACCGACGACGACGGTATCGGGATCGTGACGGTCGATACTGCGGAGGAGGCCGTCGATCGCACTCGAGTCGACCGTCGGACCGTTGTGATTGATCTTGTATTCGGCCTCGTCGGTCAGGATCGTCGTATTGAGCCGCGTCCGCCCCTCGATCTCGACGAAGTCGCTGGGAATTCCGTCGTCGCTCAAGCTGTCGCGAACGAACCGACCCAGAAAGTCACCGACGACGCCGGTCGCGACCGTTTCCGTGTCGAGTTCGACGAGATACTGTGAGACGTTGATTCCCTTCCCCCCGGGGTCGACGTGCGCGGTGTCGGTCCTCGCGACCGTATCGGGGGCAGGGAGTTCGTCGACCGTCAGCGTGTGGTCGACAGCGGGATTGAGTGTGACTGTCAGAATCACCCCTCGGCCACCTCGACGAGCTCTACACCGGCGTTTTCGAACGGTTCACGCTGCTCGTCCGACAGCGTCGTATCGGTAACGAATACGTCCAGATCCCCGAAATCGGCGAATTTCACGAAGCTCTGTTTTCCCAGCTTGGAACCGTCGGAGACGAGCACGACGCGACCCGCGTTCTCGATCATGAGCGATTTGAGTCGCGCTTCGTCCTCGTTCGGTGTCATCAGCCCTTCGGACGGTTCGATGGCGTTCGTACCCAAAAACAGGAGATCGAAGTTCGTTCGCTCCATGAACCGCTCCGCGCTCGGCCCGGTGAGCGCGCGAGTCTCGTGACGGAGCGAGCCGCCGGTGAGCTTCACGTCGTCGTTCCGTTTCCCCAGTTCGATCGCCAGGATCGGCGAATTCGTGACTGCGAGGAACGGCAGATCCGTCGGGACGTTCTTGGCGACCTGCATCGTCGTCGATCCCGAATCGAAGAAGACGACCTGGTTCTCGGTCATCTCCTCGACCGCGCGTTCGCCGATCGCCATCTTGCCGTCGAGGTTCTGTACCTCCTTCTGGCCGTAGGTCTGTTCTTCGCCGACGGTCGTGGCCGGCACCGCGCCGCCGTGGGACCGTTCGATCAACTGCTGGTCCGCCAGGTCGGTGAGATCGCGACGGATCGTCGCCTTCGAACAGTCCATCTCCTCGGCGAGTTCGGCGACGGAACATTCGCCGCGCTCGGAGACTAGCTCGACGATTTCGCGCTTTCTCATTGCCGGTAGCATAGGTGTTCGTTCACGAGCGGATAGTACGGTCGCGTTCATATTTCTATCTGAATGTGATCGTTTTTGACCGCCCCTGGTGCACCGATTGGCAGCGACGATGTCGACGGCACCGTGGGCGAAATCGAACCGCAACCGACCGCTCGAGCCGCCCGATGGATCGCGCGTATAGACACCGTCTCAACCGTCAAGCACCTCGTCTGCGGTTGCACCGTCGAAGACGACCGCCTCGAGTGCGTCCAGAACGCGCTCGGGTTCGTCGCGCTGCCAGACGTTTCGACCGACCGCGAGGCCGCACACACCCGCATTCATCGCCGTCTCTACCAGAGAGAGGAACGCGCGATCGTCGGTTTTGGAGCCGCCGCTCAAGACGACGTTTACGTCGCCCGCCGCGTCCACCGCGTCGGCCATCGCGTCGCCGCTGCGCGGATACTTCACCTTCGCGATATCCGCACCGAGCTCGAGCGCGATTCGGGTCGCGTAGGCGATGACGTCCGGCTTGCGCTGCTCTTTCAGCGCCTGTCCGCGCGGATACGACCACATCGCCACCGGCAGGTCGTGTTCGCGAGCGGTCTCCTGTACCGACCGGAACTCCTCGAACATCTCCGGTTCGCGATTCGTCCCCGGGTACACCGTGTATCCCACGGCGTCAGCACCGAGCTCGAGCGCGTACTCCACCGAGCACGTCTGCGGCGAGTACGGCTCGCCCATCCAGAGACTGCTCGTGCCGTTGAGCTTCGCGATCAGGTTCACGTCGTCGGCGTAGGAGGGATAGTACGTCTCCGCAAGTCCCTTCTGGACGGCGAATCCGGTCACTGCGTCGTGCGTCGCCATCTCGAAGATCCTCTCCGGATCGAGCCGCTCGGGGACGTCCGCGAATGCGGTCGGCCCGTGTTCGAGTCCGTGATCGTGCGCGAGGATGATCGACTTCCCGTCCTGTACGATCGGCGTCTCGTCGAGTGGATGCATTCAATCTCGATCAGTACCAAATACAGTTAGCGACTAAACGTTACTGTACACGATTTATCTCTACTGTTTTGGTACGAAATATATGCGAGCGAGCACAACAGACGACTCGAGCGATCGGCCGTCTCGCGAGTTACTCGGTATCGGCTTCAGGAAGGACGACTTCGACGACGTCTCCGGCGTCGACATCGGCCCGTTCCAGGAGGCGGAGAAACTGCTCGCCGTCGCCGTCGGTGAGCACTCGAGCCGGGACGGTCTCCGTGGAGCGATCGAGTTTCGACTCGATCGCCTCGAGCCGCTCGAGGAGTTCGACCTCGATCGAATCGTCGTCCGCCCGTTCACGGGATCGATCCGTCCCGGTCTCGGTCACCGTCGCATCGTCGGTCGGAACCGAGTCGGCGTACGGATCGGTCGGCGCTCGAGCGAAGGCGTTCTCGAGCGCCTCGATATCGACGCCTTCTGCCTCGAGATCGACCGAATCCCGCCGAACGGACGGCACCGTTCCATCGGAAGCGAACGATTGGCGTTGCACGGTCTCCCACCGGCGTTTCCGAATCCGCGTCGCGGTCGTGTCCGTGATCCAGCCCGGTGCCCGCCACTCTCCCGCCTCGTAGAGCCGATGGATATCGTCGTCGTTCGTGCCCCAGACGAAACAGTGATCGAAGCGACGCTGGAATCGGTTGAGCGCATCACCGGTCGCGTGTTTGACGACGACGTGCATCGGCGCGAGATCGCCGACGAACTCGTCGATCGTCTCGAGAGACGGATGGTTACGGAGCTCGACGTGCTGGGTCGTACAGCGCACGTCCGAAATCGCCGCCGCATCACCCGTCGCGAGCTGGACGAAGACGCCAGCGGGGTCGTCCTCGATCGCGTCCAAGAGCCGGGACGCACTTCCCCGCGCGGGCGTCTCCGGGCCGGCGATCGTCACCCGCCCCTCCTCGAGCACCTCGGCAGTCCCATCGAACACCGCTCGTGTCTCGAC
Source organism: Natrinema salaciae (assembly GCF_900110865.1). Lineage (NCBI taxonomy): Archaea > Methanobacteriati > Methanobacteriota > Halobacteria > Halobacteriales > Natrialbaceae > Natrinema > Natrinema salaciae. The sequence continues at coordinate 44,584 of NZ_FOFD01000005.1, forward strand.
TCCGGGAACGTCGAACTCGAGTGCGTTGTACAGTTTAGCGGCCTGCCCGACGAGCGTGATCGGCAGCGAGCGATCCAGCTCAGCCGTAATCCGTCCCAGCAACACCGCGTAGTGAACGCCGGTCAGGGAACTCGTCGCGACGACGACCCGCGAGCCGGCGTACGCTCGCTCGAGCACCGTTTCCAACGACTCGTTGAGCGCAGTCGGGTAGGACTCGTCGGTCGAAACGTTCAGGAGCACCGCGTCGATATCGAACGGGAACGTCGGGTCCAGTCCCGGAAAGCCCGCACAGGGGCGGGTCGTGAAATCGCCAGTTACCAGGAGATGCCGTTCCCCGTTCAAGAGCCCGTCAGCAACAGTCTCGTCGCGAAAGCGCACGACGAAGCCGGCTGCGCCCGGTGTGTGACCGGCGCTGACCGGCCGGACCTCGAGGTCGTGCAGGATCGACGTCCAGTCGTCGATCGGCTCGAGTGCGTCCAGCGCGTCCGACACGTCCCCGACATCGTTGTCCTTCCGGGCTTCCGGCAGTGCGTGCTCGAGGGCGGTCGCGGTCGCCGGCGACGCGTAAATCGGTGCGTTGTGTCGAACGTTTCTCGCGAGCGTTCGATAGTGATCGATGTGTGCGTGCGTGAGGAGAATCGCGTTGAGATACTCGTCCGCTGCGAGTAGCGAATCCAGCTCGACACCGTCGCCGGCGTCCACGAGAATGCACGCGCGTGTCCCATCATCGGTCGTGAATCGGAGGAGCGTCGATTCGTTACCGCCCCTTATGTTCGTATTCTGATAGGAGACGCGCATACACTTGTCCTCACTCACGGCTGGCGCTACTTAAATTCCACCTCAACTGTTAGCCAATTATAACATAATGGCGACAGATGTGTCTCGTGCCATCGACGCCGACCGTCGACTCGAACACCGGACGTGGTCGCAGCCCGGGTTCCCGGCTCGGTGCGCAGTCCCACCGTTCTACTCGGGGTATAACTCGTCCTCGCGGTCGACGCCGTCGATGCGGACGACGTCCGCCTCGTCCAACTCGAGATCCAGGGCCGCGCGGTTCGCCTCGAGGTGGTCCCGACTGGACGCCTTCGGAATCGGATAGATCCCCTTCGCTAGTAGCCAGGCGAGGCTGGCCTGCGCCGGCGAAACACCGTGCTTCTCGGCGACCGTGACGACCTCGGCGACGTCGCCGACCCGCCCGCCTGACAGCGGCGAGTACGCCACCAGCGGATAGCCGTGCTCGCGGGCGTGGGCCAGCCGATCCTCCGGCTGGAAGAGGGGGTGGTACTCGACCTGATTGGCGGCCGGTGGCCGTCCCATCACGTCCCGGAACCGCTCGAGCTGGTCGACCTCGAAGTTGCTGACCGCGACGCCGCCGACGAGGCCGTCCTCACGGGCCGCCGCCAGCGTCGGGAGGGTCCCGTCGGGATCGTAGTCGCCGCGGGGGCGGTGGACGTACAGTAGGTCCACGCGTTCGAGTCCGAGGCGCTCGAGGCTCGCCTCGACGCTCTCGTAGACGGTATCGGCACCGAGCTGGTCGACCCACACTTTCGTCGCGACGGTCAGCTCCTCGCGATCGATCGCCGCGCGCTCGATACCCTCGCCGACGACGACCTCGTTGTCGTATATCTGTGCGGTGTCGAGGTGACGGTATCCGAGCTGGATCGCCATCTCGATCGCCGCGGGATCGTCGATACCCATCGTCCCGAGCCCGAGTCGTGGAAGGTCCATGCCGCTAGATCCGCGACCGGCGAGAAGAGGGTGACGACCTCACCGAGCCGGCGAGCAACGAGGACGAAAGCGGTCGCCGAAGTACCCGTCCGGAGCGGATGAGACGATCGTCACTGTCTCTCTCCGCGCTTTCCCACACGGTTCCCGAGTACAGTCAGCCTCCCGACTACTGGTATCTGACCACCCTATCGACAATCACCGTATACGTCGACTGCCCTCGCCGTCGAAACGGCGGCCGCCCGCACCGATCCCAGCCGTTGACGTATCGGCCCCCCTCAGTGCTCGTATGAGCTACGTCGGTGTCGACTGGGCGGGTAGTTGCTGGGTCGTCGTCGCTATCGGCGACGAGATTACCGTGTCGACCGAGCCGTCGATCCTGAACGTCTGGACGGCGTACGAAGCGGACGCGGCGTCCATCCTCGTGGACGTCCCGATCGGCTTGCCCGAAGACGGGGATTGGGCGTGCGATCGCGCGGCGGCGCACCTCCTCGAGAGTCGATCGAGTTCCGTCTTTTCCATTCCCTGCCGAGCTGCCGTCACGGCCGAGACGTACGAGGAGGCGCGCGACGCGTGCGGCGGATCGCTGGGAAGCCAGAGCTGGTGGCTCTTCCCGCGAATCAACGAAGTCGACGCGTTCCTGCGGACCATCGACGACGCCCGGAAGATCGTCTACGAGAGTCATCCCGAAGTCTGCTTCGCGGCGTACGACGGCGGAGCGCTCCCGTCGAAAGGCGACGAGGACGGCCTCCGGGCTCGAGTAGCCGTTCTCGAGGGATTGAACGAACGGCTCGCAACGAAAGTCGGGAAGATCGTCGACGAGCGGCGAGACGGCACCGAGTGGCACGATCGCATCTCCAGTAGCCGGCGCGACGACGTCGTCGACGCCGCCGTCCTGGCTGTTACGGCGGAGCGACTCGAGCTCGGAGAGCGGACGCCCGAGCAGGCGTATCCGTCTCTTCCGGACGGAGACTATTCGGGGCCCGGTGAATCGGGGACGGACCCGGCACTGGAGATGCCGATGGAAATCGTGTTTCCGGGACGAGACCCCGGGCGAAGCGACGAGTAGCGACGACTCCGACTTCGGGTCGTCCGTCCCGAGAGCCGATTCGAAGCGATCGCTGCAGGGTACCGATGTCGGCCGTCTTCACTGTCGATCGGTTGCGAGTTCGAAGTATCCCTGTTCGTGTTTGATCGTTCCCTCGTTATCGAGTGCCGAAATCGCGCGGGTGATGGCACCGTCACTGTACCCGTACTCCTCCGAAATGGTCCGTCTAAGCGATTTGTGGGTGTGTCGGGTTCGCTCGAGTTCCGCGACGATCCGTTCGTTCAGGCGTTCGGGTTCACTCATCGTTCTCACCGTCGCTACTGACAGCCGTCCACGGCTACCGCCGTAGGTGTTCGCCTCGCCACCACTGGACGATCGGGTCGTCGCTGGCAGCGCGGTCGCGTCCACTGGCCACGCTCGCTGCGCGGCGACTCCGACGGATCGTCGATGGTGTCGGACGGCGAGTTGCTGCTTTCGAGAGCGGGAATCGAACGACCGGATCGAGCCGATCGACGGAGTTGCCCCTCGTTACGGCCCCTCGGCGAGATAGTCTCTAACGCAACGCCCCTGTGGATAGGTGAAGGTGACCGTCCCGTGGAGGATCGACGGCGTCGAGAGCGGGTCCGTCGGGGCGAACTGCTGAAATCGAGATCCCTCGGGGAAATCGAAGTCGATCCGATCGACCTCGGCCTCGAACAGTTCGCTGACGAACGGGATCGGGAACTCGACGAGTTCGTTGATTTCCGCTCGACCGCCGGCCGGATCCGGTATCTGCCGGTGGGCGTAGTAGTGGAGGTGACCCGTGAGCGTGTCGACCTGTTCGTCGCCGACGCTCACCGCCGCCTCGATGACGGAGTCGCCGTCGACCTCGAGCGTCGAGACCAACTCGTCGTCGTCCGTCGTCCACTCGCACGATCCGGCCTGAGCCGGAATCCCACCGCCCTCGCGGGTGTACGACTGCATCTGCGGAGAGTCGGTCCAGTAGCCGACCCAGAACCGTCCGGGAACGGGAAACTCTCCCTCCGCGCTACTGATCGCGGAACTGTCGTGGTCGGCTACCTCCACGGTCAGATAGGTGAGCGTATACGGCTCGAGGTGGCTGGTTTGCTCCGCGGATGGGACCCGATACATGTTCATCTGGATGAGGTTGTTCGGATGCGGGCTGAGCCCCGGTGGCAACACCGACTCGAGCACTTCGGGGTCGGCCTCGTAGCCGACGATGAGCATCCGCGCGTTCTTGATGAGCTGTGGCGAGGGGACGGTCGCCCCTGCCGGCATTCCGGTGTACGTCTCTGGATCGAATTGGTGGGTACTCATGGGCGCCTCGTGTGTGTCACTTGTTCGCTTCGACGCCGAAGTCTTCGGGTGCGAAGACGTCGGGAACCGGTTCGTCTCGGACGCCGCGAATGTCGTCGAGCACGGGCTTCAGATAGGCTCGGAATAGCTCCGGGCGCTCGCTCATCGGGAAGTGACCGGTCGCCTTCATCTCGTGAGCCGTCGCGCCGTCGCCGATGGCCGCGGCGGCCTCGCGGGCGTCGTCGGGATTGGTCAGGTAATCGTACTCGCCGTTCATCAGATACATCCGAACCTGGGTAGCGTCGATATCGTCGGCGGATTCGCTGTAGTCGTGATCCGTAGAGTAGTAGTGGAGATCGCCTTTGAGCACGCCGTTGGCACCCTGCTCGTACAGGTAGAGGGTTTCGCGGCGCGCCCACTCCGGCCCGTGGGGGGCCATCAGCCCCCACGTCGCGTGGGAGTTGACGTCGTTCGCGTTGACGTGAGGGTGGTCGAGCCACTGGATGTAGAACCCCGGCGTGAACAGGCCCGCCTCGAGACCGATCAGGGCTCGGAACCGCTCGGGATACCAGTCAGCGAGTTCGAGCGTGATCGTCCCGCCCATACTCGAGCCGATGAACACGGGGTCCTCGAGTTCGAGCGCGTCGGCGATGGAGACGATGGTGTCCGTGAATCGCTCGGCGGTGAGGTCGTACTGGTCGGCCCACCACGACTCGCTCGAGGGCGGGACCGATTTCCCGTGCCGGGGCAGGTCGTAGGCGACCACCCGGAAGTGCTCGGTTATCTCCGGGTCGTTTAGCACGTGCCGCCACTGCTGATTGTTGCACCCCGCGGTGTGCTGGCAGAGCAGCGGGATGCCGTCCGTCGGGCCAGCGGCTTCGTAGTAGATGCGATGATCGACGCCGTCGAGATCGACGGTAACGTACTGTCCCGTGATGGGCTCGTCCGTCACTTCTTCGGGTCGGTTTGACCCTTCGGTACGCGGTTGGCCGCCGTTGTGCGCCGTCCGCATCAGGTCGAGCGCCCGCTGGAACGGTCGGAAGTTCTGGAATATCGCCTCGTGATTGCCGATGAGGTCGAAGTAACCCTCTTCCCCCTTGACTGCGGTCCGGTAGAACGACGCGAACACTTCGTTGTGGTGTGGCGACGGCACTTCGCTGACGAATTCCTCCCACGCCTCGCGCGGGCCGACCACGCCGAACGACCACGCGTCGTCCAGCCCCGGCGTTCGGACGTCCTGCACCTCGCCACCCTGCATTTCGACGAGAAAGTGTTCCTCACCGATACCGACGACGAAGTTCTCGTCGAACGCGTCTCGGCCGTGCAACGTCATCTCCGGGTCCGAATTGACGACACCTTGATACTCGGACCACCATTCGTCACTGGCTAGTGTTTCGTTTGGCATGATTCGGTCTCCACCCCCGTTCCGATAGTGCGGTATGGACACGATCGTGAACGTGGGTATGGCTAACGTACTACAGAGAGTATCATAAACACACCGGCGCGAAGTGACACGAGAGACCAGTTCACCGCGAGGAAACGGGTACCTCCGGAGCAGACACCTCCATCACAGTTGAAATCGGCGACCGACAACTGGTGACGGAGACGTGCGTTGGTCGTGCCATCCGAACTCCGTCACGAAACCGCCCGGCACGACTTATACGTCGTCGAGATGTAGACCAGGTAACCAATGGTGTACCGTCCGTCCGAGAATTCGCTCTCGTTTCAGCACCTCCTCAGCCGGCTGTTTCAGGCGACTATCGGCGCCATACTCGTCGTCGGAGTCGTCACGCTGACCCTGAGCGTGATCGTGAACGCGGCTATCGCGCTGGGGGTGACGTTCGTCCCGGCCGTCCTGCGACGCGACTACCGTCTCAGTCTCGACCCGTGGATGACGCTGTGGATCACGGGGGCGCTCTTCCTGCACACGGTCGGAATGCTCGGCCTGTATCGCGACGTCTGGTGGTACGACCACATGACGCACACGCTCTCGGCGACGATCGTCGCCGGCGTCGGGTACGTGACCGCCCGCGCGGTCGACGAGTGGAGCGACGCGATCTATCTCCCGCCACGGTTCATGTCGGTGTACGTCCTCCTCTTCACGCTCGGTTTCGGCGTCTTCTGGGAGGTCACGGAGTTCGTCGCCCGAATCGGCGCCGACCTGCTCGGACTCGAGGCCGTGCTCATCCAGTACGGCCTCGAGGATACCCTTCTCGATCTGCTGTTCGACGCGGTCGGAGCCGTCATCGTCGCCATGTTCGGGACGGGACTGGTGTCGACGATGATCGATACGCTCGCGGCCAGGATCGGCGACCACCATGACGGCACGCACGACGGGGTCCGGGACGACCCCGCTGCTGGACGGACGACGACACGAGGCGGTGACGAATCCGGACACTTCGGCGGGTTCGTGTCCGACGGACCGGCGAACGCGCGTGCGTCTTGGGCGGTCACCGTCTTCCTCGGCGCCGTCGCGATCGGCGGGGTGTTCGCCGGTGCCATCCTCGCAGCGATACGCGTCGGCGTCGTGCTGGCGTTGGCGCTGCTCCCGGCGCTGGCGTATCGGGATCACCGGGCGACGCTTCCGTGGCCGGTCCTCGGACTCGCCAGCCTCCCGGTATTCGGTACCGTGATCGAACAGCCGTGGCTGACGTCGAATCTCGTCACCTACGTTGCCGTCGCGACGGTCGCACTCGTGATCGCGGTCGAACTCAACCTGTTCACGGCCGTCAGGATGTCGCCCCGGTTCGCCGTCGTCTTCGTCGTCGTCACGACGATGGCGACGGCGGGACTCTGGGCGCTCGGTCGCTGGTTCGCTGACCTCTCTCTGGGAACGGAGCTGCTCTTACAGCCCGGCTACACGGACGCCGAGATCGAGACCGCGCTTATGTGGGAGTTCCTCCACGCCGTGGTGGCCGGGGTAGTCGCCGGCATCGTGTTCGAGTGGGGCTTCCGGCGGCGGGAGGAGTGACGTCCCGCGACACGGACGGATGGCCGCCATTGCTCGCTACTCCTCCTCGAACGACAGGGGTACGTCGACCGACGGCCGAAGGGCAGTGCCCCCTCGATTATCGTCGGCAGGTCGAGACGGCTCCTGAACGTCCTGGTGTCAGGAGCCGACGCTGGTACGGAAGACATCCGCAGGCGAAGAGCGGGCGCATACCGATCACCGTCGGGCCGATAGAGGCGATCGGGGACGAACGGCCGCGTCACGAAACCCGGTCGGATCGCTCCCTCGAGCGCTCGAGGGGAGAACCGGTCGCCGCGTTCTCGACGACCGCACGGCCGGGTAATTCGGGGTTCGGCGACCGACCCAGCGTGAGCAGTCGCTCGGTGAACGTGAGCTCTTTCGCGGTCGGACTCGATTTCTCGATCCCTTCGAACTCGACCGCGACGCCCTCGGCAACGGCTTCGATGCGGACGACACACAGCTGATACGACGGATAGAAGACCGGTGGGAGTCGCCCGGCGACGACGTCCCGCCGGTGGAGTCGCTTCAGCCAGGTTCCGGTGTTGACGAGCAGCCTGTCCTCGACTTGCCGCATCGACGGCCGGTGGGTGTGTCCGTAACAGAAGACGGCCGTCTCCGGGCGGTCGGCGAAGACCTCACGGGCGGCCCGCACGTACGGCGCTTCCGGATCGACCGTGAGGTCCGTCTCGGCGATCCCGAACCGGTCGACCGTCTCCCTGACGTCCCGAAGCAGGAAGTACGCGGGAATCCCGACGAGCAACAACAACCCGGCGATCACCGCGTTGATCGTGAGTAGCAGGTGAACGGCCGTTCCCGCGAGGCCGAACCGATCCAGAAACGCGTCGGCCGATTCGACCGGCATCGTCCAGATGCCGGCCAGATCGAGCCCCGCGAGCACCGCCAAGATGACGCTGACGTTGAACAGCAACAGAAACGGGACCGCAGCGTACCGCAAAAGCGGATTCATCTCGCGGTAGAAGTACTTCGAGACGAGCCAGTGCGGCATGCGCTCGGTCGGCGTGACCGCCTGTACGTCTTTCAACCAGTTGTACCGTCCCCGGTCGGACAGCTGTCCGGCCCGACTCGTCACGTGCGTGTTATAGAAGTACCCCATTGGCGTCGCGTGCGGATTGCCGAAGTCCTCGATTCGGTTGTTGGGATCCCGCTGGTGGCCGTGTTCGAAGTAAACCGTTCGGTCGCCGACCGGCCGGGTGATCGACTCGGATCGGACGAGATCGACGTTGTACTCGGCGAGGCGCTCGACGTACGCGTCGTAGGCGGCGAGTTCGTGGTCGTGGTTACCCGGTTGCAGCGTGATCGGGACGGACTCGCCGGTCGCACGGAGCTGTTCGAACAGCGCCGGATACGTCTCGACGAGAACGTCGAACTTCTCCAGCCCCTCGATTTCGGTGAGCTCCCAGAGGCCGAACGCGTCACCGTTGATGATCAGCTCCGCGTCCTCGTCAGTCGTTTCCAGCCGCTCGAGAAAGTCGAGCAACTCGTCGAGGAAATCGACCGTCCCCAGCTGTTCGTCGCCGCCGATGTGGAGGTCGCTGATAACGTAATAGACCCGGCCGTCGGCGTCGTCCGTCATAGAGTCGACTATCGTGTCCATCACACAAGGTCCTGTGCCCGGCAGTTCGAGGAGACAACCGCGCTCCTCCGGGGGTCACGACGCGAATGGCCGGCTCGGTTCCGGGCCGGTCGATCACCGGGCGACCCCCGTCTCGAGCGAGTTGCTAAACCGTCTTACTGAACGTCGTCGCTCGATCTGCGGCCAGGTCGAGCACTGTCATCTCGGAGTCACTGCAGTAGCGTTGCCAGTTACGCCGATACCAGAGATATATCTGTTACAGACGTCTGTAACAGCCATTGTGACGACAGCGGCAAGATTCCACCCTCCAGAGCGATATTCAGCTGAGACGGCGTCCGGGGTATCGTAGCCAGTTATTTATACCTCGTTGCACAAAATCAGACAGTGTCTGAGATGGCGAAACGAGATATTACAGTCTGCATCGACGCGTACCCGGATGCGGACGCCGACGTATTTCGCATCAAAGCAGCGGACGATATTCTCCGTCTGCTCGTCGACGCCCACGAGACTGAGTTCACGATCCCCGATCTCGTCGATGCGACGGACGTCACTCGCTCGACAGTCTGGCGGGCCGTCGAGCTGCTCGAGCGTATCGGTGCCGTTCGGATACGGGAGACGCCGCAGCGGAACTACGTCGCTATCGACCCGGACCGCCTCCAGAAAGACGATCCGATACTCGCGGTCGACCAGTCGGAGTTCCACGCACCGATTCGAGCGTTCGTTGAGCGGGTTCGAACCGCAATCGCCGACGCTGACGACGTCGACACTATTCTCGGCATCGTCGTCTTCGGAAGCGTCGCTCGCGGAGAGGCGGACCGCCAGAGCGACATCGACCTGTTCGTCGTCGTCGACGGCGACCGGACGAGTGCTCGACGCATCGTGACCGACGTCGTTGCCGAGCTCCGCGAGCAGCGATTCGATGGAGATCGGTTCGATTTCGAGCCGTACGTCGAATCCGCGGAGAGCGCACAACGAGCCGGATCGAAGCTCCGTGAAATCTTCGCAGAGGGTATCACAGTGGACGGTGACGACCAGCTTCAGTCGCTTCGCAAGGAGGTGTTCGCCGATGAGTAGTACACGCATCGAGCAGCTCATCGACGACGTTCAGGCGGCGTTCGACCGCCGGCCAACCGCCATCGAACCCGGTCTCGACGTCGAGGACGCAGCGCTCCTCCAGTTACGGAAGGCGTGTCGGTTGCTCGCTGGTGCTGGAACCCTGCGTGATGCACGGTACGACACGCTCGTCGTCGAAGCATCGTTCGTAGCTATCGAACGGACGATCGAATTCCGGCTCCTCGAGCGGGGGAGGATGCAGCCAGACGATCTCCCCGGCACGCATCCCGGGGTATACCGAGAAGCAGCGACAATCGGAATCGTGGCCGAATCGACCGCAGAAGACCTCGCCGATCTCTGGCGCGATCACCGGGCGAAAACGTACTACCAAGACGGCCTCGCCGCGGCGGATCGTGCCGCGGAGATGTATGCGCTTGCCAGGGAGATCCACGCCTTCGTCGTCAACCGGTCTCCACAGAGCCACGAGTGTCTCTGTGACGAGATAGACTGAGGCGAGACCACATCAAATCGCTCTTGCGGACTCCCGGGACAGCCCTTCCGTCGCCCAATTACGGGATCTTCCAGAGTAGCACCGTTCTCTGCTCCGGTGGGGAAATCTCCCGCACTCACCGCGGTCGTGTCAAGGAAAGGCTGAAGAGAGAGGTCGGGTTCAAAACCGCTCGTCGCTTTTCACGAGGCCCGAAGGACAATGGCATTGACGCGAGTTCCTGCCGAACGCGATCCTTCCGTTTCAGTTTCACCGCGGTTGGATCGGTTATATACCGATTTGGACGCTCTACTCGTACAGCGAGCAGTTCCTCAGACCGGTCGCGATAACACGCTCCACGTACCACCGCAGCTCACCTCGGCAAAGGAGGGCGGGTCAAAATGGCACATATAGGATGAATTAACCACAGCTCCGTTCGCACTCACTGTGCAATTCCGACATCACGATCGTCCGTCCGGTCAGCGAGCCTATGTCGGGTGAGAGAACGACGATAGACGCAGAGTATCGTGATACTGAGGGTCCTGCGGGATTTTCTCGACGATGATAGCTGGATGGATCTCCCGGGTAGTAACTGGCGGGAGCGAAACGGTTCACAGATACGAGTGCCGACACCGTGGGACCACCGTCGCGGAGGCGACCGACGCGTGCCCTCGATGCGGGGCGGCGGAGATCGCTCGGTATCACCTCCCCTGACCATCTCCGTTGAGCGGTGCCTCACTGCAGCGCGGGCCGCCACCGTCACCTCGGTTCAAACCGCTTATCGCCGCCGACGCTGCTCGAGCGATCGCAACTGCTCGATCCGGGTTTCAGTCGCCGGGTGCGTCGAGGGTCGCCACCCGAGCATCCGACGAACCTCCGACATCGTCGGGCGGACGACCCTCGTGTAGAGCCATATCAAAACTCGATTTACCCCGTTGGGACCCGCAGGTCCCTCGAACGAGACGCCCGGCAAATACCGGTCCACCCAGTGTTCCGCATTGCCCTCCGCATCCTCGACTGACAGCGGCCGCGGCACGATTCCCGAGCATCGCGCTCGCGTACACCCGTGCGTCCTGCTTCGGACGGTCGTCCTCGAGCGTCTCGAGTGCGCCCGCCAACGCGGCCGGGTCGCCGATGAGCTGACACGCTCTACGATCGACGGCGTACTCGCGGGTCTTCGAGAACAGTCCGAGCGAGATCGCGTTCACACCGAGCAGTCCCCGTGCGACGATGCGCACGACGAGATACGCCAGCCCGATCGCCGATCGCGACGGTCGCGGCGACGGCGGTGACGACCGAGAGGTCACGGTTGGCGACGTGAGCAACCTCGTGAGCGAGGACCGCTTCGAGTTCGTCCCCGTCGAGTTGCTCGAGCAGTCCCGTCGTGACGACGATCGTCGGCGACCGTTGCGGTCCGACGGTCAGACAACCCGGTTCGGCTCGGTCGGCGACGGCCACCGACGGGGACGGGACATTCGCCTGCGCTGCCAGCCGTCGGACTCCTCCGGTGACGGTTCGCGGACCGCCACCCTCGAGTTCCTCGAGACTGAGCCCAGCAACGACAGTTCGCGAGGCGTATCGTCCCTGCAGGGCGGCGAGTCCGATCGCGCCGAGGAGGACCGCACCCACGGTGAACGGAACCCCGAATGCAGTCGGCAGTGGCCGCCCGCTCGCAGACGCCACACGGAGACCGCTCCAGGCGAGGACCGAGAGGAAGAGCGCGTTGACGCCCACCACCAGCGCGAGTGCACCAGCGATCCGAATCTGGCGGTGACGGTTCGGGGAGAGTGGCACACTGTCGGCTCGCTCCCGAATTCCGAACAGTATTTCGGGAGCGGCGGTGCGCGGTAGCTCCGAGTACCGGTCGAATATCCGTCTGCGTTCGATGACGATTTGGATACCGCCGACGACAGCTATCGACTCGACACGACGACGGACTCGGCACACAGTACTCTCGTGTGTCATGGGGGAAGCTCATCGAGCAGTACCTATCTATCACGGCGCGGATTTCGCAGCCTCTCCAACGCGGTCGTTGTCACTGATCTGACGGTGTAGCTTCTGTTTCTAAAACTGGTTTTTGCAAGGAACACTACAAAACATCAGTTTAGGAACGATTTTTCTGGTGAGATCGCCTATCCAACGACGATGACAACGAGCCGAACAAATCCGAACGTGATCGCAGTCTGTGGCAGTTTGCGTGACGAAAGCCGGACGCGAATCGCCACGAACGAGGTACTCACAGCCGCGGCTGAGGGTGGTGCGACGACAGAACTGATCGACCTACGATCGTACGACCTGCCGAGATTACACGCCGACGAGACGGACGTCCCGGACGCGGAGAGACTCCGAGAATCCGTCGTACAGGCCGATAGTGTCCTTCTCGGGACGCCCAACTACCACGGGTCCTACTCGGGTGCACTCAAAAACGCTCTGGACTACTGTCGGCGTGACGACTTCGAGGGAACGACTGTCGGCCTGCTCGAAGTCGCAGCAGGGGACTTCCCTGGCTCCGCACTCGGACACCTCCGGGCCGTTAGTCGGACGCTCCGCGCGTGGACCCTGCCGACGGAGGTTGCGATTCCCAATTCGCAGACAGTAATCACCGACGATGGAATCAGCGATTCCGACATCGCCGAGCGAGCGCGGCGACTCGGGCACGAACTCGTCGCCTACGCAGGCATGTCGAGCTACCCGGAATTAAACCAGCTGTCAGCCGCCCCCACGGCTGACTTCGGGGCAGACAACTAACATGAGAGCAATGCAACTTCCAACTCTCGACGGGATGGACGCGCTGGTCTACGAAGATGTCCCCCGACCCGAACCGAACAGCGACGAACTGCTCGTGCGTGTCCACGCAGCTGGCGTAAATCCACTCGACTGGCTCATCTGCCGCGGAGCACTCCCGGAGGTACGCGACGAACCGCTTCCGTGGATCCCCGGTTGGGACCTCTCAGGCGTCGTCGTGTCTGTCGGGGATGACGTGACGGCGTTTGAACGGGGTGACGCCGTCTGCGGCATGGTGCGACCGCCCGGTGCTGGCGGCACGTTTGCCGAATACGCGACGATGAGTACCGCGGAAGTCACGGCGAAGCCGGCATCGCTTTCGCACACCGATGCTGCGGGCGTTCCAATGGCAGGCCAGACCGCCTTTCACGCCCTCTATGAGACCGGCGGACTCGAGCCCGGACAGCGGGTTCTCGTCCACGGGGCGGCCGGTGGCGTCGGTCACATGGCCATCCAGTTGGCGAAGAATACCGGAGCGCATGTGATCGGCACCGCCTCGGGACGAAACGAGCAGTTCCTCCGCGATCTCGGCGTTGACGAGTTCGTCAACTACCGCGAGGAGCGATTCGAAGCCATCCTCGACGATGTAGATATCGTCCTCGATGCCATCGGTGGCGAAGTCCTAGAACGGTCGGTCGACGTTACTCAGCCAGGTGGTGTGGTCGTCACGCTCCCGGAGCAACCGTCAGAAGACGGTATCGAGCGATGCCGGACAGAGGACGACGTTGCAGTCCGCTTCTTCGATGTTCTCACGGAGTCAGATCCGGCAATACTTCGACAGGTGGCTACCCACGTTGAAGCGGGCGTTCTCGAGCCCACGATCAGTGATACGTATCCACTCGCTAACACACAGGAGGCACTCGAACAGAGTGCAGACGGCCACGTTCGTGGTAAACTCGTCGTAGGGGTGATCGACGACGAATAACTGCCGGACACGGGTCAGGTCGAGGGGATCGAGCACGTCGAACTGTGGGGCCTGTCCGCTCCGAGGCAGCCGAAGGATACGACGAGGCGCTCGGTCTCGAGATCGTCGCGGGACTCGAGCGCGTATCCGCTGTTGATCTCCAGCGACGGTGGCGGGACGATGCTGGCTCCGTTCCCGGTGAACGCTCGACTCGAGAGTTGCCCACAGACGATCGGTCCCGACCGAGAGAGGGGCGCGGAATTCCGGCAAAATAGGTTTCCGCCAAGCGACCGTCCCGAACACATGGCGACGACCGAAGAGCTCTCCAGGTTCGTTCAGGCGGTCTCCATCGAAGCGTTCTCCGAGGACACGCGGGAGGAACTGAAAAAGCGCATACTCGATTCGGTCGGGATCGGGATCAACGCCCTCGGGGCGGAGCCGGTGGACGTCGTCCATCGGACGGTCCAGCGAGCGAACCCCGGCGACGACTGCACGCTCTGGGGGCGTGGCGAGTCCGCGTCGCCGGTCGGCGCCGCGATGCACAACACGGCGCTGACGCGCTATCTCGACTTCATGGATTCCTTTCTCGCGCCCGGCGAAACGCCCCACCCGAGCGACAACATCGGAGCCATCGTCGCCGCAGGCGAGGCCGTCGACGCCTCCGGCGAGGAACTCCTCGAGGGGATCGGCGTCGCCTACGAGGTTCAGGGCGAACTCGCCTGGAACGCGCCGGTCCGGGACAAGGGGTGGGACCACGTGACCCACACGGTCATCTCGGCGGCCTGCGGCGTCGCGAAGGTGCTCGACCTCGACGCCGAGACGACCAGGGACGCCATCGGCATCGCCGGGACCGCCCACAACGCCCTCCGCGTGACCCGCACCGGCGGCATCAACGAGTGGAAGGGCATCGCATCGGCCAACGCCGCCCGTAACGCCGTCTACGCGGCCCTGCTGGCCAGTGACGGAATGGAGGGGCCGAAGAACCTCTTCGAGGGACAGAAGGGGTGGAAACAGGTGATCAGCGGCGAGTTCGAGGTCGACCTCGACCCCGGCTGCACGAGGGTGCACGACGTCATGACGAAGCGGTACGTCGCCGAGACGTACGCCCAGTCCGCCGTCGAGGGCGTTATCGAACTGGCCGAACGGGAAGATCTCACCGGCAGCGACGTCACGCTCGTCGATTTAGAAACGTTCGCCGGCGCGAAGCTCATCATCGGTGGTGGCGAAGGTGATCGCCACACGGTCGAGACGAAGGCGCAGGCCGACCACTCGCTCCCGTATATGTTAGCAGCAGCGCTACTCGACCGGGAGATGGGCAACGCACAGTACGGGCCGGAGCGCATCACCCGCGACGACGTCCAGTACCTCCTCCGGCACGTCACCGTAGAAGCGAACGAGGCGTTCACCGAACGGTTCGAAGCCGGGGAGATGCCCGCTCGCGTGACGGTCGAACTCGAGGACGGCACCACCCACGTGGTCGAAAAAGACGCCTTCCAGGGCCATCCGACGAACCCGATGCGTTGGGATCAGATCGAGTCGAAATTCCACGACACGGCCGGCACTGTCCTCGACGATGGTCGCCGAGACGACGTCGTCGCGACGGTCAGGGAGCTGGAATCACGGACCGTCGACGACCTCGTCACCCTGTTGACGTGACGACTCGTACTCTCAGAGAGACCTGACTGTTGCCCCCCTCACTAAGCAGACAGCGATCGAGTCTGCTACCGGATTATGGTAGATCGCACGTTCGAGTTCCTGCATCACAACGAGCGCGAGGAGAAGCCTCGAGAGAAGGGAATCACGGAGATCCGGGGGCCGTACTACGACCCGATGGGGCCGCGCGAACTCCGCGATATACTGGAGACGATGGGGCAGTACGTCGACATCTACAAGTTCAGCGGCGGATCGTTCGCGTTGATGCCCGAAGCGGCGGTGACGGAGTTGATCGACGTCTGCCACGAGTTCGACGTGAAGGTGTCCACGGGCGGGTTCGTCGAGAACGTCCTCATCCGTGACAACGACAAAATCGAGCAGTACTTCGAGGAAGCCGAACGGCTCGGCTTCGACATCGTCGAGCTATCGAGCGGATTCCTCGCCATCGGTACCGACGACATGGTTCGAATGACGGAACTCGTGGCCGACGACTACGAGATCCAGCCCAAACCGGAGATCAACGTCCAGTTCGGCGCTGGCGGTGCCACCGACCCGGAGATCTTGGAGGAGCAGGGCCAGCAGGATCCCGAGCAGGCCATCGAAGAGGGTCGTCGGCACCTGGAGGCGGGCGCAGACCTGCTGATGGTCGAGGCCGAAGGTATCACCGAGGAGGTCACCGAGTGGCGAACGGACGTCGCCTACCAGATCGCGAACGAACTGGGGATCGAGAACCTCGTGTTCGAGGCCCCGGGCCCGGAGATGTTCGAGTGGTACATCAAGAACTTCGGTCCCGAGATCAATCTGTTCGTCGACAACTCCCAGATCGTCGAACTGGAGTGCATGCGCTCCGGCCTCTGGGGGAAGGCGACCACCTGGGGGCGAACCGTCACCTGGAAAGGCGACGACGAATAGCCGAACCGCAGGTCGGGACCACCGAGTCGGCGAATCGGTTCCGTCACGCGTTTCGGTGCGTTCCGTTTTGCGGATCGAGAGACGTGGCAGTGAGACGGATGGTTTTCGAGCCGACCGACAGGCCGGGTCAGCCACACCAGGGGTACCGAGAGGAAGACCGCCGGGCCGCGTTGCCCCTCGAGGATCAGGGCACCCGGTGGGGAGCGCACCGCACCGAGAACGCCGTCGATTTGGAGCGTGTACTCGCCGTCCCAGAACAGGTGCTGCTCGAGCACGGTGAAGAGAGTGGAGTCACTGGAGACTGTCAGTCCGCACCTCACAATCATCAACTCCCGGTAGTTGGCCAGCATCTCTGGTCCGAATACGGGGTGGAGTAACGAGCATAGTGAGTAGTACGGTTCACCATCGTGATAGAACATAACGTACGGTGAGAAGGTTCCATATTGGGCAGCGGCTTTTCAATCGCTGCGCGTTAATACAGTGTATGGACAGGAGGAAAGTTTTGGCTTCTATCGGACTTTTGATTTCGTGCGGATGTTCGGGAACGGACGTTCCGAAAGATACTGAGGGTGATCGTGGAGTTTCCGAGAATGCTACTGGTCTAAATACTAGTAGAAAGAAGACGACTGATCGTGTCGACTCGATCTGGGTCGAAAATTACGACCACAGTAGTCATAAAGTGAATATTACCGTAATAGGCGACGAAGAAGAACAAATATATAACCAGAAGTACCAGATCCCTGGGAAAACAGGGTTTGAAGTGCCCGCTGTTGGGCAGAACGGATCCGAGTACGAGATCGTTGCCGAAATCAATGGGAGTATAACGCAATCGTTCGATTGGGACGTGAAACGCTGTGAACGTGGTGAAACAGACACTTCCGGAGGCAATACTGATGCAGGAGTTATGATTTCTGAAAACGAAATGAGGGTTGCGAGGACTGAGTGTGACGTGGCTAGTTTTGGGATGCAAAATATAGACTACGGAAACCATACTGAATTCAGCATTGATGACGATAAATCGGAGGAGGCGTAGACGAGGGAGCCCACTGACGCTCCTCGAGATTCCGCGTTTTGACCTCCCCCACGGTCTGTCGGTCGTGAAATCATCCAAGGGGATTTCCGCCGAGCGAGACAACCGAAATGACACCACGACTACGCACCAGATACCACCGAGTCCGTGTCGTTTCGAGAGCCCCTTTTCGCCGACGGGGGCGGAAGTGCGACCTCGCGTTTTTGTAGCTGGCTTACTTCAACCAGTACTGTGACCGTGCGAGACGACAGGATGCCGAGGCCCAGTGCGGCGGCTGATACCCCGCACAGTGAGGAGTTAGCTCCGGAATCGGCCAGCCGTTCAGCGGTCGACGAGACGGCCGCCAGTGAGGAGGCCGAGCCGGTTCGTGAAGCCGCTACCAGTACCAGTAGTAGCGGTTCGGCGATGGACGGCCGCGACGTCGCCGTTTCCGTAACCGGTCTGCGCAAGCGGTTCGGCGACGGTCCGGAGGCGATCACCGCCGTGGACGACGTCACCCTCGACATCGAAACCGGGTCGATCGTGGGACTGTTAGGCCCGAACGGGGCCGGGAAGACGACGCTCATCAAATCGATTCTCGGGATGGTGCTGCCGGAGGAGGGGACCGTTCGGATTCGGGGCGTCGACCTCCACGATCGGCCACGAGAAGCGTACGCCCACGTCGATGCGATGCTCGAGGGGGCGCGCAACGATTACTGGCGGTTGACCGTCCGGGAGAATCTCCGGTACTTCGCCACGATCAGCGGCGTCGATCCGGATTCGGTGAGCGAGCGCCACGACCGGCTGCTGGCGCAGTTGGGGCTCACGGAGAAAGCGGACGTTCCCGTCCGCGACTTATCGCGCGGGATGAAGCAGAAAGTGTCGTTAGCGAGCGTTCTCGCGGGGGGAGCGAAGGTCGTGTTCCTCGACGAGCCGACGCTGGGGTTGGATATCGAGAGCTCGCGGACCCTCCAGCGGGAACTACGACGACTCGTCGAGGAGGAGGCGCTGACCGTCGTCCTCAGCAGTCACGACATGGACGTCGTCGAGACGGTGTGTGATCGCGTCCTCGTGATGTCCGACGGAGAGATCGTCGCGGACGACACCGTCGATGCCCTGCTTCACGGGACCGATCTGCACCACATACAGATCACGAGCGGCGATCTCGACGCGGCGATCGTTTCGACGCTCCGGAACAGATTCGACACGATCAGCGTCGAGTCGCGCGATCGTGGCGCCCGGATCGACGTGACGACGGATAGCGACGGGCTCTACGAGTTGCTGGATCGACTCCGCGCCGAGGACGTGACACTCGAGCGCGTACGGACGATCGAGCCGGACCTCGAGGACGTGTTCGTCGACCTGACGACGGTCGAAGGGAGGGATCGATAATGTCACACGGTCGTGACGCGGCCGCCGCGCCGCGGAAGGCGGGCTACTCTCACCTCGCACGTGCCGTACTGTACCGCGAGGTTCTGCTCTTCGTCCGCTATCCCGCGAACGCGATCGGCGGTATCGTCGTCTCCCTGTTCTTCTTCGGGGTCCTCTTCTACGGTGGGCAAATGGTCGCCGGGCAAGCGCTCACCGACTCGATCGAGGGGATCATCGTCGGCTACTTCCTGTGGACGCTGTCGGTGGGCGCGTACTCCTCCATCTCGAACGACATCGGGAGCGAGGTGCAGTGGGGGACCCTCGAGCGCCACGTGATGTCGCCGTTCGGATTCGCGCCCGTCGTGCTACTGAAAGGGGTCGCGAAGATCGTTCGGACGTTCATCACCTCGACGGTGATCCTGGTGGTGATGATCGGTATCACCGGGACGACGCTCGAGTTGCATCTGTTCACCATCGCCGTCATCGCGACGCTTAGCATCGTCTCGGTGCTCGGGCTCGGGCTCGCGGCCGGCGGCGTGACTGTCCTCTACAAGCAGATCGGCAACTGGCTCAATCTGCTCCAGTTCGGGTTCATCGTGCTCATTTCCGCGCCCGCGTTCGACCTCGGGTGGATGCGGTTTCTCCCCCTCGCCCTCGGCAGCGCCCTCCTCCAGCGCACGATGATCGACGGCGTCCGGCTCTGGGAGTTCGCTCCGACCGAGCTCGGGCTGCTGTTCGGCATCGCTGTCGCCTACGTGGCGCTGGGGTATACGGTCTTTCAGTACGCGACCAGCCGGGCGAGACGACTCGGCGTTCTCGGCGATTACTGACCGGCACCGCCCCATCGAACGATCAGTACAGGCTGTCCACTTCACAACCGACTCTCAGTGACTGATCGCTTGAGACAGTGTTCTACTCATCCATTCTGAAATCTCCGAGAATATCCTGTGGTCCCCCACATATATTTACGCTCATCCGGGATAAGTACACTATGAGCGATACGCAAAACCGTAGGAGAGAACGGGTATTGATACGGGTCGGAGGACTGGCCTTCGTAATTCAATTAATCGTGTTTCAGAACAGTCTCGGAGTGATGAGTAGTCCGGGAGTTTCTGGAACGCTTCGAGACATTTTAAGTGGTGGATTGTTGCTTGTGGCAGTGGTTTGCCTCGTCGGAGGGGTGTATCTCCGCCAGCGTGGTTCGTGATGGATACGCACAGAGAGTGTGCAGTGTTTTCATGAGTGAATATCTCCAAAAAAGAGGGATTCGACAGATCTTTCCGACTTCGTATACTTTGGAACTCCGTTCGATAGCAGTCCAGTTTCCTCGTCGCCGCACCGACGGTTGAACCCTCGCTGACGAACGGTCGTCTGAAATCGTCGTCTATCGCCGAGGAGAATTACGACGGACTCGAGGGCTCAGTTCCCGAAGTACTGACGATCGTCGGTTCGAGTCACGGTTCCGGCGAGCGCGACGTGATTCGGAACGGCATCGTCGATCGGCTGATGGTCGCGTTCGTGAACCGGTATTCGACGACTTTCTGCGATCGGTTATTCCCCCGTATCATAATATTTTTCAACAGTGTTTTGAATAGGTAGCTCGACGACACAGGTCGAACCTCGAGCGTCAGCAACCGGTACGACAGCCGCTCTCGCGTTCCACGGCTCGAATCGGACCACTGCGACAACCGTTGAGCGGCCAGCTTTCGGTAGAGAACGCCGCAAACGCAGGCCGTCCGCCGGTCAAGCAGAACGGACCACCGTCTCCGGTCTCCTGCAACGGACGAACGGCGACGGGCCGCTCGAGACAGCCGCCGACCGCCAGGCCCGTGTCCGATGCCCGGCCGAAACTGGGTCCGCTGGGCGACGGCCGTAACGCGCTCGAGTGAGGACTGCCTCAGTAGTCCCGGTCGCCCCGCTCGTCCCGCTGCCGTCCCCCGACAGAGTGGTCGAACGGCCTGCGGAACTGGACCGGTGCGATCCAGTTCTCAGTTCGCAACCCGGTTCGTGAGCTCGATCGTTTCGACGAGTTCGGTGTTGCGCTCGATGTCGAGGTCGCGCCTGAGTTCGACGTGACACGTATCGACCATCGTGTCGACGAGTCGCTGCCGGTCGTCGTCACCCTGGTAGCGCCCGCCCAGGTTATCGCCGGTGCGGATCTCGAGCGACCAGTACTGGCCGGGGTAGGCGGTCCGAAACATGTACGGCGAGTCGTGGAACGCCAGCCGGACGGCAAACGCCGAGAGGTCGACGTCCTCGCCCTCGTAGCGGTCGGGCATGTGCTCGTCGTCGAGCACGACCTCGATGATGTCTCGCTGTGGGTGACCGACGCCGGGTTCCGGTCGCTGTTCGTTGTTGTAGTGACCCGCGGACATCGTGTTGCCGTACTTCGACGGGCCGACCCACCAGATGACCGCCCCGTCGAGGTGGTACGGGACCGGGCCGGTGTTCTCGAAGACGAGAACCTGATGTCCGCTCCAGCCGTCGGCGTGAACTTCTGCTGTGACGTCCATGGGCGCGTTCGCAGTGAACCCGTCACCGCCCAGCGGGTCGCCGGTCACGGGATGGACGTCGTTCGCGATGGTATCGAGCAGCTGATTGTCGTGGTTGTACAGGATTTCGTCCGGGAGGGAGAAGTGCGAGTCCCAGTCGTCCCGGTGCTGTGGCTGGTTGTGGACGGCATCCCGTTCGGCGACTTCCTCGTCTGCTTCGCCGATCGCGTCCGTGGGCCACTGTGACTGGACGAACGTGGACGGATCGTTGGTCGCCGCAGTCGGGCCGGCCGTCTGGTCCCACGCCACGCTGCGGCCGCTGCCCTGGAACGTCGGCGTCTCCGTCTCCTCGGGCAGTACCGAAAGCCACGGCAGGAGCTGTGAACTGGCGTGTCGCGGAAGGCCGGCGTCGTCGAACTGCTGGACCCACGGGAGCGCCTGCGTGCCTAGCGATCCGAACTCGAGGGAGCCGTCGTCGACGTTGTTTCGAATCGCGTCCGTGTCCGCACCGTAGTCCGATGCGTCGTCCGGCATCCAGATGTCGAACAGTTCGGGCACGTACCGCTCGTCGTAGTCCTCGTAGAACTCGACGATCGTGGTGTCGGCCGTGATGTCGTCGGGATCGGCGTCTCGCTCTTCGATGCTGACCGTGGTGGTCGCGGCGTCCGTGCGACCGTCGGTATCGGTGACGACGAGTTCGACACCGTACTCGCCGGCCTCGTCGTAGGCGTGCTCGACCACGTCGCCAGCGGCTTCGGTGCCGTCGCCGAAGTCCCACTCGTAGGCGTCGATCTCGCCCGTCGAGTCGGCGGCGTCGAACACGATCGACTCGGTCGGCGCGACCGGCGTCTCGCTGACGGCGATCGACGCCGTCGGCCCCTCGGGCGGCGTCGGCTCCTCGGGGACGTCCTCGACGCGTTCCCACGGCCCCCACTCCCGCGAGCCGGGTTCGTCCCCCCGGGTCCACCACTGGGCTTCCCAGACGGAGCCGTCGTGGACGACCCGGTCACCGCTCGTGTAGACGGTTTCGGCATCCCACGCGGGAACGTCGTCGGCCGCAACGGTGCCCGCGCCGGCGAGCGCGGCGGTAAGTAGCGATACATCACGGAGAACGGTTCTGCGCGTTCGTTTCATTGGCTGTGTGGTACGGTGATCAGTGCTCGAGCGATACTACTCCGCGGTGAATCCGTTGAAGTTCTCGGAGAACTCGAAGGGCTCCTGATCGACGCCGCTGTGTTCGGAATCCAGGCCGTTTCCGGGGTTGTCGCGTTCGATCGACCAGAACGACAGGAGACCGATATCGTGTTCCTCGGCGTACGACCGGACCTCGGCGGCGTCGTCGGGGTAGAACGGCTCGCCCGAGTTCTGGACGCCGATCATCGGCGTGATGCCGATCATATCGTACAGCTCGGCGTCCGATTTGTCGGGGAACCACTCCTGGAGCTGGTCGTGAGCTCCCTCGGCGCACTGGATGCAGTTCTCGGCGCTGGTACGCACCCAGCCCCAGTTCATCGTCATCAGGTTGACGTACTCGATCTCGACGCCGTTGTCGATCGCGTTCGTGATGATTTCGGTGTCCGCGATGCCGGTGACGCGCGTACGGACGGTGTAGCCGACGTGGACATCGGGACGCCGATCCTGTAGGATCGACAGCGCCTCGTTTCGCAGGTCGACGACGCTCCCGTTGGGTGCCTCGTCGTCGATGTCGATGTACGGACAGTCGTACTCGTCGACGACCGACTCGAACGCGTCGGCCAGCGCGTGCGGATCGTCGTAATCCGACGCGAGGTAGTTGCCGGTCGCCCCGCCGAAGGAGATGATGGCCTGACCGCCCCGCGCCTGGAGATCCCGGATCTCGTCGCCGAACGACGTCTCTCCGACGGCCTGGTTCGGGTTGCCGTCCCACGCCGGCGTTCCATCACCCGTCCCCAGCACGAACGCCAGATGGAAGTAGTTCGTTCCGGCCAGATCGGCCCACTCCGCGGGCGCGGTGGTCGGGTCGGTGTTCATGTGGTGATACGGGGCGAACACGCTGTCCGGGATTGCCCCGGTGTCGCCCGGTGGCGACGCGTGCTCCTCGACGGAGACGGAAACGGAGTCGGCGTCGGTCGCGCCGGCGGCATCGGTGACGGTCAGTTCGACGGTGTACTCGCCCGCCGTCTCGAACGCGTGCGAAACGACCGCACCGGTGGCCCCGGTGCCGTCGCCGAAGTCCCAGCCGAACGACGTGAGGTCGCCGGCCGATTCGCCGGCATCGAACTCGACCGTCTGCCCCGGCTCGGGCGCCGCGTCGCTGACGACGATGGACGCGGTCGGTCCCTCGGGCGGTTCGGGGTCCGGGTCGTCGGGTGCGTCCTCGATCCGTTCCCACGGCCCCCACTCGGATGCGCCGGGTTCGTTCCCTCGCGTCCACCACTGGGCCTCCCAAATGACCCCGTCGTAGCCGACCCGATCACCATCCGTGTAGACGGTATCGGGGTCCCACTGAGGCGGCGATTCGGTCGCACTCACCGTCGTCGCACCGGCCAGTCCGGCGGTGAGCGTCGATACTGTGCGAAGCAGCGTGCGGCGTGTCGGTTTCATTGTCTGTTGGTCGCGACTGTGTCCGTCGACTGTCGCTACGGTCGTCCCTCGAGCGACGCGAACGGCAGTGCCCCGTGAAAGCGTACGACTCGAGGTCCAGCGTAATATTTATCGTTATTATATATAATACTTTGTGTGAGAAAATAGAAAATATACGACTCGCTAGTCCGTGTACCGACCGTGAGCGGGTCCGCCGGTCGCACGAGTCGGGACGAGGGACAGACGGATCGCAGCGCTTCCATGCGCGTAGCTGCCTGCCGGCGTAGACACCGACTGGCGCTTGCGGACGGGCAGGACGCAAGTAGTACGCGGAGGTGTACGCACTCGAAGACACGGGTTCTCGAGCAGGGGCGGCCGCTGCGGACGAACGGGTCAACAGTCCGTGACGTGTGACCACCGCCAGCTATCGTGACTCGGCGGAACCGTCATCACATCTATCGTGGCCTCCCAGACGGCACCGTCGTAGGCGACACGATCGCCGGTTTCGTAGACCGTCCCGTTGTCGTACGCCGGATAGTCGCCGCAGTCGCCGGGCGGATCACCGGTGCCGTCGGCGGTGACGGCGACCGAATCGCTGTCGCTCCCGCTGCCGCCAGTCACGGTCAAGATCGCGGTGTACTCACCCTCGTCGTCGTAGCTGTGAGTCACCGTCTGACCGGTCGCCGAGGCACCGTCACCGAACTCCCACTCGTAGACATCGATCGGTCCGGACGAGTCTCCCCCGTCGAACGTGATGGTCTCTCCCGGTTCGACGGTCGTCGGTGACGCGTCCGCAACGGCCGTTACTTCCGCCGGTTGGTCGCCGTCCTCGCCGACGAGGTTGGCGGCGTCGACCCGGCCCGCACCCTGTTCGTTTGCGGGAAGTCCGACGTCGACGGCCGACTCCTCGAGCGCGGAACGCAGTTCGCTTGGCCCCCATTCGGGGGTGGCTGCCAGTCCGAGTGCGGCGACGCCCGCAACGACGGGCGACGCCATCGACGTTCCCGACAGGCTCTCGTAGCCGCCGTTTGGGACGGTCGAGAGGACGTCGACGCCCGGTGCTGCGACGTCGATCTCCGGGCCGGTGTTGCTGAAGCGCGCGAGGTTCTCCGAGGAGTCGAGTGCCGACACAGCGACGCAGTTCGAGTACGCCGCCGGGTAGGAGACACAGTCCGTACACGGACCGCCGTTCCCCGCTGCGGCGATCGGCAGCGTCCCGTTGTCGTACGCGTAGTTGATCGCGCGTTCGACCACACCGCTTCGCTGTGGCGCGCCGAGGCTCAGGTTGATGATGTCGGCACCGTTGTCCACAGCCCACTGGATACCGTCGGCGATGTCGCTCCAGGAACCGCCGCCGTCGCCGAGGACACGCACCGAATAGAGGTGCGAGTTCGAAATCCCAGCAACCCCATCGCCGTTGTCCGTGGTCGCCGACGCGATGCCGGAGACGTGTGTCCCGTGCTCCGCTCCGCGTGCGGCCGGATCGTCGGTGTCGCCTGCGGGGTCGGTCCCCGGATTCGAACCGAACTGGTCCCGAAGATCGGGATGGTCGTAATCGGTGCCCGTGTCGACGACGGCGATCGTCACGTCCGCCGAGCCGAGCGTCGTTTCCCACGCGTCCGGCGCGTTCACCTGCTGGGGGGCGTACTGCTGGGAGAAGTCGGGATCGTCGGGGGTGCGCCGGTCCGTGTCCACCTCGTCGAACGCATAGTAGGTCCCGTTCTCCTCGACGAACGCCACACCGTCGGTTCGCTCGAGGCTCCGAACGACGTTCGACCCCGCTCGTGTGCTCGCATCGTCGGGTACCTCCACGGCGAAGTAGCCGAGCGTATCGTTTCGGTGGACGACGCTTGCGTCTGCGGGGAGTTGGGTCGTTACCGTGCGCCGTACGGATGCCGTACTCGTCGTCGGAGCCGTACTGACCAGCAGTTCGTTCGGTTTCGGTCCCGGATCGCGTCCGGGCTGTGCGGCCGTCAGACCGCCGAGTGCTGTGATACTGCCGATCGCTCCGAGGCTCCGGAGTACGTCCCGTCTGTCGGGGCAGTCTGGGTTGTTTACCATACTACGTTCCCGATATATATGATCTTAATATTTATATTTTATTAATTTAAATAATTGTCAATAATACACAAAATGAGAAACGGGCGGGTGTCAGGTCCCGCTTCGAAGGACGGCACCCGTTCGGTCGTCGCTCTCCGTCCCACCGCCCACCGCCCGATCGAACGAGGGTGCGACTACCTCCGGCAATCGAACGGTGACACTGACGGGGCGCGGTGACGGCAGTCCGTTCGCGGATCGATCGTGGCTAGCTCGACCCGTCCTCGAAGTCGTGGTAGATCTCCGAGAACGTTCCGTCGGGGTCGTTGTACAGCGCCCAGTAGGACAACAGCCCCATTCCACGGTCCGCCGCGAACTCGACGATCTCGCGGGCGACGTCGGGCGTGACCGACTCCTCGCTGACGTCCGGGGTGTTCCCGAGCATCGCCCAACACTCCGCGGTCGATTTGGTAGGATACACCTCCTCGAGGAACGCGACGGTGCCCTCACACGCCGACACGATCTTGTCGGACGTCGTCGGATTCATCACCATCGTCATGATGTTGACGTACTCGAGGTCGACGCCCTTCTCGGCCGCGTCGCGGACCCACGTTCTGGCCTGCGCGTGGCTCGACTCCGCGATTCCGTTCTCGTCCGCCGGAACGGTATAGCCCACCGTGACCGCCGGACGCTCGTCCTGTAACAGTGCGAGTGCCTCGTTGCGCAGTTCGTAGATCGGCTGATCGCGTCCAGCGGCGTTCTCGTCGTCGATATCGATGTGCGTGACGCCAAACGTGTCGAGGATCTCCGCGTAGGCGTCTTTCAGTTCCGTGGCGGAACCCGCATCGCGGGCAACGGTTCGGCCTTGCCAGCCGCCGATCGAGAGCCACACCTCGATGCCTTCGTCCTGCAGCGTCTGAATCTCGGATTCGTACCTCGAGAGCGGCTGCTGATCACACGAGCCCTGATTGCAGCCCGTCAGCCATCCGGGGGTGACGTCGCCGTCGTCGGTCGCATCGCCGAGGAACGAGACGACGACGCGATCGGTCGCGGCCTCGAGCGTGCCGTCGACGATATCGCCCCACGTGCCCTGGTACGGCGCGAACGCGCCGTCGACGGTGATACCGTCCCGATCGCCGACGGAAACCGTCGTGGACGTCGAATCCGACTCGCCGTCGTCGGTCTCGACGGTCAGCGTCACCTCGTACTCGCCGTCGTCGTCGTAGGCGTGTGTCACGACGCCACCCTCGGCGGTCGTTCCGTCACCGAACTCCCATGCGTAGGAGACGATCTCGCCAGTCGAGCCGGTGCCGTCGAATTGACCGACCTGTCCCGGATCGAGCGTGGCGTCGCTGACGGCGATCGATGCCGTCGGTCCGGGATCGGACGCGTCGATTTCATCCCACGGCCCCCATTCGCCGCCGTCGCCCGGTTCGTTCCCGCGTGTCCACCAGTTCGCCTCCCAGACGGAGCCGTCGTGGACGACGCGATCGCCGCTCGTGTAGACCGTGTCCGGGTCCCACTCGGGGTACTCCTGTGCAGCCGCAGCGGTGTTTAGTCCAACGCCCGCAACGATGGCGGACAGTGTCGATGCAGTACGCAGTACGGATCGTCGTGATCGTTTCATTGTCATCGGTTAGATCGTCTCGAGGATCGTATCCAGAAGCGTCTCGTTCCAGTCCTGGGAGAGCTCCCAGAACATCACGCCACCCATGCCGCGTTCTTTGGCGAACTCGACTTTCGCCTCGATGGCGTGTTCGTCGTCGTAGCTGATGAAGATCCCCTCGTCCTCGTTGACGAGGGACGGCACGTCACCCATGTCGTGACGGCGGCCCTCCCAGTCGGGATCGTCACGCATGTTCTCCTCGATGTCGCCGAAGTCGAACGAGCCGGTCGGGTCCGCGCCGTCCTCGAGGAGGTGGTGCCAGGTTCCCTCGGGAAGTCCCGAGTACCGCGAGCCGAGTTCGGGCGACTGCCACTCGCCGACGGTAAAGCCGCGGCCGTAGAACGGCATCCCGAGCACGAGTTCGTCGTACTCGGCGGGATCAGCGGGCGGATACTGCCACTGGTTGGGCCAGTAGCCCTCCTCGCCGTGATCCCCGGCCCACAGTTTGTCGACGGCGTACTCCACCCAGTACTGTTCGCCGTCGGGGTAGACATCGCGGTCGTTCGTCGGATGCGTGTCAGGGCCGTACAGCGGCGCGTTCAGGCCGATCGTGTCCATCCACTCGCCGGTGAAGTCGTAGGCCATGACGGACACCGAGTCACAGAGCTCGCCGATCCGATCGTGGCGAAGTCCGCCGGCGTTCCAGTCGGAACCGCCATTGGCGACCGACAGGTGATACTGCTGGCCGTCCTCCTCGCCCGCCTGATCGAGGTGGTCGCGCAGTTCCTCGAGCAGCAGGACGTGGTTCTCGTAGTCGGCGTCGTTGCCACACTGGCATTGCCCCTGCTGCGGACCGGGATGCTCCCAGTCGATGTCGACCCCGTCGAAGTTGTACGTCCGCAGCAACTCGACGCAACTCTCCGCGAAGTTCGTCCGCAGATCGGGATCGGCCGCAACGATGTGGAAATTATCCGAGAGCGTCCAGCCCCCAATCGAGAGGTGGAACCGACAGTCGGTCTCGTCTGCCAGGTCGGCGAACTGCTCGAGGTTTTCCTCGTGTGTCTGGCGCGGACTGTCGAGCGCCGTCGCGTCGTTTTCCGGCGGGAAGACGTTCCCGTTCTCGTCGAGGGCGAGAAACGCGTACAGAACGTCGGTCACCTTCTCGAAGGGGACGTCGCTCGGGTAGTAGTCCTGCTCGGCGTTGGCTTTCCAGCCGGGGTAGTAGCCGACGACTTTGAAGTCGTCGGCCGGACCTTCGACCTCGTCCCGGACGGTGAGTTCGAGGCGGGCGGTGTCGGTTTCGCCATCTGCGTCGGTGACGGTCAGTTCGACGGTGTAGTCGCCCGTCTCGTCGTACGTGTGCGTGACGACCTCGCCGGTGGCTTCGGTTCCGTCACCGAACGCCCACGCGTAGGCGTCGATCTCACCCGTCGACTCGCTCCCGTCGAACTCGACGGCCGCGCCGGGTTCGACGCGCGACGCGCTCGCGGCGATGCGTGCGGACAGGGCCGGCGGCTCGGGCTCGGACGATTCGATCTCGTCCCACGGACCCCATTCGCCGCCCTCGCCCGGCTCGTCACCGCGAGTCCACCACTGGGCTTCCCAGACAGAGCCATCGTGGACGACGCGGTCCTCGCTCGTGTAGACGGTGTCCGGGTCCCACTCCGGATACGCCTGGGCCGTCGCCACCGAACTCGCTCCGAGGCCGGCCAGCAGAACGGATATATTCGATGCTGTACGCAGTACGTGTCGTCGTGATCGTTTCATCGGTTGTGTGTGCTCGTGTCGTTCGATCGTCGATACTGTTGCTCGAACGGCTCTCGGTCGTCGCCGTGCGTGGTTCCCCACGACCGCCGTTCAGCCGTTGAGCGTCGTCCAGAGTGTCGTGATGAGATCGCCCTCGTAGGTATCGCCGCCGACGGCCCACAGCATCGTCCCCCCGTAGGGAGACTCCCTGAGCCAGTCCATCTTCGCCTCCACCGACTGCGCCGTCTCGTGGGAGATCATCAGCCGCTCCTCGTCGTTCCAGCTCCAGGCGGCGACCGCGTCCTCGTCGAAGTAGGTCTCCCACCCGGGGCCGTCGAGATCGACCGGGTTGCTCCCTTGGCGACCGTCGGAACCGAGGTCGAACCACTCCCAGACGCCCGCGTAGCTGGTTCCCATGGACGGATCCCAGCTCGGATACGAGCCGTCGCCGCTGGCGTCTTTGCCCTCGCCGTCGTACTCCTGGAAGAGACCGTCGTCCGCTCCGGTACCGAAGTCGCCATTCGGGGGCTGGACGTCCGACCAGCTCCGACCGTAGAACGGCACCGCCATATTGAGCTGGTCGGAGTCCCAGCCCTGGTCCGCCCAGTACTCGAGAGCGTACTGGGCACTCCAGACGTCCGATTCCTCGTACGGGTCGTCTGGATTCTCCAGCAGCGGTGCGTGATGGCCGGTGGTATCGCTCCAGATGCCACGGTAGTCGAAGGTCATCACGAGGACGAAATCGAGGATGTCCGAGAGCTGTTCGTGCTCGAGTCCGTCGTTACCCTCGGTCTTCCCCTCGACGACGTCGGGACTGGCGCTTACGGCGGCGGAGAGTTCGTAGGGCTCGTCCCGATCGGGATCGTTCGCCGCGGCCTCGTCGAGTTGAGTGCGGACTTCCTGACACAGGAGCGTAAAGCGTTCCTGGTCGCCCTCGCGGACGACGTTGTCGACGTCGCAGACGGGGTCGTCCGCGGTACAGCCGCCGCCACCG
This sequence comes from Natrinema salaciae, assembly GCF_900110865.1. NCBI lineage: Archaea > Methanobacteriati > Methanobacteriota > Halobacteria > Halobacteriales > Natrialbaceae > Natrinema > Natrinema salaciae. The sequence continues at coordinate 74,828 of NZ_FOFD01000005.1, forward strand.
GGGAACTCCCAGTCGATGTCGATCCCGTCGAGGTTCGCTTTCTCGACGAGATCGACACAGTCACTCGCGAAGCGCTCTCGGTTCTCCTGGGTGAGCGCAGCGTCGGAGAAATACTCCGAGTCACCCCAGCCGCCGATCGAGAGGACGAACTTGGTGTCGTCCCGCTCGGCGGCGTACCCCGCGAACGTCTTGCCGCGATCCGGCCCCTGCCAGTCCTTCTCGGCGTAGAACATCTGTTGCCCGTAGCTGTCACCCACGAGGTTGATCGAGCCGTCTTCTTCGGGTCGAGCGAACGCGTACTGGACGTGTGTTACCTTGTCGAACGGAATGTCGCCCGGGACGTAGTCCCGGTCGTACTGTGCCCACTGACGGTAGTACGCGACGACCCGGTTCTCGTCCGAGGACGGGCGGCCCGCGGTAATCGTGATCGAATGCGTGTCGGTCTCGCCGGCGGCGTTCTCGACCGTCAGCGTAACGTCGTACTGTCCCTCGTCGAACGCACGAGTGACAGTTTCGCCCGACGCGGTCGTGCCGTCGCCGAACGCCCACGCGTACGTCTCGATCTCGCCGTCCGAACCGCTGGCGTCGAACTCGACTTCGTCGCCGGGATTGGGGAACTGCGCGCTGACCGAGAATTGCGCGGTCGGGCCATCTTCGCCGTCCTCGCCGTTGTCGCCGTCGTCCTCCTCGATCTTCTCCCACGGACCCCACTCGTTGGCCCCGGGTTCGTCCCCCCGGGTCCACCACTGGGCTTCCCAGACGGAGCCGTCGTAGACGACCCGATCGCCGCTCGTATAGACGGTCTCGGTATCCCAATCGGGGTATTCTTGTGCCGCTACTGCCGTGCTCGCACCGATGCTCGCCAGTAGCGTAGACAGTTTCGTTGCGTTCTTGAGTACAGTTCGTCGGGTTCGTTTCATTGGTTCTGAGTTTCGGTATGGTCGTCGGACGCTACATCCGATCGTGATCCGCCACGACCCGCGTAACATTCTGTATTCGCCGTACAAAATATTATCTTAACTATATAGATAGTTTTTATTAGTTAATACGTCATATTTCACCACGGTTGATGGGAACGTGGGAGAGTGCAGGCGACCGACGTCGAGTTGCCGAGCGATCGACTGGGAGAGCCGAACGACCGCGACGGTGACCCTCACTGGTCGACCGTCGACGAACGCGCCACACCATCTCGACTGACGACGGCACAGCGGACGAACCGAACGCGAGCGTTCCGTTCGGCTGTCGCGGCCCGTTGGTCACGCGTACCCCGCAGTACCGGCGACGATTACGCCGTCTCGACGTGGCTATCGGCTTCAGGGAGCGTACTCGACTCGATCGGCTCGTCGCTGTGCTTGACGGAGCGACCGGAATCCGCGTCGAAGAGGTGCATCTTCGACGCCGGAACGTACATGTGGAGGAGCCCACCGGGATCAACGCCGACGTGGCCGTCGACGGTAACCGTCACCGTCTCACCACCGACGTCCAGATAGACGTTCGTGACGTCGCCCATCGGTTCGGTGACGGTAACTTCCGTCTCGATCAATCGATTCGGTTCCGGGTGTGTCCCGGGGGAGTCCGTAAGCGACACGTGCTCCGGTCTGATACCGAGAACGAGTTCGGTGCTGTCGAGTTCGTCGGCAAGCGAGTCCGACAGCGGCATCGTAAAGACCGGATGGACGAGCGCGCCGTCCTCGTGATCGACTTCGACCTCGAGGAAATTCATCGGGGGCGAGCCGATGAATCCCGCGACGAACTTGTTCGCCGGCCGGTGATAGCACTCGAGTGGCGTTCCCACCTGCTGCAGTTGGCCGTCGTCGAGGATGACGATCCGGTCGCCCATCGTCATGGCTTCCGTCTGGTCGTGGGTGACGTACACCGTCGTCACCCCCAGCTCGCTCTGGAGTTGTTGGAGCTCCGTCCGCATCTGTGCGCGCAGTTTCGCGTCGAGGTTCGAGAGGGGTTCGTCCATCAGGAAGACCGCCGGGTCGCGGACGATCGCGCGCCCGAGCGCGACCCGCTGTTGCTGGCCGCCGGAGAGCTCGCCGGGTTTGTCGTCGAGGAGGTCGTCGATATCCATCATTTCTGCGGCCGTCTCGACCTGGTCGTCGATCTCGTCGGCCGAAAGATCCGTCGACATCTTCAGCCCGAACGCGACGTTCTCCCTGGCGGTCATGTGCGGATAGAGCGCGTAGTTCTGGAACACCATCGCGATATCCCGGTCTTTGGGCTTGTCGTCCGTGATGACGGAGTCACCGAATCGTATCGAGCCGCTCGTGACGGACTCGAGACCGGCGATACAGCGGAGCGTCGTCGATTTCCCACAGCCGGACGGCCCAACGAAAACGACGAACTCCCCGTCCTCGATCTGGAGATCGAGCGACTCGACGGCACGGATCGGTCCGGTCGGCGTACGATACTCTTTGGTCAGGCTCTCTATCTCAATCCGGCCCATTCGTTACGAATACTGGTGGCGAAGTATATATAACTGTCTGAAATAAATACTTTGAATCCGCCGTGAATGCAATTAACTGGTCGGCACAATAGAATTACATGCGAGCGAAGACAACTGTCGCGCCATGGTGACGACAGACGTGAGCGAGATGGATCTCGCGACCAAGGTCGGACAGCTGTTCGTTATCGGGTTCGATGGGCCGGAACTCACCGACGACCTCCGAACGCTGCTCACCGAGCGACGGTGTGGCAACGTCGTCTACTTCAGCCGGAACGTCGAGACGCCCGAACAGGTCGCAACGCTCACGAAACGACTACGGCGGCTCGTTCTCGAGGAGGGGGCAGGCGTTCCGCCGTTCGTGATGGCCGATCAGGAAGGCGGGGTGGTCTCCCGTCTCGGCTGGGGGACGACCCTGCCCAGTCAGATGTGCATCGGTGCGAGCGCCGATCCCGCTCTCGCACGCACCGCCGGTGAAACCGTCGCCGCCGAACTGGCAGCGCTCGGTATCAATTTCAACCTGGCACCGGTCCTCGACGTCAACAACAATCCGCGGAATCCAGTGATCGGCGTACGCTCGTTCGGCGAGGACCCTGCTCTGGTGAGCGAACTCGGCGTCGAACTGGCACAGGGGATGCAGTCCCAGGGGGTCATCGCCTGCGGAAAGCACTTCCCGGGGCACGGCGATACGAGCACCGACTCCCATCACGAACTGCCCGTCGTCGATCACGACCGCGAGCGACTCGAGGCCGTCGAGTTCGCGCCGTTCCGGCGAGCGATCGAGGCAGGTATCGACGCGGTCATGACGACGCACGTGTCGTTCCCGGCAATCGCGGAAGCGCCGGCCACCCCGGCGACCGTCTCGGCCGCAGTCCAGCGCCGAGTGCTCCGCGACGAACTCGGTTTCGACGGACTCCTCGTGACCGACGGCATGGAGATGCGCGCCATCGCGGACACGATCGGAACAGCGGACGGCTGCGTGCGGGCGCTCGACGCAGGCTGTGATCTCCTGCTCGTCTGCCACACGCCCGAAACACAGGCGGACGCCGTCGACGCGGTGATCGATGCGGTCGAGTCGGGCCGGCTCGACGAGCGGACGATCGACGCGGCCGTCGAACGGATCGTCCGCTACAAACGTCGCCGCGTGAGCGACTCGAGGTCGCCGTCAGCCGCGCGATGGGCGGCGATGGCCGACCGCTCCGTCGAGACCGCACACGCGATCGCCGCTCGGGGGATCACGCTCGTGCGCGACCGGGACGACACGCTCCCGTTCACGACCGATCGGCCGCTCCGGCTGGTCGGGTCGTCGGGCGGCCGAGCGTCGCCGGCGGAAGACGACGAGTTCGAGCCGTCGCTGATCGCCGAGTCGCTCGCCACCGTCGGATTCGACGTCACGTGTCACGAGGTCGCCGACACGCTCGAGGAGCCGTCGTTCGACGACGCACAGGTGATCGCCGCCGTCGATGGCGTGACGGCCGACGAGTCGCAGGCGGCAGCGGTCCGGGCGCTCGACGACCGAGCGACGCGGTTCGCGGCAGTGATCGTTCGAAACCCCTACGATCTGTCGACGGTTCCCGACGTCTCGACTGCAGTGGTGACGTACGATTACACGCCGGCGACACGCGCCGTTCTCGGCGAGGTGCTGGTCGGCGAGACGACGCCGACCGGGCAGCTGCCGGTCACCGTCCCCGGATTCGAAGGCTGACCGGGTTCGACGCCAGTCGACAGCGCGGTGGAGTCAGCTACCAGCGACACCGGCTCGAGTTCTCGACCGGGAAGAGAACGGTGCCCGCCGTGGTCGCCGATCGAAATCGTGGAGAGCGACTACTGTTTCACGCCACCCTCCGTCAGCCCCTTCACGATCGGCTTCTGGAACAACACGAAGATGAGAAGGATCGGCAACGTCGCGACCGTCGACGCGGCCATCATCTCGCCCCAGTGGTTCTGGTCCCGTTCCATGAACTGCTGGATGCCGATCGAAAGCGGCGTCACGTCGCCCCGCGCCATGACCGACGCGAACAACACCTCGTTGAACGCGACCAGGAACACGAACATCCCCGTCGCCGCGATCCCCGGCGCTGCGAGCGGCAGGACGACCCGAAACAGGGCCTGAAACCTGGTACAGCCGTCGACGCGAGCGGCCTCCTCGAGCGACCGGGGGATCGTGTCGAAAAAGCCCCGAAGCATCCAGATTGCGAACGGGACGGCAAACGTGGTGTAGACGAAGATGATCCCCTGGTAGGTGTGGATGAGCTGGATCCCGACGGTGTCGTGAATCGTCCGGAACAGCATGAACATCGGTAACAGGATCAGGATCCCGGGGATCAGCTGGGTCCCGATGAGCGATGCACCGACGTACTGTCGGCCCGGGAATCGGTACCGGGAGAACGCGTACCCGCCGAGACAGGCGATGAAGAGCGCGATACCCGTCGTCGTGCTCGCGATGACGAGGCTGTTCACGAAGTACTCCAACAGATCGACGCGAGACCACATGTCGATGTAGTTCTGGTAGTGAAGCGACGTCTCGGTGAAGCTCGGATCGCCGCCGACGATCTCGAATCGGGTCCGGAAGCTGTTGAACACCATCCAGTAAATGGGGAACAGGGCCCAGATCGTGATCGTCAGCAGGACTCCCTTGGACGCCAGCCCGAACAGTCGGTCCTTGGTCGCCTCGGACGGAGCCCATTCGTCGGGAATCATCGGGTATCCGCCTCCAAATCGCTCCGGATGAAGCGGCGGTAGTAGATCGTCGCAAGCACCATCGAGACGACGAACAGTCCGACGCTCATCGCGGCCCCGCGACCGAACGCGAAGGCTCTGAACGAGAAGTTATAGATGTACACCATCGTCACCTCGACCGACGAGGGCGGACTCCCGCCGAACATCACGTACGGCGTCGTGAAGTCGATCATCGTCCACAACAACATGAGGAGTATTACCACCCCGGAGACGGGCTTGAGTTGTGGCAGCGTGACGTATCGGAACCTGCCCCAGCGGCCGGCACCGTCGATCGACGCGGCCTCGTAGAGCTGTTGGGGGATCGACTGGAGGCCGGCGTAGAGCATGATCATCACCCAGGGAAACTGGATCCAGACGTGTGCGATAGTCATCGACCACAACGCCCGATCGCCGAGCAACCAGAACACCGGTTCGTCGATGATCCCGACGGACATGAGCGCGTGATTGATGATGCCGGAGTCGGAGAGGAACATCATCCGCCAGACGTTCAACGTCACGATCGCCGGTGCGATCCACGGAAGCAACAGCAGCGTTCGAACGAGGAACGACCCCTTGAACTCCCGATTGAGGATCAACGCCGCAGTCAGTCCCAGCACGTAGGTCCCGACGAGGACACCGAGCGACCAGAGGACGGTCCGCGATATCGAGTACCAGTACCGGCTTCCGATGGTAGTCGACGGGTCCATCACGAAGGCGTAGTGTTCGAGGCCGACGAACGGCGCACTCGTCCAGTCGCCGATGTAGTTCGAGTTCACACCCATGAAACTGATCGTGACCCCCCACACGACGGGGACGAAGTGAACGACGAACATCATCGTCAGTGCGGGAAACAGGAGTTTGTACGCGTACTGGTACTTCTCGTCGAGCCGACCGTACCACGGGAGATACCGGCCGAGATCCCCGCTGACCACTCGCTCGCGTAACTGCAAGGAAGCGCGTGCCATGATTTGTGAGTTACGAGATCGATGTTATTTCTTTCGGAAGACCATCCGCGATCAACCCTCTTGTGCCTGATCGACGAGTCGCTGTGCGACTCCGGCGGCCTCGTCGAGGAGCTCCGCGGATCGCCCCTCTTCCCAGTCGCCCGTGACGACCTCCTCGAGCCACTGGCCGATCGTCCCGGCGAGTTCACCTTCGACTTCGCTCAGTCCCGGGATCATCGGATAGTGCCGCGCGTGGGGGAGCACGTCGTCGTGGAGCGTCCGACTGAGTTCGTCGTCGAACTCGGAGCGGTCGAACGCCTCCTCGACGGTCGGCAGGAGACCGATCCGATCGGCGAACGCCGCGTTGACAGCCGGCCGTGAGAGCCACGAGATCCACTCGGCGGCTTCGTCCTGTTTGTCCGACCACGGCCGAATGCCAAGCCCTTCCATGCCGAAGAACGTCGACCGGTCGCCCGTCGGTCCGGCCGGGAGTGGGCCGATCGTGAAGTCGCTCCGATCCGCCTCGCCCTGCTCGACGAACTGATCGACGGGACTCAAGTCTTGCATGATCGCACTGACGTCTTCGTTGATCAACGCCCCGTCGAACTCGTCGACACCCCACTCGGCGATCTGTGTCGGCATGACGTCCTCCTCGAGGATGAGGTCCTTCCAGAAATTCAGCGCCTCGACGCCTTCCGTCGAATCGAACAGGATCTCGTTCGTGTCCTCGTCGGCCACGCGGCCCCCGTTTTGCCAGAGGAACGTGATGAACGCACGCGGTAGCTCCCAGCTCACGCCCATCATCGCGTAGAGGTGTCTGTCGGGGAACTCCTCGCGGAACGCCTGCCCCTGCTCGACCAGTGCGTCCCAGTCGTCGGGTTGACCGTCGATCCCCGCTTGCTCGACGAGCGGGTCGTACTCGAGATAGCCACGCGGCCCCCAGAACCACGGGATACCGTGGATCTGTCCCTGATAATCCATGATGTCGGTAACCTGGTCGAAAAACCCGTCCAGTTCGGGAAGCGTCGCGTCCAGTTCCGACAGATCGACCCAGCCGTCGGCGTTCGCCTGTTGCGGCAGGAACGTCGACGCGATGTGGTCGACGTCCGGCCCGGTGCCGGACTGAATATCGGTCACCTGCGAGTCCGGAACGTCCGCCCACGTCAGAAACTCGTGTTCGACTTCGATACCGGTCTCCGCCTCGAAAGCATCGGACTGCTCCTCGAGCCAGTCAGCCTGTGACTCCTGCCCGATGTAGCGCGCTTGGACCGCATCTCCGGAGCCGTTGGAACCGGTGAATCCGTCCAGACAACCGGCAATACCGATCGTCGTCGTTGCGCCGGCACACTGCAGTAGCTTGCGTCGGGTATGATCTATCATGTCATTCGGCCCGGGACGACTATTCAAACAGATGGCATATATAGCTTTCCATGATAAAAGTGCTGAAGGAGGTAACAATAACACCCGTTTTCGCGACGACGAGACGGGGCTCGAGCCCGTAGAGAACGGCGCACACGCTCCGGCCGCTTCCGATAGATGGGACTTCACCGGACCGAGAGACGGCCGCCCCCATCGTCGTCGCGTGGTCGAGGCGAACCGAGACGAGCGCCGATCGAGGTCGAACGTTTATTGATGACTGTTACGAACAGCCTGTATGAAAATCGTCGACTACGAACTGTTCCGAGTGCCGCCCCGGTGGCTCTTCCTGAAACTCGAGACGGCGGACGGGCTGATCGGGTGGGGTGAACCGATCGTCGAAGGGCGGGCCGAGACCGTCCGAACCGCCGTCGACGAGATTATGGACAGTTACCTCCTCGGGAAGGACCCACGGCACATCGAGGATCACTGGCAAGCGATGTATCGAGGCTGTTTCTATCGCGGCGGACCCGTGCTGATGAGCGCCATCGCGGGAATCGATCAGGCGCTGTGGGATCTCAAGGGTCGAACGTTCGGTGCACCGGTGTACGAACTCCTCGGCGGAAGAACGCGGGAGCGAATCCGCGTCTACCAGTGGATCGGCGGCGACCGCACCGAGGAGGTCGGTGCGGAAGCGGAGCAGTTGTGTGACGTCGGCTACACCGCGTTGAAGATGGATGCGGCGAACCAGATGCGACACCTCGAGCCGCCGGCCGCGGTGGACGAGATCGTTTCCCGCGTCGAACACGTCCGCGAGACCGTCGGGCCGCATATCGACATCGTCGTCGACTTCAGGGGACGAATCTCGAAATCGCTCGCGAAACGTATCGCACCGAAACTCGAGCCGTTCGACATCGCGTTCATCGAGGAGCCGGTCCTTCCCGAAAACCTCGAGTATCTGCCGCCGCTCGCGTCCCGGACCACCGTTCCGCTGGCGACGGGCGAACGGCTCTACTCGCGGTGGGACTTCAAGCCGCTGTTCGAGCGCGGCGGCGTGGACGTCGTGCAACCCGACGTCTCCCACGCCGGCGGGATCTCCGAAATGGTACGAATCGCGAACATGGCGGAGGCGCACGACGTGGCAGTGGCCCCGAACTGTCCGCTCGGACCGATCGCGCTGGCGGCCTCGTTGCAAGTGAGCGCGACCGTGCCGAACCTGCTATTTCAGGACCACGGGTTCGACATCTATCCCGCCCCGAAGAGCGCAGCCGACAACTACCTCGACGACGCCTCCGTCTTCGAGTTCGCGGATGGCTATCTCGACCTCCTCGACGACCCCGGGTTGGGGATCGAGATCGACGAGGAGGCCGTCCGCGAGCAGTCCCAGCGAAACCTGAACTGGCACAACCAGGTGTGGCGTCAGGAGGACGGGAGTATCGCGGAGTGGTGAGCCGATCGGACCGGTTTCGTTTCGCTCTCGGAAACGACTGGCGTCGGACCGGCGGTATCCGAGCCCCGCTGTCGCATCGTTGGGCAGTGCATTACAACCATACGACTGTAATATCGGAGTTTACTAACTTATGGCTGTAATCGGATTTTTCCCGAGTTCGTTTCGGAGAGCGAAACGAGACGGAGAATCGTCACAATCAGGCACGAGTACGAAGATGGAAACGGGGGGCAGCGATCGAAACGGACACTGCCTCAGGCAGCAGCGGGGAAGCCGTCGATCGCGACTCGAGACGCTACCGTCGACTCCGACGGCGAAAACGGTCCGGGAATCGACCGGGTCGTCGCTCACTCGAGGTAGGCGTGGGCGGTCTCGTGGAACGGGACGAATCCTTCGGCGCTGTCGACCCCGGTTCGTTTCCCGAGGACGGTGTTTTCCGCGGCGACTCCGTCCACGAGATTGTCAAACTCCGCGTCGATTCCGCCGTGCGACTGGAGGAACTCGACTTGGGACTCGTGTTGTCTGATCGCGTCCGCCTTGACGTCCTCGTAGCCGGTGATATCGACGTGGACCGACGGATCGAACTCGGCGGTCGGCTTCCCGAAGTAGTAGATGTTTGCCGGATCGCAGGGCTCCGACGGCGTCTCGACGAGGGGCAGCGACGCCATGTAGTAGGCGTCGGTGACGAGTCGCGATGTGACTCGATGATCGGGATGCATGTCGTCCCGATAGTGCGTGAGAACGATGTCCGGCGAAAACGTTCGAATCGTCTCGACGATCGAGAGCCGGTTCTCGAGGGAGTACTCGATGCGCCCGTCCTCGAATCCGAGAAACTCCACCGCGGCCGCGCCGAGTATCTCACCGGACTGGCGCGCTTCCGCCTCGCGGACGGACGCGATCTCGGTGGTCGTCGTCTCGACGGCCCCGTATTCGCCGCGGGTTAGATGGGCGATCGTGACCGTGTCGCCCCGATCGGCGTGTTTTGCGAGCGTTCCACCGCAAAAGATGTCGGCATCGTCCGGATGCGCAACGATGGCTACTAGTTCCATGGACGGATCGACTGACGAATCGGGGAGACATAATAATTTTCCCTCGGACTGGTTCGAGTGAAAGACTGTCTCCCGGCTGCTACCGACGGGAAGCGGGCTCAGCCGAGAGCGCCGAGAGCAGCATGCTACTCGCGCTGAAGAGGATTCCGGGGACGTTTTCTTCGAATCGCTTCCCGGAGAGTTCGTCAGCCCACCCCGAGACGAAGACTGCACCAGTCAGCGATCCGGTCGAGATTCCGTCGGCGACGCTGTTCACACGCGGAAACTGCTCCTGCCGATCGAACGCGACGCCGCGATCGCGGATCCGATCCAACTCGGCGCGGAGTTCGGGTTCGGCCGTGATCGTGTACTCGGTCCGTTCCGGCCGGTGGTCCTCGAGAAGCGCGTCGAGCGCGTCGTCCGACTGCTCGGCGAGAATCGCCTTTCCAGCGGCGCTACAGTGAAGAAGCCGCGTGTTGTACGCCGGAAAGTCCCGGTCGGCGTGTTTCGTGGAGAGATACACGTCGACGACTCGCCCGTTGTGTTCGATAGCCATCCCGGCTACTTCGTTCGTCATCTCGGCGAGTTCGTCGATCGGGGCCGTCGCTGCGCGGTGCAGTTCGGACAGTGACCCAGTCCGGATGCCGTAGTCGAGAAACTGCACCGACGGCAGGTAGTGGCCGTCAGATCGGTCGACGTACCCGAGTTCGTGCAGCGTCGACAGATGCTTGGAAACGGTGCCCTTCGACAGCTCCGTCTGATCGGCAATCGCCGTAACACCGATCGGCTCCGGCGAATCCGCGACGATTTCGAGGATCGTCATCGACCGAACGGTGGCACCGATCGCGGTATCGCTCTGCATACATCATTCGTAGAACACATCACATATAGTCGTTTCCGAGTGAGAAACGGCCGAAATGAACTGACAACCGAACTTATTTATATATGGTGACGTGAATTATCGGACACGATAGATGAGTGAAGAGACCGTGTACGACGAGCTAGGTGTCCCGAGCGTCGTCAACGCCGCCGGGACGAAAACGCGGATCGGCGGCAGCCGTATCCGGCCGGACGCCGTCGAGGCGATGGAACGGGCAGCGACCGAGTTCGTCAGGCTCTCCGATTTACAGGCGAAAGCGAGCGAACTCATCGCTGACGTGACGGGATCGCAGGCCGGCTACGTGACGTGTGGCGCAGACGCCGGACTGCTTCTCGCAGCGGCCGCGGCACTGGCGGGCGACGATCCCGGCGTGATGGATCAGCTCCCGGACACCGACGGCATCCCCGACGAGATCATCATGCCACGGACGCACAGAACCGGCTACGATCACGCGTTCCGTGCGGCCGGGGCGACGATCGTCGACGTCGGGACGAACGATCGAGTCCTCGGCACCGGAGCGACCGCGGTCGAACCCTGGGAGATCGACCGTGCAATCTCCGAGCGGACGGCGGCGATCGGCTACGTCCAGAAGCCGTACACCGAGCCCGCCCTGTCGACGGTAACCGAGATTGCGTCCGAATACGACGTCCCGGTTATCGTCGACGCGGCCGCGGAACTCCCGCCCACGGAGAACTTCTCGCGGTTCATCGAGGACGGTGCGGACCTCGTCGTCTTCAGCGGTGGGAAAGCGATCCGCGGTCCGCAAACGACCGGAATCGTCGCCGGCCGCCGGGATCTCGTCGAATCGATCGCCCTCCAGCATCTCGACATGCACGCCGCCGGCGAGGTCTGGCAACCGCCAGCAGAACTCGTCGACATCGATCGGCTCGACGGCGTCCCGCGACAGGGGATCGGACGGCCGCTGAAAGTCGGAAAGGAGGAACTCGTCGGTCTTCTCGTCGCCCTCGAGTCGTTTCTCGAGGACGACCACGACGTCGCTCGCGGCAGATGGCAGCGTGATGCTGCGCGTATCGCGTCCGCACTCGAATCCATCCGTGGGGTCGACCCAGCCCTCGATGGCGGTGACGACGACTCGGTCGCCCCGCAGGTCGCGGTTCACGTCGATTCCGCCGCCTCGACGTGCTCAGCGACGGAACTCGTTCGGGCGCTTCGAGCAGAATCGCCTCGAGTATTCGTCGGCGCGGACCGCCTCGACGAAGACGTCTTCACGATTAATCCGATGTGTCTCGGGGCGTCCGAACTGGACCACGTCATCGATCGCGTCCGGTCACACCTGACGGCGTCACAGTAACTGTGACAGTCGTGACCGAAACACACATATATACTAACAAATACGGAGTAATTGGAAGATGGACGGAATCGAAACGGAAGGCGCACCCACGAGTATCGGGCCGTTCTCACAGGCAGTACGCGACGGTGATCGGTTGTACGTCTCCGGGCAGGGGCCGGTCGATCCCGAGTCGGGAGAGATCGTCGGCGGCGACATCAGTGCGCAGACACGCGCGACCATGGAGAACATCGAAACCGTTCTCGAGGCCGGGAACAGTTCGCTCGAGAACGTCGTCAAGACGACGGTGTTCGTCACCGATATGGACGACTACGAGGACGTCAACGCGGTGTACGAACGGTACGTGACCGAACCGTACCCCGCCCGGAGCGCCGTCGAAGTATCGCGGCTGCCGATCGACATCGGCGTCGAGATCGACGTGATCGCGCGGGTCGATCCATGAGAGCGATTGCCGTCGAACGTGACGGCTCCCAGCCGCGTCTGATAGAGAAACCGCGCCCCGAACCCGACCCCGGCGAAGCGCTGGTTCGAACGCTCCGTGTCGGGATCGATGGAACCGACTTCGAGGTGATCGACGGGAATCACGGCGGTTTCCCCGCGGAGAGCGATCACCAGGTCCTCGGTCACGAGGCCGTCGGCGTCGTCGAGGAGTCGAACGGCACCGCACTCGAGGAGGGACAGCTCGTCGTCCCGACGGTTCGCCGTCCCCCGGACACCGCGAACGAGTACTTCCGGCGGGGGGAGCCCGATATGGCACCGCCCGACGAGTGTCTCGAGCGTGGAATCGACGGCGAACACGGATTCATGGCCGACTACGTTACGAGCCCGGAAGCGTTCCTGGTTCCCGTTCCGCCCGCGTTCGAGGCGACAGGTATCCTGATCGAACCGATGAGTAATACGGAGAAGGCGCTCGAGCACGCCTACGCGTCGCGGTCGGCGTTCGACTGGCAGCGTGATGCGGCGCTCGTGCTCGGAAACGGACCGCTCGGCCTGCTAACGCTAGCCAGGCTTCAGTCGGAGTTCGAGCGGACGTACTGTCTCGGACGCCGTGATCGGCCCGATCCGACGATCGACCTCATCGAACGATTGGGTGCGACCTACGTCGACTCGCGTGAAACGCCAGTGGCCGCCGTTCCGGCCGAATACGAGCCGATGGATCTCGTCTACGAAGCGACCGGATACGCGAAACACGCCTTCGAGACGATCGATGCGCTCGATCAAAACGGCGTCGGGGTGTTGCTCGGGCTCCCCGGAGACGCTGCGTTCGACGTGGCGGGCGGTCGACTCCACCGCACGCTCGTGCAGGGGAACAGGGCACTCGTCGGCAGTGTCAACTCCCACGTCGAACACTTCGAGGCCGCCTGCGAAACGCTCTCCGCGCTCCCCGACTGGTTCAGTGACGCGCTCGTTACGGACGTCTTCGAACCGGCCGCCGTGGACGATGCGTTTTCCCGGTCACCGGATCGAATCAAGACCGTCATCGAGTTCGATTCGCGCTGACCGACGATCGGGAACGGCTCGCCGAGAGGGGCACGGCCAGTACGTTCGTCGTGGTGGTTTTCGAGGGCGAGATGCCGTCGCTGGCCAGTAGCAGTAAGTGTTATTTCAATAATAGTGGAGTATAGAAATTCAGATATAGAACAATACAAGTGCGGAAATACCCCGTCCCCAGTGAGACACCCTTCGGACGGCAGTCGTCGTTACACTCGATGCGGTTCCGTGCGGTTCACCAGGCAAACACCGCTCTTTTGCCGTCGTTCGTGTTGGTAGTGGCGGTCGGCAGCTGCCGGTTTCGATGAGAACCGGCCGTCAGATCGACACTACCGGCCCAATGTCGCCGCAAGCGGGGATAGCCGTTCGATCGTGGTCCGACGAGTTCGGCAATTCGTGGCTCGACCGCCGAGCAATCAGCGGGCCGTAATTGTTCATTCTATAAAACACCATTTGTTTTATAAAATATATCAATCAGTATTGCGTTTCGGGACCGAACTCGCTCGGACGCGACTCGAGCGAGCGGCGGCTCGGACACCGGACACGCGGGACGGGGCGGGGGAGTCAAACCATCACCGCGGCTAATCGCCATACCGGCCGTACGAGGGGTTGAAATAGCCGATATCGGCGGAGAAACGAACGCTACGGGCGCAAGGTTTAGTAGGCGAGCATATAACTCATTCTACAATGACGCTCTTACCGGTTGACACTGACATCCTGGAAGATGTCTGTCGGGACATCGCCCAGGACAACTACGGATTTCTCTACGTCTCCGATCAGAAAGGGGAGATCAAATCCGCCTACGAGGCCGCCGATATCGGCCTCGTCAACGCGCGGTCGCTGTCCTCGAGCGACATGCGCAAGGCGTTGTCCGAGATGGCGGCGGACGAGTTCGTCGACATCGAGCAGCTCCGGGACGGCGTCTTCTACGTCGACCCGTTCGGCGTCAAAGGGAACATGAACATAACCAGGGAGCTGACCAATCTGTTCGGCCAGCGGCTCGTGGTCACCGGGGAGACGCTGCGGTCGCGGTTCTCGCTCGCGATCGACGACATGGAGTTTTTCGCCGACGAACTCGCCGACCGAAACTACGTCCGGCGGATCACTGCGGGAAAACGCGACTACTACACGATCGGCCCGCAGCTCAAGGAACACGCCGACGACGTCGGCCTCGATTCGCGGCTCGCGCGGGAGTCCTCGAACGGGAAGATCGCCCACAGCGACCTCGAGAGCGTCATCGACGTCGACGCGACCGCCGACGTGATCCGGTATCTCGATCGGGAGGGGTACATCGTCGACCTCGACGGCGAGTACCTCGTACAGGAAGCCATCGACGAGTACGCCCGCTATCTCGCCGAGCAGATCGAGGACGCGGTCGAGACCGAGTTCGAGGAGTCGAGCTACGTGCTTCGAACCGGCGAGTTCGAGCAGGTCGTCGAAAACGAGATCGACAGCCGGTTCGACGTCCTCTCGAGGGCACGCAGCGTTCGCGGGGAGCTGCTCGACGGGACCCGCGACACGTTGATCGATCGACTCGGACTCGAAGCCGGGCGGGAGATGGTCGAGGCCGTCGAGCCGTTCGAGGCCGTCGTCGAGGATCACGCGCGGCGCGTTCTCACCGACCTGAAGGCCGAGCGGGACAAGCTTCCCGGTACGCTTCCGGAGTGGGTCGAGCTGGCCGAGGGCCACGTCGAAGAACTGCACGTGAGCGAGACGACCGACGTCAACGAGTACGTCCGCGACGCGGTTCAGGATCGATACAGAGCCCTCGTCAACCAAGAGGAGTTCGGCGGGATGGCAGCGTGATCGACCCCCGGACGGTAACGCGAACGAGAGATGCAATCACCACGACCACGACTTATCGATATTCTATCCACTAATCCACAATGCCTCGAAAATACGACTTCGAACGGATCGAAAGCGACGGACAGGAGTACGTGATCGCCGACCCAGTCACCCAGACCGACGACCCGGTTCGCCTCGACGCCCGCTGGATCGAGGGCGACGACATCGAAGGCGAGTGGGAGCGGGCCATTCGTGCGATCATCAAGACCGACCTGCTGGGATCGATGGAGCTCGAGGAGGGGAACGGCCGGATCGATCGGCGGCAGGCGATCGAGACGCTGGCCGCGGCCAGCGACGACGAGGGCGACATCGTCACCAGCGAGCAGCAGGCCGAGGCGCTGCTCGAGTTCCTCGCCGACGAAGACATCCTGAACCTGCAAGGCGGGCAGGTCGAGATGCTCCGCAATCCCAGCGACAACCCCGAGGAGATCAACGGGCGGATGATCCTCAACTGGGCGGCCGCGATCGACGCCTGCGTCGAGAAGATCTCCGAGACGATCGACCGGGTCGACGGCGCGAAGGAGAAACTCGAGACCAGGATGGCCGACGTCGAGCGCGACTCGGGGAAGATCGACGAATACCTGACGGAGACCGCCCAGGAGCTCAAGAGCCTCGGCGACGGCCCCGGCGTTCCACAGGACCCCACGGCGCTCCCGGCGGAGGACCGCGACCGGTTCCAGCAGCTCAAGCGGAAGCTGGTCTACCACAAGAAGATGAAAGAGGCCGATCGGGAGAACCTCGCGGAGAAAGTCGAGAGCGGGACCGACCGGCTCGCGGACAACATCGAGATGCTCGAGTCGGCCAAGCTGACGCTCGCGAACAAGCGCGAGCAGGTCCGCACCCAGGCCCTAAAGAAGCAGACGTTCCCGGACGAGGCGATGAACATCGTCGACAACATGGGCGAGCTGACGACCCAGCTCGCCGGCGTCGGCGGCATCGAGGAGACGATCGAGGAGACGCCCGACCACGAGGTCGCCACGATGGTCGACGACGTCCTCGGCGACATCGAGAGTATCGGCGAGACCGCCCAGCAGACGGCCGGTGAGACGGTCGACGAGACGGACCCCGAAACTGAAACCGGCGAACTCGAGATGTCGTAGGATGCGCGCAGACTCACTGCTGCAGGGGGTTCGCCGGGTCGACGAACAGGGGGAGCGGCTCCTCTCCGTGCGGACGTTCTCGGGCCCGGACCCCGCGTGGTGGGTCGACGTCGCGATGGCCGCGCTCGTCGACCTCGCCGAGCTGCTGCGTGCCGGAGCCCCGTTCCCGCCTCGCCTCGAGGCGGAAGCCGGCGCGCGGTCGGTCGAACTCGAGTATCGGCCCGACGGCGGGACCCGCGAGGCGGGAGCCGAGATCGACCCGCAGGAACGGGACGACGTCGTCCGCCGGGTCCTCGAGGCCGGCTACGAACGCGGGGAGACGACGATCGAGCGACTCGAACCGGACGTCGCCGACCGCGTCGCGGCCGACGACCGCTTCGAGACAGTCGGCTCTCGAGTCTTCGTCCCGCTGTCGGCGACCGCGCCGTACGCACGCAACTGGCGACCCCTCGTCCGGACCGTACTCGACCACCTCGAGGACGTCCTCGCGGACTTCAGACGGATCGTCAGCCGGGTGCGGGCTGCGGGTGCCGCTCGACCGCTCACGATCGGCTGCGAGTCGATCGTCGAGATGCTCGAGACCCTCTCGCTCGTCGTTCGGCGGGCCGATGCCGATAGCCGGTACGTCCGCGACCGCACCGATCACCGCCAGGGCGAACTGCTAGCGACGATCGAGGACGCGACGACACAGCTACGGAGTGACGACAATGCTTAACCTGACCCCAATACTGAAACGAGATCAGCCGACGTCTCGAATCGAGATCGGAGCCAAGAAGGTCGGTCCCGAGACGGACACCGTCGAGATCCGACACAACGACAGGCGGGCGTTCTTCTACGTCGAACCGATCGACGACTCGATCGTCGACGGGATCGGGAACAAGGTCCGGATGCACCGGAACGTCAAGACGGTGTTCGGGGGGATCGACCGCGGCAAGGACTTCCTCGTCGATCCCGACGCGTCGAAACGCGACGTCGTGGAGTGTTCGTCGGCGAAGATCCACACCAGCGAGGTCTCGCCCGAGGAGCTCGAGCCGTTCCTTCGAGAGAACGATTACCTGTTGCATCCGATGGAAGAGGTCGTTCCGAAAGGCGACGAGCGGGCGACGTTCGAGGTCGCCGCGATGGAGCCGACCGGGTACACGACGCTGCGGGTCACCCCGAACACGGAGCTCGAGTTCATCGGGGCCGGCGAACTGCGGGAGTTACGGGCGACCCGGGACGCGGCGAGTCGCGGCGGCCCGGGTCCCGCCGGCCCCGCCGAAGCGGGTGCCGGCGACGAGGAGGGCGTTCAGGTCTCGCTCGAGCCCAAGAAGCCGACCGTCAGTTTCGAGGAGGACGTCGCCGGCCTCCCGGCGGTAAAGCGCACCGCGGAGAACTTGCTCGCCCTGTTCGATCCCGACGTTCGCGACGAGGTCGTCGACCGCTACGGCGACGAGTTCGCCGCCCGGGGCAACAGCATGCTGCTGTACGGACCGCCCGGCTGCGGGAAGACGCTCATCTCGGAGGCGATCGCCTACGAGGCGAAGTTCAACTCGAGCATCGAGGACGCCTACGGCGAGGTCAAGTTCCTCGAGATCAAGGGCAGCGACGTCCTCTCGAAGTACTCCGGCGAGTCAGAGAAACGCGTCGAGGCGATCTTCGAGAAGGCACACGGGATCGCACAGGAGGGGTTCGCAGTCCTGTTTTTCGACGAGGTCGACACCCTGATCCCGGATCGGGGCGACGACTCCTTGCAGCGCCACGAGCGGTCGCTGACCAACGCCTTCCTGCAGGAGATGAACGAAATCGAAGACAACCTGCTCGTGATCGGGGCGACGAACATGCCCTTCACGATCGATCCGGCGGCGACCCGTCGGTTCCCGATCCAGCAGTTCATTCCCCAGCCCGACGAGGACGTGATGGCCGAGGTCTGGCGCAAACACCTCTCGGCCATGGACACCGAGGACATCGACTACGAGCGGCTCGGGACGGCCTCGAAGGGGTACACCCCGGCGGAGATCGCCGACCGCGTGCTCGGCAGCGAACTGCAGCGCGAACTCGTCGAGAGCGTTCACCTCCCCGATCGGGAGCCGATAGAGCCGGACACCGACTATTTTTTCGACCGGCTCGGCGAGACCGAACCGAAGACGATCCGGCAGTACGTCGCGAGCGTCCGGACGCAGATCGACGACCTCGAGGGGTACCCCGAACTCAAACGCTACGTCGAGGACCAGGCCGACCAGCTGGACATGCGCATCGGAACGAGGCCCTCGTCGCTCGGACAGCTGCTCGGCGCTGGAACGGCGTCGGCCGAATCGGCGACGACCGAACCGCCGACCGGAGCGGCGGAACCGGAGACGGAGGCGACCGAACCGAACGAAACGGGGTCGGACGCGGCCGAGATAGACATCTCGGACCCGGACATCGCGGACGACGCCGACTCGATCGGCGGTGATGACGATGAGTGACGGCTACCGGCAGGTCGGCTCCTTCGAGAGCGGCCCCGTCGACGCCGTCGGCGTCGGCGACGGCGCGATCGCCGTCGGGATCGGCGACCGCGTCGTCGTCGTGACGGGGAGCGACCGGGTCGAGATCGATCACGGCGACCGCGTCGTCGACCTCGCGCTCGCCGACCGCGTGCTCGTCCTCTCGTCGGACGCGCTGACGACCTACTCCCGAACCGGCGAGCGGATCCGCGAGCAGCCGGCCGCGGACGGCCACGCGGTCGCCGCCGTCGCCGACGAGGGACTCGCCGGCGTGCTCGGACCCGAACGCTTCCGCGCCGTCGATATCGCGACCGGCCGCGAGCGGTTCGACGTCGAGCGCGTCCGGCCCGGCGGACCGGCCGACGACGCCCTTCTGGGCACACCGAGCGGGTTCGTGCTCTCGACGTGGTCGTTCCTGACCCGGATCGATCTCGAGGGCGAGGTCGGCTTCGACCGCAACCTCGAGGCCGTCGTCCGGAGCCTGGGGCGGTGTGACGATGCGATCGTCGCGGCGCTCCAGAACGAGCGCCTCGTCGCCGCCGACCTCGAGAGCGGAACGTCGCGCTGGCGGACGGAACTCGCGGTCGAACACGTCGCGCCGCGAGGCGAGTCGTCGGTGCTGGTGACGACCGCCGACGGCATCCGGGCGGTCGATCCGGCCGGCGCGACGGCGCCGGTCGACGGGCTCTCGAGCGGCGAAGGGTACGCGACGTCCGACGGCTCGCTCGTCTGTGCGGTCCGGGGCGAGACCGTCTCGACGTACGTCCACAGCCGCGAACAGCTCCGGGTCGCCGTCGCGACCGAGAGCGTCGGCGTCGGCGGCACGATCGACGTCGAGGTGACCAACGCGACCGACCGGGACCGCCGGCTCTCGCTGTCCGCGTCGGTCGACGGGGCGACGCTCTCGCCGGCCGACCGGACCGCGACCGTCGGGGCCGGCGAGACGACGATCGTCGACTTCCCGGTCGAGTCGATCCGGGCCGAAGGGGAGGCGACGGTCGAACTCACCGCGGACGGATCGGTCCTCGAGCGGGCGGCGCTCGACCTCGACGACGCCGCGAGCGGCGGGATCGCCGTCGATACCGACATCGAAGTGGCGGCGATCGAGCACGGCGTCGCCGAACTCGCGGTCACCGTCGAAAACGTCGGCGGGGTGGAACTCGAAGGGCTTCGACTGCGCGAGACCGACGCGGGAACCGACGCCCTCGAGCCCGGGGAAGAGTGGACCGGAACGGTCACCCGGCCGTACGAACCCGATCGACGGGTCTCGGTCGGGCTCGAGGTCGCTCGCGGCGACCGACGCCGGGAGTACGCCCCGACGTGTACGCTGCCACCCGTCCCGACGATCGACGTCGAGCCGGACGGCGACGCGGTTCGCGCGACCGTCGAGACCGACGGCTCGGTGACCGTCGTCGATCGACTCGTGATCGAACTCCCGGGAGCGGGTCGCGTCCGGACGGCGGTGACGATCGAGCGAGACGAGTTCCTGCTGATCGTCCCACAGTTCGACGACGGGACCGCTCGCATCGGGTTCGAATCGCTCGACGTCGACGAGCGGGTCCGACTCGCCGGCGGTCCGGGCAGGCTCTCCCGCTCGCCGGGGATCGGCGAATCGGATCGTAGACGGACCGATCGAACAGACCGGAGGCGATCCGATCGCACGGCCGCGTCGACGGACGAGACGACGACCGATCCGTCGGCGCAGAACCCACGCGAGGGTCGCGACGGCCGTGACGATCGCGACGACGGAACCGCACCGCCGGACCCTGCGGCCGCTGACGCGACCGCCGACGCCGCTACTGCGGCATCGTCTCGATCGGAACCCGAGACCGGCGACGACGGACCGGACGATCGGTCGCGAGCCGGGAGCGATCCTCCAGCGACGGCTCCGGCGAGCGACGAGGAGCGAATCGATGGCGGCTCCGGGGCCGAAGCCGACGACGGGGAGGTCGGAGACCCGCGGCTGGTCGCGACGCGGCGGATCGACGAGGAATCGGTCCCGGCCGGCCACGCGGTCCGCGACCGGATCGAACTCGAGAACCGGGGCGAGTCGGCGGGGGACGTCACCGTCGAGATCGGCGACTCGAGCGTCGACGTCGGTCGCCTCGCGGCCGGTGACCGGACGGCCGTCGAGCGATCGGTCGCGATCGGCTCCGGTTCGGGAACCGTCCTGTCGCGGGCGGCGGTCACCCTCGACGGAGCGGTCTGCGAGCAGTTCCCCGAACGGGAGCTGCCCGCAAGCGGCGACGGCGTCGCCGTGCGGGCGACCGTCGACGCGGCCGACGGGGCCGTCGTCGCCGACGTCGTGAACCGCAGCGATCGTCCACGGACCGTTCGCGAACTCGAGATCCAGGGTCGGTCGGTCCCGATCGATACCCGGCTCGAGCCCGGCGAGACGACGACCGCGACCGGGGCGCTGAACGAGTTCGGAGCGGACGCGGACGCGCTCGAGGGCGTGCTGGTGGTCGTCGACGGTGACGGCACGGAGCGGCGTCTCGATATCATCGTAGACGTCTCGTCGACCGCGGGAGCTGGCGGCGCGGACGGCGACGGTCCGTTCCGGATCGGGATCGGCTCGGAGACCCAGGTCGCCGGCGAGTACGGAACCGTCGTACTGGTCTTCGAAAACGAGGGCGACCGATCGCTGTCGGACGTCTCGGTGTCGGCCAGCGGCGAGCCGATCAACGACCTGTTCTACTCGGAGGCGCGTCGCGAGCGCCTCGAGCCGGGCGACCGGATCGAGCACTTCGTCGATATGGAGCCGGGCGTGACGTCGCCGTCGTTCGACGCGACGGTTCGGTACGCGGCCGACGGCTCCGAGCGCGAGGTCGCTCTTCGTGCGGCCGGGCCGTCCGCCGAGGACGAAGCCGCCTGGACCGACGACCACCGCGAGCAGTGGTCGGTCGAGCGCGTCGAGGACGCGCGGACGGACGCGGACGGTGCGTCGTCGCTGTCGACGCCGGTCCGGCTCGAGTGACGCCGGTCTATTTTCCGTCGAGGCGGTGCGTGACGGTCGAACTAGACACGTCTCGATCGTCGAGCGGGATCTCACTGTCGAGTGCGCGTTCGACGACGGAAGCCGCGAGAATCGGAGAGTCGACCACCGGCATCGTGAGCGTCGAAACGGAACGGGTCACACTGACAGCGCGGGGGGCGGAACCGCTCACACGAGGAAGTCGCCGCTGATCGACTCGCGCGCGTCTCGGAGATACCAGTAGGTCCCGCGCGCGGTGCGGACGACGATCCCGAGGACGGCCAGCGCGTAGACGGCGAGAGAGCCGAACAGCGACACGCGGGTCACCTGCAGCGTCGCGGTCCGGGACTCGTGTTGGGCCGCGACGTCCGCCGCGCGACTCGACTCGCCGGCCGCCTCGAACGTCGTCGTCGCGTTCTCGTAGGCCGCGTTCATCTCGTCGACGCCGTCGGTGTACGCGTCGTACTTGGCCGGATTCAAGAGCAGCGGTTGGCCGGCGACCGTCAGGAACTGCTCCGACTCCATCGTCGACCACGTCTCCTCGGCCCGCTGACGCGCTCGTTCGCCCCTCGAGACGGCCGCAGTGTAGTTCTCGAACGACGATTCGGCGCTCGCCTCGAGCGTCGCGGCCCGCTCGTCGTCACCCTGCAGCGAGACGACGCGAGCCAGCTGTCGCTGAATCGTCGCTTCTTCCACCAGCGAGACGTTACCGGACTCGAGGCGCTCCTCGTAGTACGCCTCCTGATCGCCGATCGCCGTTTCGAGGTCGCCCTCCGCGGTGGAGAGCACCCTGTCGCTGTCCGCTCGGAAGGCCGCGCCGTCGAGTTCGGCAGCGTAGAGCGTCATCGTGTTGTACGCGGCCGCCGCCTGGACGATTTCCGTCTGGGCCGCCTCGTACTCGCCGGCCGACTGTCGCTCGCGGACACCCTCCATGGACTCGAGGTACAGCGACGCCGCGCTGCCGTAGGAGAGAACGGTCGTGACGTCCTCGCTGGAGACGTCGCCCGATCGCATCCGGTCGTCCATCGTGTCGATCATCGCGACGGTTCTGTCGGCGACCGGCCCCTCGTACGTGGAGACGTCCTGGCGTATCGGATCGAGATCGAGCGGCACCGGTGAAGCGACGACGATCACCGTCCGCTCGTCGACGCCGTTGCCGTCGACCACGTACGTCCACTCGTAGCTGGTCCCCAGTTCCGCATCGGTGTCGAACGCGGCCCGGTACACCACCGGTTGGGACCCACCGGCGTCGAGGTTCCCCGGCGACTCCTCGATCGTCAGCCACCTGTCCGGCCCGTCTTCGAGCGTTATCTCGAGGTTCTCGACAGTGTTGTAGCCGAGCACCTCGCCGACCGAGGTCGACTGCCGTTCGGGTTCACCGATCGGAACGTCGCCGAACTCGATCCGATCGGGGGCATCGAGTTCGGTCCCGTGTTCGATGCTCACGGTCCCCTCGTAGCTCGTATCCGTTGCGCTGAGATTCGTCGAGCTGACCGTGCCGCTGATGGCGTACTCCCCCTCCTCGAGTCGGGTGTCCGCCGTGACGGCCAGTTCGACGGTCTGCGCGCGCTGGCTCCAGCCGTCGATCGTCTCGGGCTGGTTCGCGACCGAGACGTCGATACCGGCGTTCGAGGAGTACGCCGTGACGTCGTCGAGCACCAACGGGAGATCGCCCGCGTTCTCGACCTCGAGCTCGACGATCTTCGTGATCGTCGACGTCGAGTCTCGCGGCTCGTCGAACGTCATCTCGTCGTCGAGTTCGATCGCGCCGAACTCGGCGGGGTAGATGACGTTGCCCTCGACCTCGACGGTTCGGGCCGCCTCGTCGTTCCCGTTCGGGACGAGTTCGACCTCCCACGAGAGGTCCTCGTGCTGGGCGACGCCGCTGTCGGCGTAGGCGTTCCAGGTCAGCGTGGTACCGCTCGCACTGACGCCGAGATCCGCGTCCGGATCGGTGCTGACGACGGTCGCGTCGACGTAACTGAGGCTCTCCTCGCCGGTGAGTTCCTCGATGGCCACCTCGCCGGACGCGCTATCACCGACGACTACGCCACCGATATCGAGGGGTTCCTCCGCCAGACCGGCGATGGCGGGGCGAACGACCTGAAACTGATCCGAGTCGCGGCCGGCGCTCACGGTGACCGTCCCGTCGCCCGCGTCGTCGTCCGCGTCGATCTCGAGAGTGATCCGCGCCGTGGTTTTGGCGGGAACGGTCCGTCGATCCGGATCGACGGAGATCCCGGACGCCGACGACACGTCGATCGAGACGGACTCGTTCCGGTCGTTCGTTACCGTGACGGAGTGCGTTTCGGTCCCCGTCCCCACCTCGACCGGCCCGCTCGCTGCGTCGACGGTGACGGAACCGCTCTGGGCGACCGCCCCCGGGACCGCGGCTATCGTCAATCCGAGAGCGAGGGCGCAGACGACTGCGACGGGCAGGGCTCGCTCAGACATCGCTATCCCCCACCGATACGACCGAGCCAACCCTCGCTGCATCGTACGTGCGCCGCCAGACGAACAGTCGTCCGGCGACGATCGTTCCCAGCAGGCCGACGACGACGCCGTACCCGATCAAGACGACGACGGAGGCGATCGCGAGCGTCGTTCGCGTCTGCCCGACGTCGTCGCTCATCGCTGCCAGTGCGTCTTCGCGATCGGCGAGCCCGTGGTGTGCCGCGCGCTCCCGCGCGTCACGAATCCGAATGTGAGTCGCCTCCGCGTCCTGATACGCCGCGAACGTCTCGAACCCGTTCGCGCTGACGGCCGCCTGCACGTCCGCGCAGTCGGCACAGTCCTCGAGGAAGGTAGCCGAGGTGTTCTGCGCGGTCGCGATCGTCTCGCGATCCCGCTCGAACTCGGCGGACAACTGCTCCGCCTGGACCCGGAACTGCGTCGCTTCCTCGGGCATGTCGGCTCGCTCGTAGGCCGTCGCGGTCATATCGAGGTACTCGATTCGCTCGGGCGTGCCGTTCGTCGCATCGGCTTCCTCGTAGAGGCCGTCGCCGAGTCGCTCGTAGAACCGCGTCAGCGCGAGAGTCACGAGCGTCGCCTGCGTCTGATCGTACTCCTCGAGGTCGTCGGCGTAGGCGCTCACGTTTTCGGCGGCCGCGAGACTCGACTCGTAGTCGCCGTCCTCGGCCAGGACGTAGGCGCGATCGAACGCGGTGAGGGCCCCGATGACGGCCTCGAACTCGGCTCGTTCGGCCGCGGTGAGTTCGCCCGTCACCTGCGTCTGGGAGACGGCGAACGTCCGGACCGTCTCCAGTTCGTCGTACTCGTCGTAGGCCTCGGTCCCTTCCATCGAACGGAACGTTTCGAAGTAGTCGTTCGCCGTCTCCTCCTGCGCGGCGGCGGTCCCCCCGAACAGCGGTATCGTCGTGATCGTCGCGACGACGAGTATCGCGGTCAGTAGCGTCGCCCGACGGCTGTGTGTGTGCATGTCGTTAGAACACCGTCCGTGAGAGTCTGTCGCAGAGGGCGTCGTGCTCGAACACGGCGTCGACGGCGTCGAGCAGGAGCAGGGCGGCGTGGATCGTGACGATCGCATCGTCACCGCGGCCGGCGTCGTTGCCGAGGTCCCAGGCGTGTCGCAACATCTCCTCGGCCGGCGCGGCCTCCGAGACCGATCCCCGTTCGGCCTCGACCCGGCTGGTGACCGTCTCGTACCGATCTTTGAGGGCGTTTCGCTGCGTCATCGCGTCCGAATCGAGGCGCTCGAGGAGCGTCTCGAGGTCGCACTCGCCGTCCCATTCGACGGCGGCGGCGGACATGTCCGCACAGGCCGCGAAGAGGTCGACGTTGCGCTTGGTCGTCATCGCGTCGTTGATCGCGTCGACCGAGTCCGCGGCGGCGGCCAGCAACGCGTCGGCGACGACGTCGGGGTCCGTCCCCCCGTCCGCGAAGAGATGGCCGGCCTCCGGGAGGGACTCGACGGCATCGAGCATCCGCGTGACGACCGTGCCGTAGTACTGCGGGATCGTCGTGTCCCGGCCGGCGTGGTCCGACAGCGACCGGACCCGCTGTCGGAGGCGATCGATCTGACTCCGCTGGGCCGACGACAGCGACCAGGTGAAGCCGGCGTCGACCTCGGCCGTCGTCGATCGATCCTCCCGGACCGTCACGATCGATTTGCCGCCGTCGAACAGGTCGTCTCGACCGGCCGGCGGGTCGATCTCGGCGCGATACTGTCCGATCAGGAGCCCGTCACGGGTGGCGGACCCGTCGCGGCCGGTCGTCACGCTAATCGTCCCGTAACGATCGCGAAGCGACTGTTCTCGTGGCGTGAGTCGCAGCGGCGTCGAGCTAATCGGAACGCCGTCCACGCGGGATCGAAGCCGTACGCGCCCGGTTCGGGGCGAGAGCGCGACCGTCCGATCGCCGTCCTGCGTGAACGCGACGGTCTCCGTTCGGTTCTCGTACTTGTCGTGGGCGATCTCCACGTCGACGTTCGAGCCGGGTTCGCCGGGCTCGAGGGAGACGGTCCCGGTCGCGTCCGTCGTCCGGCTGGTCCCGTCGTCCGTTCGCGTGACGGTCGCGCCGGCGATCGGGTCGCCGCCGTCGCGGTCGGTGACCGAGATCGTCGCCGGGAACGCGATCGGCAGCGTCGCGCTCGTTTTTCGGCGGCTGACCGTGACGGCCTCCGAGTCGTGCTCTCCCCGTTTCGCAGCGACGTTCCAGCTCCCCGGTTCGGACACGGAGATCCGGCCCGTTCCACCGGTGATCGTCGTCGATTTCGCTTTCGTGTCGCCGCCGTCGATCCGTCTGTAGCCGATCGTCGTCCGGCCGTCCAGCGGCCGGTCGCCATCGGTGACGGTCACGTCGAACGTGAACCCGCCGGCGTCAGCGCCGGCCCGGAAGCCGAGTCGAGAGTAGGTCACCGGTGCCAGCGCCGCCCCGAGCAGCACGCCGACGACGGCGAGCGCGTGCGGGGTCAGCTCGTTCGGCGGCCACAGGCTGTCGATTTCGGGCAACAGTCCGCCACCGACGGTTTCGACGAGCACGAGCGCCAGCGCCAGCGCGAACCCGACGGCGACGACGCTACTGATCTTGAGTCGATCACCCGTCCACTCGTTGCGGAACCGGTACGCGCCGTAACCGACGGCGGGGCCGACGAGCGCCGGCACCACCAGAATCACGGCTTTCGTTCCGAACCCGAGTATCGTCTCGAGGAGCCCCGACTCGTCCGCTGGGGCGGGGTCCTGCTCGCTGGGTGCAGCCGAGAGCGTCACCGTCCCGACGCCGGCGTTCGTCGCGATCACCAGCGAGTCGTTCGCCGTCGCCGTCGCGTTTCCGAGCGCGAGCCGACCGTCTTCGACCCGGTGGCCGCCGTCGAACGCGTACCGTTCGATCGAGCCCGTACTCGAGTCGATCACGACGCCACGCACGCCGAGTCCGTCGACACCCTGATCGAACGTGACCGCCGATCCCCCGTCCGCGACCGTCGCGGAGAGCGAGAACCGATCGAGTGAGACCGTCCGTCCGTCGAGCAGGGTTTCGTCTTCCGACGAAACCGAGACCCTCGCCTCGCTCACGCCCGTCAGCGACGAGAGGTCGATCTCGCCGGGGCGAACCGGCTCGGCTTCCGCGTTCACGTATCGCGTCCCGTCGGCGGTCCGTTCGGCCGTCACCGAATACGAGGAGCCGGTCTCGAGCAGCGGCTGCCAGAGCACGAGGCCGTCGGTCGTCTCGCGGAGTTCCGGCTCGAGGGTCCGACTCGTC
Source organism: Natrinema salaciae (assembly GCF_900110865.1). Classification (NCBI taxonomy): domain Archaea; kingdom Methanobacteriati; phylum Methanobacteriota; class Halobacteria; order Halobacteriales; family Natrialbaceae; genus Natrinema; species Natrinema salaciae. The sequence continues at coordinate 102,552 of NZ_FOFD01000005.1, forward strand.
GAATGCCCGTCGGCGACGGAGACCTCGAGGCCGACGTCCGCGGACGAGCCGACCGCCTCGCGGAGTTCCGACTGCGGGATCGTCAACTGGGTCCCGTCCGCTCGGACCGCTCCCTCGAGGGCGGCGTCGTCGGCGGTGACCGCGACGGTATCGTTTCCAGTGATACCGACGGTCTCGCTCGCGTTGAGCGGAAGCACGATCCGCGGGTCGTCGCCGTCGATCCAGACCGGGACGTCGTCGGCCGCGAACGTGACGGTGTGGAGGTCGACCGCGTCTTCGTAGGTCTCGTTTCCGGCGGTGACCTGGACGGTCGCGCCGACCAGCGACTCGCCGTCGTCGACCCCCGAGATCAGCGTTTCGATGGATACCTCGGCGGTGCCGTTACTGACGGTTTTGGGGTCGGAACTGGTCGAATTCGGTTCGCTGACGGCGACGGTCACGGTTTCCGGCCGGTCCGAGAGATCGGTGACGTCGACCGTGAGCGCGTCACCGGACCGCGTTACCCCCACGTCACCGTCGTCCTGCGCCGTCGATGCGGCCGTCGCCGGCGCGACCATCGCACCGGCGACTGCGACCGCGAGGACCAGCGCGACGAGGAGGCGGCTCGCGGTCGTGCGATCGTCGGGGATGGGTGCCAGTGCCGTCATACTCACTCCGCGTTCCGTTCGACGTACGACTCGAGGTTGTCGACGATGCGGTCGAGCTGGGCGCTCGTGAGGTCGGCCCCGCCGCCGCGGGACTTGCCGGCGAGCGTCTCGCCGAGCATCTCGAAGTCGTCCCACGAGTGATCGAGCAGGGGGTTCAGGTCGAAGCCACCGAGCAACAGCAGGACGTCGACGTCGCTCCCGCGGCCACGTTTGGGCGTGAGACTCGCCTGCCCGGCCACGTTGATGTCGTGTTTGCCGGTCCACTCGCGGAACGCCTGATACACGTCCGGTTCGGTGATCTCGCCGTCGTCGATCATCCGTTCCGGCGCACGGACGATCGCGTAGGCGGCCGTCGTCGTCTCGATGTCCATCGGGACGAACGTCCCGCTGGCCGCCTGATCGAGCATGTACTCGAGTTCGTAGACGGAGCCGTTGAGGTCCGTCGCGACGGCGGGCGTGAAGTGGTAGGCGTCCATCTGGGACGGGATCGTCACGTAGTCTTTGATGTCGATGACGCTCCGGGTCTCGCGGCCGGCACCGATCATCAGGTCGATCGCGGTGATGATCGCGTCGTTGATCGAGTCGTACTGGTCCCCGGCTCCGTCCTCGTCGTCGAGGTGAGAGTTCGACGCGAGCAGTACCATGTCGGCGTTTTGCTCGTCGTCGTCCGTCCGGAGGAGTCGCGAGAGTCCACAGACCGCGTTGAAGTGGCGCTGGGGCTGCTCGTAATAGTACGGCCAGACGCCGAAGGCGGCGTGGATGACGCTGTCCATCCACTCCTCGGCGGCGTTGTCGTCGTTCAGGTCGCGGAGCCCGTCCCTGAACTGGTCGACGACGTAGGGAATGGACCCGTTGCCGGTCCCGCCGCCCAGCGTCGCGACGTGCATGAACGCGTCAGTCGTGCCAAACTCCGTGATCCGGTTGACGATCCGATCGAGGTCCTCCCGAGCGCACGCCGCCCCGTTCGGGAAGAAGTTCCCCGCCCCCTGCTGGGAACCGAACTCGAGGGCGTGGGATTCGATCACGTCCTCGTCTTCGGTCGCCCCAAGCTTCGATTTGAGCCGGTCGATCGTGTTTCGGAGGTCCGCCCGATTCGTGTTCATTACCAGGATTCGGTCGTCGATCCCCGGGTTCTCCGTCCGGTCGAAAAACTGTGATGCGATCCGTCCGCCACCCTCTCCCGAGGCGATGACGCTCCATCTCGTAAACGTGTCCGTTTGTGCCATGAGTTACTTCATCTCGATCGCGTCGTCTGTAGTCGTCACGCTGTGCTCCCCGCTCAGATCCGCGACGGCGTCCCGGATCACCGACCGCGGGACCGGCGCCGTCAGGAAGTTCCGCTCGAGTTCGTCGAACGGCAATCGGTCGCCCGACTCGAGGTTGTACCTGACCACGTTGGTCAGCTCGCGCTCGAGGCGGTCCCGCTCGAAGACGACGATCTCGCCGTCGGACGTCTCCGTCGCGTCGTAGCCGTCGGATTCGGCCCAGACCGCGAGCAGACAGGGCGCGTGCGACGCCCGAACGGGAAGCTCCATCGCAGTCGAGACGTATCCGTCCGCGTCGTACAGCTCCTCGAGACGCGGGCGAAGCTCCGAGAGGTGGTCGTCCATGTCCGCGCTGGTGTCCGAACAGACTCGCTCTCGGAGGCTCTGCTCGGCGAACTCGACGCTGACGGTCGTCTCGCCGTCGACGCGGACCGATCGCTCGATCGGTGCGAACGCGTCGTCGCCGGGGGTACCGCTCAGCTCGTAGCTGCCGGTCGGGACGTCCGTGAACGTCGTCGTCCCGGCGACCCGGGTCGCGATCGTCGCGGTCTCGTCGTAGCCGGCCCCCGACAGCGTCAGCGTCGCGGTCCGCTCCGCTCCGCCGCGCTCGTACGCGATCTCGACCGTCAGATCGTTCGTTTCGACGTCACCGACGCGGAGCACCGGCACGTTCGGATCGAGTTCGACCGATTCGTTTCGACGGTAGTAAAGCCCGAGGAACTCCTCGGCGTTGCGAACCGGGAGGTCGTCGTCCGTGACTTCCCCCGACGCCTCGAGCTCCGCCGCAATGGTCTCGGCGACGTCGTCGTAGGCGTCGACGACGGCGGCCTTGGTAGTGGCCGTGTCGACGGCGTCGGCGAGCGAGCCGGCGACGTCCCGCCAGCGATCGGTGAACCGATCGAACTCCTCGATCCGCTCGAGTTCGTCGACGAAGTCCTCGTCGACGATCCCCGGCTCCGTGTAGTAGCCCGGCGGGAGCTCCGCCCGCCGAAGCGTCTGGGCCTCGTCCGCGAGGTCGCGCTCCATCGCGGCGACCATCTCGATACAGGTCCGCCGCAGATCCGCGCGGCGGCGGCTCACCTCCGAGAGGTCCAGCGCCGAGTCCATTCCCGTGACGGCGGACTCGACGGCGTCGACCGCGTCGAGGTACTCGGCGTCGACGTGTGCGGCCACACCGGCCGCGTCGACCGCGTCGACCAGCGCCAACACCGCGTCCCGCTCGGCGTCGAACGAACCCGAGAACTGGTCCCGGAGCCGGTCTCGCGCCTCGAGTACCGACTCGACGGCCGTCCCGTACTCGTGGCGGTCGAGGGCATCGACGGCCGCATCGAGGTCGCCTTCGATCGCCGCGGCGTCGTCCGGCCGCTGCCCACCCCGTTTCATCTCGCGGACGGTGTCGATCGCCGTCTCGATCGTCTCGTCCGCGATCGCTCGTCCGGCGTCGACCGCGTCTCGACAGGCCGGGATCGCCGCGTCGTCAGCCGGCTCGTCGATCGCCGCGTCGCGAGTCGCGAGATCCACGGCCTCGAGCCGATCGATCGCGTCCGCGAGCCGCGACAGTTCGTCGTCCGCGAACGTCCGGAACTCCGCTTCGACGTCGTCCTCGAGTCGATCCACCTCGACGGAGAGCTCCTCGAAGGCCTGCACGTCGGCGTTCGCGACGCCTTTCGTGAGGTCGAACGCGCCGGAACCGAGGTCGAACGCGACCCCCTGCGCGCGGAAATCGCCCGCGACCGACTCGAGGCGCGCGTCGGCGGTGAACTCCCAGTCGCCGTACGTCTCGGAGAGGTCGTTGACGTCCCGGACGGTTCGCTGGAACTCCTGTGCGACCGCTCGCGCTCGTTTCCGGACGTACTGCTGTTCGCTCGTCCCCCCGCGAGACACGACGCCGCGAACGTACAGCGCGATACCCCCGACGATGATCAGCGGAATGCCGCCGATGACGAACCAGACGGCGATGTCGGAGCTGGTCGTCACGAACACGCCGGCCCCGACCGCGGCACCCAGAACGACGAGTGCACCGATCACGAGCGCGCTCTTGACGTTTGCGTTCATCGAATCACCTCCAAGAGCTCGGGCCCGACGACGACCGCGAGGAGGGCGGCACCGCCGATCGCCAGGGCGATCCCGACGAGGATCGGGACGAGCGCCGTCTTCCGATCGTAGGAGACGTTTCGGCTCAGCTTCATCGCCTCCTCGACGCGCCGGGCCGCGACGAGCGGGACTGCGACGCCCGCGACTCCGCCGGCGACCAGCCCCCCGGCGATCGATCCGAGCGCGGCCAGCCGCACGCTCGAGGCCGCCCCGGCGCGCTCGGCCTCGGCGACGTCGGTGTACCGGTCGATCGCGTCCTCGGTCTCGGCGCGCTGTGCGGTCGCGTCCGTCCCGACCGCCGTCAACGCGCGGTACGCTCCACTCGCGTTCCCGCTCTCGGTTCGGCGCAGGAGATAGTCGCTGAGCGCCGCTTCTCGATCGGTCATGTTCTCGTACGTTTCGGTGAGCATCTCGAGATCCGATTCGGCGGCGTCGAGTTCCGCGTCACCGTTCTCGATCGCCGTCGTCGTCTCGGTGAGTTCGTCCGTCGCGTTCGATAGCGCCGACCGTGCCGTCCGATACTCGGCGACTCGCGCGTCGTCGATTCGCTCGAGAGCGGCGGTATCGCCGCCGGCCGTCGCGACCGTGACGGACAGGCCGTCGGTCTGGTCCTCGTTGAGCGTGACAGATTTGGCGAACGCGATCGAGGCCGTGCCGTTCCCGGTGAGGGTGACGGTGTACGTCCCGTCGTCGTCCGCGGTTGCGGAGTCGCGTTCGAACCCGTCGCCGGCGGCCAACCAGTCGCCCGTATACGTCGTCCCGTCGGTGCAGTAGGCGAGCTCGAACGTCGACCCCTCGTACAGCGTCTCGTCGCCGTCGGTCCACTCGCCGTCGACCGATCCGACGACGGTCGAGCCGGTGCTGTCGCAGTCGACGTCGGCCGCAGCGGTAGCGGTTCCCGGTCCGACGGCGAGTATCGCCACCAGAGCGACCGCACACAGCAGGATTCGTCGGCCCGTGCTCATTGGAGCCGTCCCCCGATCTCCCGGCTCTTGTACCAGTAGGTCGCACCGCTCGCGAGCGCGACGCCGAGACCCGCGCCGAGCAACAGCCCGCCGGCCGCGATCACGAGCGTCTGCTCCGCGAGCGACTGCGCCGTGATCGCTCGAGACGTCGTTTCGATGGCCGTCTCCGTCGCCGAGCCACTGACGGTTCCCGTCGCTGCGAGGCCGCCGAGCGCCACGGCGAGTGCGAGGACGCCCGATGGGAGTCGTCGCGTCATGCAAGTAGCTCCTCCGTCTCCGCTTCGTACGCGTCGGCTGCCGCCTCGATATCCGCGAGCCGGTCGATGTCCTCGCGGCGGTACGTCAGCAGCGTCGTCACCGAGGCGAGGTTCCTGTCGCTCATCGCGACGCCGATGTTGACCTCGTTCAGGTTGGACGTCCGCTCCAGATACTCCTTGACCGTCCCGATTTCGACGCTGTGGGACCCGGAGCCGAGGTTCGATTTCGGCGCCCTGATCAACGAGATCGCCTTCTGAGCGCCGCCGACGTCGACCTTCGCGAGGGTCTGTTTCGCCGCCGACAGCCGCGAGAGTGCGGCGCTGTCGATGTCGCGTTTCCCGACGAACGGCAACAGATAGCCCGGCAGCGACCGCGTCATCGTCACCGAGCGTCCGATCGCGGCGTACCCGGGCGTCGACTCCTCGCCGGCGACGCCGAACGATAGCGACGTCACGATGTCCCGGACGTCGATATCGGGCGTATCGATGCCGTCGACCGCGCTCGGATCGACCCCGCTCAAAACCGGGCCGGCGACGAGGTCGTAGATCGACGCCGCGACGTAGTCGTTGTACTCGCCGAACTCGCCGCCCGCCGAGTCGAGATACGAGATGCGCTGATTGTCGACCAGAATGATACCGTCGACCTCGTCCTCGAGCCGGTCGAGGCCGTACCGCGCGTTCCAGGCCTGTCGGCCGGCGCTGGCCTCCCCGTCCTCGTCCGACCCGCCGACCTCGTCTGCGCCGCGGGTGTTCGGCAATACGGCGACTGCGACGACCTTGGCTCGCCCGTCGGTGAACGCCCTGATCTCGCGGGCGAGATGCGGACCGATCCCGCAGCCGGTTCCGCCACCGAGGCCGAGAAACAGGAACGCGAACTGGACGCCCGATCCCGTCGGTTCGACCGCGGGCCCCGGCTCGAATTCGGCGTCGGGATCGATCGGTGCGTCGTCGGCTTCCTCACCGTCGATCGGCTCTTCCACGTCGGTCGGATCGTCTTCGAACGACTCGTCGGCCCCCGCGGACCGGTCGAACCCCGATTCGAATTTCTCGCCGAGGATAGTCTGGATCTGCGGCGCGTGTTCGGCCATCACCTCGTCAGCGTCGACCGGGTTGCGACCGAACCCGCCCGTGACCATCTCCTCGAATCCCGGTTCGGTCCCCTGAACGAGACCGTGCTGTTCGGCGATTCCGTACTGATCTTCGGGCGGAACGTTCGAAAGGTTCTGCAGGTCCCGCATCGTCGAATTGAACACGAGCGGCCGACCGAGCGTCGAAATATCGGCCGAATCGAACAATCCCAGCAGCGAATCGTCGGTGTAATCGAACACCGAATCGACGATCGCGCCCCCCGCCTGTCCAGCCCCAACGAACAAGTACGTCATCTGACTATCGACGCCCGTCTCTCTCGACTCTAACTGTAGTTATCCAACCGTACATGTCCTATCAACCGAAACACTAGAGTAACGTACAATAAATGTAATGGCCCAGCGACACAGTTCTGTACAGCTATTTCCGGCCGATAGTGGAGCGTTTCGTTCGATTTAGAAGTAATTGTTACAGTTACGTGATATAGTCATAGTCTGTAATACTATAATTACATCACACGTGATGTTCAACGAAAGTATCGATCATATGAATTATCATCCGCTAATCATTCGTGCGACCTGTGAGGGAAAGAGTGACCGAGAACCGGGTCCGTGAACGGACACCCACAGCGTTGCGGTCGACGCCGGTCGCGCCGACCGCTTACCCGCGGAGTCGCCTGAGCATGACGCTGTACTCGTTTCGTTCGTAGAGCGCTTCGACGTGGTCTAGCACCTCGTCGGCCGCCGAACAGAGGCCGGCAGCGCGCATCGGGCTGTCGGTCTCGGCACGTTGGGCCTCCGTTCGGAGGTCCTCGACCAGCGAGAGGAAGTGGCGCGGAATGGTGTGGTTGTGGTCGGCGCGGACATCGATGTACTCGCGCTCGATCGTCTCGACTCGGTCCCCGATATCGGCGATCAACCGCCCGGTATCCGCCCCGCTGCCGCCGTCGTCGAGCGATCGCGAGAGTCGCGGTAACAGCGTCCGATCGTAGAACGTGCTCTCCTGATAGATCGCGTACAACTGCACGTCGGTGACGTCGTCCCGCTCGATCATCGCCTCGAGTTCGCGGACCCGATCGGCCAGATGCCGGTAGACGTCGCCGTCCTTCCGCTGAAGTTCGTCGTCGATCGCGTCGAGCCGTCGCCGGACGTCGCGCGTGCCGATATCCGCGATCGTCGCTCGCAGCTCCGCGTAGGCGTCGAGCGAATCGACCGTCGAGCGCAGCACCGGCTCGACGTCGGCCGCATCCGGCTCGCCCAACGCCTCGAGCAACTCCCGCGACTGGGGCGACTGCGGTCGAACGGAGCGGTCGAGGTCGGCCGCGATCGACGGAACCGCCGTCTCCGGCTCCCGATCGGCCGCCGGCCGCTCGAGCACGATCGTTTCGCTCTCGAGGGCGTCGGCCAGTTCCGTCGTCCGCTCGGCGACGTCGGTCGAACGGAACGTGAGCGCGTCGCTCCGGTCGGCCTCACGACAGACCGTTTCGGCTGCGGCCCGGATCCGATCCCGCTCCCGCTCGGACTGCTCCAACTCGGCTTTCGTCTCCGAGAGCGCGGCCTCGACCGTCGCCGCGTCGTCGGTTTCGTCGAGGACGCGGTCGAACACCGGCTCGAGCCCCCCCGGGATAGCACCATCTCGAGCGGCCAGCGTCCGTTTCGCCGATCGGATCTGTTCGTCCGCCGTCGGATCGTCGAGCCGCTCGACGGTCTCGGCGACCGCACCCGCTTGCTCGAGGCGGTCGACCGCGTCCTCGAGCGCCTCCTCGAGCCGGTCTTCGTTCGGGTCGGGACTCGAGAGGACGCGACACAATTCGTCGGCGATGGGGTCCGTCGGCCGCGCTCGCGAAGTGACGTCGTCTGCGACCGACGTAATCGGGTGTGTTGTCACGTCGTCGGCCGATTCGTCTCGCGGCGTCCGAACGGATTCGGTCTCGTCCGCCGGCGAGCGGTCGGCGGGTGCGGACGGTTCCGCATCTCGTTCCGGCGGCGGCGCTTCGCGGGTCGCCGCCGACTGCGAGGACGGCCGGTTCGGTTCGCGGTCGGCGTTTCGTCCCCGGCCGGGGGTTTTGATCTCGCGAACTCGCTGTCTCACTTCGGCCACTACGTCGTCGACGGTGTCCGTCGCGATCGAACTGATTTCGGTCGACTCGCCGTCGGACGTCTGAATCTCGAGTTCGGTAAACGCTCCACTCTGGTGAGAGCGGACGCCGGTCACCTGATCGTAGTAGATTTCCTCGTTGGTACCACCGCCGGCCCCCGCCCGGGCTTCCATGTCGTACTTCGCCCCCTTGTTCAGGTTGACCGACGTATCGGTCACGACGATCGTCGTGTTGAAGTACGTATCCGCCGCCCTGACCAGCGGCGGCGAATTTCCGGAGTTGTACGTCAAATTGTATAGATCGGCGCTGTCGACTTCGATACCGCGCCTCGCGTTGCGCTCGGACTCGCCGATGAACGTCTGTACGAACGATTGATACTTGTTGTTGATCTCTCGCACACCCCAGTACCAGATCGCGATTCCCCCGAGCAGACCCAGGCCGACGAACGGGCCGATCGCGTCTATCATCGCGCCGATGATGGTAAACGCGACGGTCACACCGATCGTCACTAGCCACGGCGACCACCCTATCTTCCACCGAAGATTGTTGACGTCCGCTGCCATTACACAGCGACGAATGCACTCAGGTCGTGATGAAGCTTCTGCCCTGATATGTCTCTTTCAAGGATATTTTCGTCTAAGAAAGTTTTCGGCCGTCATCGAGGTCGTCGGTGGGACCGAATACCCGTCGTTCGGTGACGGTCAGGCCATGTTCTCGCGCCCGAGCGACGAGAACAGCGCTTCGACCGCGTCCCACTCGTCGCGGACGTTCTCGGCCTGCTCGCTGCTGCCTTCCTGTTTGAGCCGCTGGGCCTGCTCGTACATCTCCGACAACGACGGCATCTCCGGGTTCCACAGCGTTCCCCAGAGGTAGACGTCGTCCAGGTCGGGTGTGACTAGCTGTTTGACGTGAACGTCGATCGTTTCGATTCCCGAGACGTTCCCCGCATCGAGAAATTCCTCGCTGGAGATGATCTCGGTTATCGTCCCGTCGGCGACGAACTCCGAGACGTCGTCCATCTTTTCCTCGGGGCCGTACAACAGTACCGTCCCGCCCCAGGCGGTCGTCGGGTCGAACTCGGCCAGTTTGTTCTGGAACAGGGCGTTTCGGACGAGTATCTCGAGTTTCGACCGATCGAACGAGTCCGCACGCGAGCGGCCTAGAACCGGCGCGAGGATCACCGCGGGAGTAAACGACGCGTCCGGATTCAGCCGGTACTTGTCCTCGACCGGCCGGAAACTGTCGGCCGGATCGAACACGTCGCCCATGATCGACATCGTCGCGTCGCGATCGAGGAACTGCGGCACCGACGACATCGTGAACGCCTCGAGAAACGCCACGAGCGGGCGATTGATTTCGGTGTACTGCGGCGGATTGTAGTCTTCCAGACCGTCGATCTGCGGCCGGATGTCCGCCCCCACACTCTCGAGGCGATTGTTATCGAACGGGATGATGGCGTCGACCGCTCGCGAGGTACGGGCGAGTCCGACGACGCCGTTTACTTTCGCGCGACCGCCGTACTCGGAGTACTCCGTTCCCTCCGAGGGGATGACGACGCTGCTGAAGAGCGGTTTCGGAACGATCGTATCGTCCGCGAGAACGTCGCTTCTGAGGCGATCGGCGACGACCGGCGTCGCGCCACAGCCGGTCCCTTTCGTGACGCTGTGGATGAACATCACCGCCTGGGAGTCCTGGATCCGCTCGGTCTTCATGTCCCAGCGCTCCTGGAACGGGTTTGCGTCGCCCTCGAAGTCGGCCTCCATCAACCGCTTCCCGATGTCCCACCGGTAGCCGGCCCCCGCGTAGTCGTGGCGACCGAACCCGATGATACAGTTCGGCAACAGGTCGTTCCGGCTGTAGCCTTTCTCCTCCTGTGCGTAGTAGGTCTGCTCGAGTTCGCTGACGTTCGTGTTCAGCGGGCCGTAGCCGGCGAGCCCGCCCTCCCAGATCCGAGCGCGTCGCTCGTTGTTCTCCGCGAGCGTCTCGCGACGAAGCAAGATCGCATCGAGCAGGTTGTTTCCCGCCCCGCCGACACCGATGAGGAACCACTTCTTGCCGTAGGAATCACCGAGCAACTCGTCGCTCGGCGTGTCGGTCGGCGACTCAGTCGGCGATCGAGGACCGTCGTCGGGCCGCCCCTCGTCGGGCGGCTCCGCGGCGAATACGTCCTCGCGCAGCTCCGGATACACCTGTTCGACGGACTCCGGCTCGTCCCCGTGTGCGGATCGGATGTGTTCGACGAGGGTTCCCCGATCCCACTCCCCCTCCCGCGCCATACAGATCTTACAGAGGTTCGTCATTCTCGGTACTATCCTACCCGTACGCCGGAACTATCTAAAAGATTACGTGTGCGGCGACGGCGAATCTATTCCCAGCAGCCATCGGCGACACATTTTACTGTGAAAACACATCATTCAACGATAACGTGAGAGATTCCACCGCATTTGGACCGGTTTTCGACCGCGACCGATGCCGTAATCGTGGGCCGTCGCTCGGCCGACGACTCACCTACCGTGGCGCTCGACGAACCGCTCTCGTAACGTTTCGAGTCCCGACTGCGGTGACGTTCGCGGACTGAACTCGATCTCGAGAAAGCCCGGCGGAGCCCCCTCCTGCAGATCGACGGCTGCGACGACGTCGGTCTGTCGGCGGCAGTACGCGGCCACTTCGTCGAGGACGGCCGGACGAGCGACGCTATCGGGTAGCCGATCGGTCTGGCACTGAACCGTCTCGACGCCCGTCCCGCCGTCGAGTTCCCGGAGGACGAACAGGATCTCGTCGGCGATCGCCTCCGTCGTGACGCCGGCGTGGCCCCCCGTCGCTGCGCCGGAACCGGTGGCCACGGCGCGGTTCGACGACTCCTCGCTCGTGAGTGTCGCCTCGTCCGTGCGGTCCGGGGCCGCTCCGCCGTCGGAACCCTCCCGGTCGGTGATCTCGATCGCGCTCTCCTCAAGTGTCACGTCGACGCCGTACTGGCGCTCGACGATCGGGGCGAGATCGCGCATCAACGCCGTCGGCACGGCTTCGGGGAGGGCGACCGTCCCGCCCCCGTGCTCGATCGTCCCGACCAGTCCGCCGAGGAAGTCGACGGTGACGAGCAGGTCGTCGGCGGCGTCGTCCGCGTCTCGAAGCTTCCGCCGGGCGTCCTCGAACGAACAGCGGTGCAACAGATCGGTCGCGTCCGACAGGTCGCGTTCGATATCGGCGACGCCCGGGACCGAGTCGTGGCGACCCGCCAGCACGAAGTCGTCGACGCGATCGGCCAGCGGCCCCTCGAGTCGGTCGGTCAGGTCACGCACGTCCGCGAGCGTCCCGTCGACTTCGGCACGCAGTTCGACGAGGTCCCCCTCTCGGCGGCGCACGTGCTCGTGGATCGCCTCGCGATGCTCGTCGACCGCCGCGGCGACCATCGCCAGCTCTCGAATCGTCCCGTCCTCGAGTCGATCGCGGACGGCCTGTTCGGCCGCATTGACGTGAACGGTCTCACCCGACGACGGCAGAGACAACTCGCGGTACCGAGCCGGGAGGTTCACGATCTCGTACGGCTCGCCGGTCGGCGCGGCGAGTCCGGGCTCCAAGCGGCCGTCGGCGAGCGCGTCCTCGAGTCCGCGCCGGAGGATCCGCTCGGCTCGCTCGATTCGCTCCCGGGCGGATTCGTGATCGTCTCGGGTTTCGGATTCGAGGTCGCGTACGCGCTCGACCGCGTCGGGAACGATCGGCTCGAGGCGCTCGAGCGTCGTCTCGTCGAACCGCTCTTCGAACCCGTTCGCCGCGGAATCCGTCCGGATTTCGTCCCTGCTCGAGTCGGTGCTCGTGGGGTCGTCGCCGTCGTCGGCCGCGGTCGCGAACCGGCGCTGGACGACGATCGCGACGCCGATGACTGCCAGTACTCCCGCGGCCAGCGCGAACGGGAGCGTCGTATCGGCCAGTGAGACCACCGCTTCGGACTGAACGGCCCACGTAGCCCGACCGTCACCCCCGCTGAGAGCCGGGTTCCGTGCGTACACTACGGACGACATCCCCTCACCCGTAAATCGGTCTGCATGTTGGGGGTGTCGACAGTAGAGGTGCAAAGAAGTATCGGCTATCGAACGAATGACGGCCGCACGGCTGCGTTGCGGAATAGCGACTGGACGCGAACAACTGCGAGTCGGTCGGTGGGATGGTCGACGAATTCCCAGGGTTGCTCGACGGTGGAGAGACGCGCTGTTGAGACGCGTCGTCGTTCCGACACCGGCACGAGCCTGTTCGATTCGATAATCCGCAACGAGTTCGGCCGGAGTCCACTGAACTCAGGTGTCCAGAACGGTTTAGCAATTGCCCTCTCGTCCATCCAGACTACACTAGTCGACAAGGAGTGACGCTCCGCAACCACTAAGCGCGGTACGTACCGGATAGACAATATCTGGATTAAGCTTATCAATCTAGTCAGGGGAAGCACGACCGACTCAGAGGGCGCGTCGGAATATGCGGCCTTGCTGAATGGGGGCGCACACCCAGAATAAACGTCTACTCTAGACTATACCCACAGTCTCCCAGGTTCAAAAAACCATAACCATTGTTACCAAGGTACACGAAGCGCTAGTCATGCCAGAGAGAGACAGCAAACTCCCGACTAAGGCGCTGGAGGACATTGCGTATCTCTCCCGGTCCGCTAACCGAGTCGTGATACTTGAGGTCCTCATCGAGGGCCAGTACACTCGGGGAATGTTGGTGAATCAAACGGGTGTCTCGCGGGCGACGCTGGATCGGATCATCAACGAATTGGAAGAGCGAGGGTGGGCAAAGCGCACGACTGAGGGGAACTATACGGCCACAACCCATGGTCGCCATCTCATGCGACGGTTCAGGCCCTTCCTCGAATCGGTCGAGACACTCCACCGTCTCGACGACGCGCTTACGTGGCTCCCGATCGACCAACTCTCTATCGGTCTTGAGCACTTTAGCGATGCAGTCGTCCGGCGACCGGAATCCGAAGACCCCGTCGAGGCTATCGGGTTTATCAACGACCTCTTGGGGAACGCGTCCGAGTTCAGGGTCCTTGCCCATTTGGCACCGCCCGAACCGCTCGGGACGACGTTGCACGAGCGGGTCATCGCCGGACGGATGACCATGGACGGGATCATTACCGATGAACTCGTCGAGTTTCTCGGTTCTACTCCGAAGCGCGCCAAACGGTGGAGAGCGCTCGTTGAAGCCGGGAGCGAGCTCCGCCAACACGAGGGTCCCATCCCGTGCAACCTGTGGATCTTCGACGAGACGGTGCTGATTAAAAAAAGCGGTCCCGAACCGATCGACGAATCGTACGGCGTGCCGATCGTCAGCGAAAACGATACGGTTCGTTCTTGGGCCCACGATTTGATCGATGAGTGGATGGATGCCGCTTCCCCGATTGACGCCAGTGCGTTCGAAGCAGACCCGACAGCGCCAGGAGCCGATTCCAGCGGTGAGTGACTGCGGCTGTTCGATTGTGTCCTGATGGTCGTGTTCTTCCTCGGTCTACTCACACCGTGGGGATCTCCTTACCGAGTAATGGGATAGCACTCGCGCCACCATGAGTTAGTATGGAGTCGAAAAACGATTCGGTGATTCCTGGAGAGGTACTCCACTTGAACGCGAACAGGAACGACGTGGGACGAACCTCAGTCACGGCGTCTCGAATCACGAGGCTCCGAACCGGATTCGAGGGGACCAGTCCCCAATCCTTGGAGGGCAGCCAGCGATGACACTCTCGACGGTTCGACGCTACCAATCCGGCCGCGTCCAACAGGTGGGTGAACACGCTGCCGTTATCGGTGGGAGTCTCGCCGGGTTGTGCGCTGCCCGCGTGCTAGCTAATGGCTACGACACCGTCACGATCATCGAAAAGGATTCGCTCCCCGACGATTCGAGCTTCCGACGCGGCGTCCCTCAGGGGCCACAGGTCCATGCGCTTCAGGAAGCGGGTCGGGCTACGTTGGAAGACCTCTTTCCGGGGTTCGGAGAAGACATCATCTCCGCCGGAGGCCTGCTGATCGACGGTGCGAGTGACTTCAAGTTCTACGACGAAGGCGGGTTCCTCGCTGACGGGACGAAACGGTTTCCGATGTATTTCGCCACCCGGCCGCTATTCGAACACGTCATCAGACGCCGGGTAGCCAGCCTCAAAAACGTCGAGCTCAAACCGGGGTGCCAGTTCACGGATTACCTCTTCGATTCCGAGACGATGACGATCCAAGGTATTGCCGTCCGAGAGGGCTCCGATCGGAAGCGCATCGCTGCCGATCTCGTTGTGGACGCCACGGGTCGGACAAGTCGGACCCCTACGTGGCTGGATAACCACGGCTTCGATGCGCCCGACATCGACGAGGTTCAGATCAACCTCGGGTATTGCACCACGGCCATTCGTCGCCCCCCGGACGATCGACAAACGTTCTTCGCGGCGGCATCACCCCCGCGGACGCGGGGTGGTGCCGCGTTTCCCGTGGAGGATAACCGCTGGTTGGTAAATCTGCACGGGATGAACGGAGACCATCCCCCAACCGACCCGGAGGGGTTCGCCGACTTCGCCGCGAGCCTACCCATCCCGCAGATACATCGACTCATAGAAACCCACCCACAAGTCTGGCAGGACATCGAGTTCTATCCGTTTCCGTCAAACCGGCGGGTTCGCTACGAGAACCTCGATAGATTCCCGGACGGTCTCATCGTCCTCGGTGATGCCATCGCCAGCTTCAACCCGATTTACGGGCAGGGTATGTCTGTCGCGGTGTTGGAGGCGCTTGTGCTTCACCACGTACTCGCGTCCGTTCGCGGCCCGAACCTCGCTCTCGCATTCTTTGACCGCGTCCAGACAATTATCGACACTGCTTGGACGATGGCTATCGGAGCTGACGTCCAGTTCCCCGAAACCACGGGGCCGACGCCACCAGGAACCCGGATGTTCGCGTGGTACCTCTCTCGGCTCACCCGCAAAGCGCACTCCGATGCTGAACTGCGTGACGCTCTCGCCCACGTTGCCTCCATGGAACATCCCCCCACGAGACTGCTTCGTCCGGGCGTCGCGTGGCGGGTTCTCAAACCGGAGATTCTCCGAGGAGGGCACACGAGCCATGTTTCATCGAAAGCGGAACCCCGGAGAACGTCGTAGCAATGTTACCCGCAACTTCTGTATTCAGTAGTCCGTTTCGCTCAGAATTACGTACAATCACATTCACCACCTGAAATAGCGAGGTTTCGTTCCACGTTGTGAACGACACATTTGGTGACGAGTTCGCGGAACTGTTTCCACCACAGGCGTGACCGCACGAACGCACCAAACTTCTGTTTGATTGTTGCATTGACTGTCTCGTTTATATTCCGTCAATGGTAGAGGTCGCTGTCAAGCCGTGCATTCTACACCTTGTGGAGTGGGGTAAATACCCGATCTTGATGAGCGGGCGAATATCGCGGTCATGCGCGAATCGCCGGAGTTTCTGGTCGTCGTATCCGCGATGGGCACTGCGTTCCGTTTCACTACCTGTGGCGCGATCTGCGCGCCATGGACATAGAACTCGAATGCTGATCCCTCACAGGCGTTCCATGCAGAAATTTGGGATACCCTTTTATCACGTTATGTGGTAGCATAGAACATAGACCATGCCTTGCATTGACCCACCACCCAGGCCAGACCCTGACGACGACCTCTTCGAGATATGCCCCGTTGCGCGAGCGTTTGAGATAGTCGGTTCAAAATGGCGGCTTACCGTGCTTCGGAGCCTCCATCTCTACGGGGAACAGCGATTCAGTGACCTTCAGGAAACGACAACTGCCGATTCGGCCACCCTCTCCCGCGTACTCAGAGACTTAGAAGAACAGGACCTCATCAGCCGACGACTCGAGGACCGTCCCATCGCCACGTACTACGACCTGACAGAGCGAGGTGCATCTCTCACCGGCGTCTTCGAAGAATTCGAGGCGTGGGCGTTCGAGCACACGGCCGCGGAGATGCCGGACGTCGAGTTACCGGAGTAATCCACCCAGCGCTGACCGTTGTAGTTACAAAATGTTACTTGGTTGGGTGACCACCACAAACTTGCATAATCATCACAAAAATTATAACTCTCGTCGGGGCGAAATCCCCATCGTGGTCACACCGACCACGGAGGTTAACAGATATGACCGTAGACAGCCCAAACCCCGAACGGATTCTGGACATCGGTCAGGGGTTCTGGGCATCAAAGACGCTGATGAGTGCCACCAAACTCGGCGTCTTCACCGAACTCGACCGTAATGGGCCTCAGACCGTCGAGGAGTTGGAGGACGCGCTCGGTCTGCATCCGCGGGGTTCACGGGATTTCCTGGATGCGTTGGTCGCGCTCGATTTGCTCGACCGTGAGGACGGCCAGTATCGGAACACGCCTGAATCCGCTGCGTTCCTCGTGGAGGGTAAACCCACGTCGTTCGCCGGTTGGTTCGAAATGATCAACGACCGGCTGTATCCGTTCTGGAGCAACCTCGAAACGGCGCTCCGAACCGGCCGGACCCAGAATGAACTCGACGACGAGCAGACTCACCCGTTCGAGGGTGTCATCTACCAGGATGATGAGATTCTCGAACAGTTCGTCGGCGCGATGACCAGCCTCAGTATGGGTGCGGCAGAGGTCTTCGCGCACGAGTTCCCCTGGAAGGACCACGAGACAGTTGTCGATTTAGGCACCAGTGAAGGAATTGTTCCAAAGCGCATCGCAGAGGAGAACGACCACGTCCACGCCATCGGAGCTGATCTGCCCCGGATTGAACCGTACTTCCAAGACTTCGCCGGGAAGAGTCCGGCCGCCGACCGCATCGAATTCCAAGCCGCTGATTTCTTCGCTGACGAGCCACTGCCCGCAGCGGATGTCTACATTCTCGGCCACATCCTCCACGACTGGGGGCTCGACGACAAGCGAGCGATCCTCGCGAAGGTCGCCGAGGCAGTCAATCCGGGCGGGGCCATCATCGTCTACGGAACGATGATCGACGAGGAGCGCCGCGACGCCGAACTACCGTTGCTCATGAGCCTGAACATGCTGATCGAGACGCCTGACGGCTCCGATTATACGGCCGGCCAGTGTATCGAATGGGTCCACGAGGCGGGCTTCGAAGGTGGAGAGGCAAAACCGCTCCCGGGTCCGGATACGATGGTTGTGGCGAGGAAGTAACACATCCAAGAGAAACGAACTAATGACACCACCGAACGAGACAACCGACCAGACGAGCATCGAACAACTCGGATTCGGACGGCGTCCGCTGTTGAAAATACTCGGGATCAGCGCGACACTTTCACTCGGAAGTGGCGTAGCAGCCGCTCACGACGGCGATAGCGGTGACGACGGGACCGAGGGAGACGGTGGTGCGGAGATCGATCCACATTACGGCTTTTCCACGCCGAACGCCGACAATATTCCGGGGGGACTCGAACCGGATCACGATGTCGAACTCCACATCGCCGATCCTGTGCCTGAAAGCCACGGCCCCCTGTTCCACTTCGAACCGACTGGACTGGCAGTAGAGGAAGGTGACATCGTCCAGTTCACCTTCACGACTCCCGACCACACGATCACGGCCTACCATCCCGGCCACGGGTTCCAGCAGCGGGTTCCAGATGGTGTGCCGCCGTTCTCGTCGCCGGTCGTAAACGCTGGTGGAGGCTGGCTCTACCAGTTCGAAGAGGAGGGCCTGTACGATCTGTACTGTGCCCCGCATCACCCCCTCGGAATGACGATGCGAATCGTGTCGGAGAACTCGACGAGGGGGATGAACCGGAGTACGAGGACACGTTCGAGGGTACCGAGGATCCGCCACTCTTGCCTCCGTTTAGCAAAGAGATGCTCAAGGAGGAACTCGAAGTATTCAGTGAGCCTGGCAAAAACGTCCGTTCCGAGTGGGTGTGGCTCACGCCAGCGGAGGTTCTCGATACGGAGGTACTCGACCCCGGACAGATCCAAGCAGAGGGCTCAGTCCCGTTCAGTGATGTCCTAGACGAGATCAGCCGTATTGAGACGAGTCACGGCCACGAGTGAATGTGGCTCATCGTCGCGGACGACGAGCCGGGCCCGGATGGCGTGACATCCTGGTTTCTCAGCACAGACGTGTGAGCGATTCTTCCACACACTCATTCCGTTTTGAGTTGTGCTGAATGCGTGGCCTCGATTTTCTCGACACAGAGGTGCTCGATCCCGCAAATATCCAAGAAAATCACCGATCTCGCTCGACGAAACCAGCCTATCTGGTCAGATTAAGACTACGAATAGCGAACGTCTATCGCAGGAAGGGTGCCTCTCACCCTCCCATCTTCTGCCGGCTGTTACTACAGCTTAGAACCGCTGCCTAATCTGGGAGGTGGTATCCAAGCAAGCGGCCCAGACCAGATAGACCCTTAAAGGCCCAGTGTGGGGGACTCACTGCGTATATGTCCTCCTCGTGTTCCGTCGTCAGCATCGCTAACAGCACGACATCTTTGAAGCCCTCTGGAGGCAATGACACCCCCTGCTCCGTGACGAGCTGATGGAACCGTCGGAAGAACGCCTCATGCTGTAGGGCGGGCTCGTGGATGTTGATGATCTCGACGGGGGTCGCGTTCCTGAACGTATGGGCCGTACCTGGAGGGACGGTGTGTTCCTCACCGGCCGCTACCTCCATCCATTCCCCATCTACGTACACTTCTAACACACCTGAAACCACTTCGTAGCGCTCCTCAGCGTGCGGATGAGTGTGGACGAACGGACCGTCTTCGGGGACGTCTTCGATCTCAAATCGCATTTCCAGCAGTTCCCCGTCCGTGTCCGCTGTCGAACGCGTGATTTCCCAGCGGCCAGGGAAACCACCCCAATCGAGGACGCGATCCTGCTTGCCGCGATCTACTGCCGTCATGGTGTTCCCCCCGTGGTACACTCGCTGTTCGGCATCGATTTGCTTGTCATGGTCATTCGTCACCTCCTGTGCCGTCCGTTCCGCCGCTTGTGTCGCCTCGAGGCACCTCCGCGTAACGGACGCCACAGTGGGGATTGTGCTCTAATACGAGCAGCTAGTGTTAGCACTGAGATCGACTTATGTATTAGGAGAAGGACACTTCTCTAACCGAGCCAGACGTATCCAGATTACGAAACGACGGTGTCAGTCCGTGGCTCCCGATCGAACTCGACGATGTTCATCTCGTCGTCCAAGGTGAGAGTGAACACTGTCGTTTCGACCTCGATACAAAGCGATACGCGGAGAGGCTCCATCGAGACGTTGGTCTCGACGTTGTTCTGTAGCAGTTCGATGGCGTCGTTGACCGCCGGTGAGTCGATGTCCAACTCGGGATTGCCGGTCAGTTCAGTCGCCAATACGAGACCAGTCGCGAACATCTCGACCGGTAACCGTTTGGCGAATCCACAGGTGTTACATCTCATATCTGCCCAGACCGGAAACGGCGTTCCACAGGTGTCGCAGGCGTCCCTCCCATCATGTTCGTGCACGTCACAGACCGTCACCGACGACGAGATCGGCCCTGCACACTCCCGACAGACACCGTACATTAGATACGTTATGTCCAGAGCACACCGATAGAGTCCGGCTGCGAGCGCTTGCTCAGTGTTGCGGGTCGTCAGCCCTGCTACCGGATAGTTCGTGAGGAAGAGCGTTCCCGTCGGCGCTTGATCGCCGAACAACCCCTCACACTCGGTGCAGCCGACTCGCAGCCACTGATCCTCGTAGGTGGCCGCAACGGTTGCTCCGCACAACGGGCAATTCTCGTCGAGTTCCTGAGAGAAGTCGAGGCTCTCTGCTCCAGAAACGGCTATCACTGTTCTGGCGATCTGCTTTCCTGCACTGCTCAACCGGTATCCGTCGTCAGTTCGTCGGACGAAGTGAGGAGCGAGTTCCGAGAGGTGGTAGTTGAACTTCCCGTTATCATCAACGTCAACCTCGTTTTGCAACTCGGAATACGACACCATCTCGACAGCGTCAGAGCCGTCGTCGTACACGTGGGCGGCACCTGCCCGCCAGAGTACGCGGATGATCTCTAACCGGATTTCGTTCCCCAGAATAGCGAAGGCCTCGTCCGGGGAAAGCCCGTCCAGTTCGAGATTGGGAGTGAACCGTGTATGAGTCATGCTACCAATACACGCTACAGACTCATTAAACGTACCTCCAGACCCTCCGGGGGAGGCTGAGAAAAGTACAGGACACGCACACTGTACTCAGCACAGTCACTGAAATCCAGCACTACTCGAGGAGGTCGACAAGGCCGTCTAACCGGCTACTGCTAGCGGATCTTCGTTTCCGAGCATCGGCGTCGTCGTACGGAAGGAAGATCGGTCGGCGTCGCGTACGTACTTTTTCCTAGGAGATCTGGATTTGGGCACACCACCGGCCGAGTCGAAGAACAGCGGACACGATGGTGTCGGATCTGGGAGGGTCCCCGCGGCAAAGGACGGTTCGGGGGACAATCCGCTCGCTATCCGGGATGAAAGGGGACGTGAAAGAGGAGGGAAGGGACACAACGGAGAAGGGAGAAATCGAGAAGGGGAAGAAAGGAGGAAGGAGGCGGGAGGCGGAAAGGAGGAAGGAGGAAGGAGACGGGAGGTGGAAAGAGGAGAGGAGGACTTGGAGAGTAGTTCACCAGAGACGGTGGTCACTGGAACTCGGCCAATGACGTATTCTCATCCGTCGTGCGTTCGTCACCGATCAAATGGCCCTGAATGGATTCGTGGATACCGACATCGTCGAGAACCTCGTCGAGCGCCGAGAGGATGAGTTCGATGTCCATATCGAGCGTATACTCGCGGTACGTCCCACCCCGCCGGCCCTCGTTGCGTTCGGTGACCGAGACGAGCCCGAGCATGGCGAGTTCCGACAGATGATCGCGCATTCGGCGCGGGACCAGCGGATCACGACCGGCCCGCTGTGCAAAGTTCGTGTACCGCGGACGAACGTCTCGCGACCGAATGGGCGTTTCATTCTGGAGATGGAGTGTCAGCAAGGAGTACAACACCAGGTGTCCGTGTTGAGTGAGTCCGCTGATGCCCTCTTCGATCCGTCCGCGTTCCAAATCGTGCCGTCCCGCTTCGACGTGTCTCTCGGCGACGGCCGTCGTCTCCGCTTCCTCCCGAGCGAGATCGCCGGCTTTCATGAGCAGATCGATCGACTGTCGGGCGTCGCCGGCGTCTTTCGCGCCGTAGGCCGAACACAGCGGAATCACGGCGTCGTCGAGGACATCGTCGTGAAACGCGACATCGGCCCGTTGCTCGAGAATCTTCTGGAGATCACCCGCGTCGTATGCGGGGAAGTGAATCTCCTGCTCGCAGAGCGAACTCTTGACCTTCGGCGAGAGATCGTCACGGAACGAAAAGTCGTTCGAAATACCGATAATCCCGATTTTCGCCGCGGAGAGGTTGTTGTTCGCGCGGGCTCGCGGAAGCTGATACAGAATCGAATCGTCTTCGACGTGATCCACTTCGTCGAGGACGATCAGATTGGTCCCGCCGAGTTTCTCGAGTTCGTCCCACAACATTCCGTACACTGTCGCTCGCGGATAGCCCGTCGTACTGATCTGGTTCGTCTCGTCTCGGAGTTCGTTGACCAGACGCGTCGCGATTTGGTAGGAGGACGTGAGTCCATCGCAGTTGAGGAACGTCAGCTGGAGATCGATGTCGTCGTACTTCGCGGCGTCCTCCTCGAGGTGAGAGAGGAGATACCTGGTGGCAGCCGTCTTTCCGACGCCGGTTTTTCCGTAGAGGAAGACGTTATTCGGCTGTTCGCCGTTGATTACGGGCTGGAGCGCCGCCTGGTACATCTGGATTTCGTCGTCACGACCGACGAGTTGTTCCGGTTGATAATCCTCTCGCAACGCGTCGCGGTTCCTATAGATTTCAGTGTCGCGTTCGAACAAACTCATTCGAGCTACTCACCTCTCTTTCACCATAGTTTATAAAACCACACTGTCCGGAGTGTCCGCAGTTCTGCGCACTTATAAAGAATCACGGACCACACCCACCCCACCATGTCCGCAGTAATCTACACGAAACGGGAACGGTGTTAGAATGGGTTTCTAGATAGCGGAATATTTAATACGATGACGTGTGAGCTAGTCCGAATGACGGCATGAACCATATCTGCAATAAGGGGTATGTAAAATTAATAAGCTAGATGGAATTAATGCAACTCTGATCGGCACTCAGTAGACGACCCGGTTTCTGGCGGAGAACAGCGGACATGGTGGGGTGAGTGTGTCCCCGTCTACTCCACGAATTAATCCCAAAGACAAACTTTCGTTCCGTTCCTCTTTCCCTTCCCCACCACTTGGATAATCTGTACGATTTCCGGAGTAGACACCTCCTACACCGGCGCAGTGTGAAAGCCCACGCCTGAAGTCGTGGGAACAGTCCGTCCCGGAAAACGGTTCCTGGAAATAGTGCCACACCACGATGTCCGCTGTTCTCGACGCAACACTTCTCGAGTGTGAACGGCGGATGCACTTGTGAGAGAGACGGTGACTCGTGGTGAAAGAAACGGTGACTTATGGTGGAAGAGACGGTGGACACGTTCGCGGAACAACGGACGTACTGGTGTGTCGAATCGCGATCTCGTCCAATTCGAGCGCTGTGAACCGGACGCATTCAATGCTGCCGCACCTGTAACCGGCTGATTCTACGAACTGCCACACCACTATGTCCGCTGTTACTGCCAAATATATCAAAATAACAACGGACACGGTGGTGTGAATTTGGTGACGCTACCCGGTGATTCAGTGAAGCTGGCGTCATCGTCGAGTCGCTCTTGGACACGCTCCTCTATCGATGTCACACCCCTCTATCGATGTGTTCGTGCGGATTGATCACTTGCATTTCGAACGAAATCGCTCCGAGAGAAGCGTTTCGAGAGGTACGGAGCCTGCAGTGACGATCACTGCTCGAGCCCAGGGGAAGGAGACACCGCTATCGAAGTGTATCGCGAACACGTTCCGCCTCGACGACCGATATACTGATGGGTGAGACGGCTGATCTACCGACGGCTGATCTACTGACGACTGATCTGACGAGTGATATACTGACGAATTGTGACTTTCGAGACAGACACTGCTGGGAATCGTTGACCAGGATAGCGCCGATAATCGACGGTGCCGAGACGGAACGAGTACACACGAGAGAGACACCCCTCTATCGATGTGTTCGATCGCTCGAACGGGAGGGGGGTGCGCTCGCCGGGATCGAGCAGCGTGAGTCCCGAATCCGAAGGAATCGTTCCAGAGAGCCGATTAGACTGATAATCGTCGGGTTTCTCTTCCTTCTCTTCTTCTAGCTTTCTAGAACGAACACTCACACACCCCTCTATCGATGTGTTCGATGTGTTCCGAAACGCAACTCCAACGGCACGACTCTTCCTCGAGAACAGACCTTCTCAAACCGGACTTACCATGGGCTCTATCCGGGATATTCTCGAATAATTCGTTTCTACTCTCCTTCACCCACCTCCGTCTCTCTTCCCCTGGTCGAGTAGAACACATCGATAGAGGGGTGTCTGTCTCGACATCGCAACGATCTCTGTCTCGTAACTGCAGCGACTCTATAACACATCGTCATCCGTTCGTACCGTCTCAGTCGCTCTCCCCTTCGAAAGAGTGGAATTGTCGCGGATCGCCCGCTCAATCGAACAAACACACATCGATAGAGGTGGGCAACACTTTTGGTACCGCCCCGTATGGATCATCGTATGGATGACTTCGAGGATCCTCGAGATGGGGCGGGGACATCGAAGGACGAACCGACGGATCAGCCTGCTCCGTCGTCCGATTCTTCTGCGTCCGAGACGACTCCATCTTCGACTGCGCCGGCGTCGGACGGCGAATCGCAATCGATCGAGGATATGTTGCTGGAGTTCGACCAACAGGACGGACTCATTCGGGACCGGTCGCTTCTCGATCCGAATCACATCGTCGAGGAAGATCGCATCGTCGGTCGCGACGAGCAGCTTCAGGAGGTCACCAAGATGCTCCGCGTCGCTCTCGGCGACAACCGTCCCCCGAATCTCTTCCTCTACGGTCCGTCAGGAACCGGCAAATCCCTCATCACCAAGGCCGTCTGCAAGAACATCAGCAACATCTGTGAGACGCGCGATATCCAGTTCGGAACGATCGAGGTCAACTGCCAGGATCTCGATACCCTCGGCGTTGCAGTCTACGAACTGGCGAGCCGCGCTGCGGCGGAAGCGAACGTTGCGGTCGAGGTTCCGAAACACGGTGTCGCGACGAAGGAGAAGTGGGACGAGCTCTATCGAATCGTCAACGAAAACTTCGATTCGGCGGTGTTCGTTCTCGACGAACTCGACATGCTCGTCGGCCGCCGGGACAAACAGGAGCCGGCGTTCTCCCGACTGCTCTATCAGCTCTCCAGGGCCGGCGCGAACAACGACCTCGCTGCGCACGTCTCGGTCGTCGCGATCTCCAACGATACGAAAATGATGGAGTCCGTGGGAAGTCGAGCCCTGAGCTCGTTCACCCCAGAAGACGTCCACTTCGACGACTACGACGCGAACCAGCTCCAGTCGATTCTCCGTCGCCGCCAGGACGCGTTCTTCGAGAACGTTCTCGACGACGATGTCATCCCGTTGGCGGCGGCCTTTGCGGCACAGACTCACGGCGATGCTCGGAAAGCGATCGATCTCATGCGCGTCGCCGGCGAGCTCGCGGAACGCGAAGGCGACGAGTGCGTCCGTGAAGAACACGTTCGTGAGGCACAGGACAAAGTCGAGAAGAATCGGGTTCTCGAGGTCGTTCGCGGAATCAGTACACAGAAGAAACTCTGTCTGTACGCGACGGCGGCCGTCGCATCCGAGACGAACGACGAATCGGCCCGGAGTACGACCGGGTACCGCGTCTACCAGTTCCTCACGGACGCGATCGACGCCGAACAGTACCACCAGGAGACCTACGTCAACAAGATGAAAGAGATGACGACGTACTCGCTCGTCGACTTCGAGCGCCGGAGTCACGGGCCGAGTTCGGGAATGTTCCTCGAGTTCCAGTTCGGCGAGCGTCCCGAGACGATCCTCGAAACCCTTCGCGAAGATTCGCGAATCGACATGGTTTCCACGGACGAAGTGACCAGCGTCGTCAAAGCGCAGGTTCGAAACGAGACCTGACGACCCCCGCTCGTCGGATCGCTTCGGCCGTCAGCCCCCTCTATCGATGTGTTTCTCTCGCGCGTTATTCTGGCAAAGTGATCGCTTCACGTTCTCACTCCATCACACACCTCTATCGAAGTGTGATGCGGGCTTAAACCGACTATCACGTGGCAAACCGTGGACTTTCGATCGCGCGTGGCACAAAGAGCTGACCCCAATTTCTCCTCGAGAGGGAG
The DNA here is from genome assembly GCF_900110865.1 of Natrinema salaciae. Classification (NCBI taxonomy): domain Archaea; kingdom Methanobacteriati; phylum Methanobacteriota; class Halobacteria; order Halobacteriales; family Natrialbaceae; genus Natrinema; species Natrinema salaciae. The sequence continues at coordinate 128,303 of NZ_FOFD01000005.1, forward strand.
GAATCGATCGTCTTTACTGTGTTTCTCAATTATTGAGGAAAGGAGACACCTCTATCGATGTGTTCGCGTGCTGCACTTACCCACCCTCTGAGATTGTCTATATAATTATCACTTCGATCCAATCGTGCTATAGTATTGCAATAATAAACAATACTGTGTTCGCTGATCGACTTTTCCACGAGATCCGACTGCCGTAGTCGAGCCGATACGCATTCCACTCGAGAGCGGGTGACAGACGCCGAGGACATCAACGAGGGGGTACAGACCGTTGAGTACCGAGGAGTACTGGCGATAGAGATCGATAGGGACTATGCGGGCGTCCGCGAGAACCGGTCCCCGTGAAATCGACTTCGCGGGCGAAGGATGTCGGAAGACGGCTTCTGGGTCGGCGTGTGTCGCCAAACGACGTTGGCGGCGAGAGTACGCTCTGTCCACAAAATTTCATGAAATGGACAATACTGTCGACCTCCTTATAATGACATAAATTGCACCTCTGCCGTCCCGAGAGTACACAGCTACCTCCATCCGGCGTACGGAATTCGTACCAGTGATCAGTTTAGCTCGTCCGCCGTTATCTCCATGTACCTGTCGGTGATTCCGGACGCGTCTTCGGGGAGCAAAGCGACGACCAGGTACGGCGCGTACTCCGAGAAATACTCGATGAGATCCGCGATACGCTCCGAATCGATCGCTTCCAACGAGTCGGCCAGCATAAAGGGTACTTCCTCGTACACGTCGTGGACGAGATAGCCAGCGAGCGCGACGATTAGACCGATAACTTCTCGCTCGCTTTCGCTCAGGTTCTCCACCGTATCCTCGTACACCGATCCCGATTCCGATTCTCGAATAATGTGCAGGTCGAACGTGGAATTCGATTTTTGGTCGTCCCGCCGGTCCTCTTTTCGCTCGATCCAGACGCGCGAGACATTCCGGTAATCGAGTATGTCCAGCACTTTCTCCATGTGCTCGTTGAACTGTGATACCGATCGCGATTCGAGTTCGTCTACTCGTTTCCGCTCCTGTCGGAGCTCCTGTCGGATCTCTTCGATCTGCTCCTTCAGACGCGATTTGTCCGGGAGCGCCTCGATTTCGTCGATTTCGTCCTGGACCGTCCCCAACTGCTCCCGTTTCTGGCCTCGTTCGTACTGCAGGTCGCTGATTCGTTCGTAGGTCTTCAGGAGATCGTTGTTGCGAAGGTCTTCGGTGACTGCGACCTCCGATTCGAGCTCACTGACCGTCTCACGCAACGCTGCGATCCGCTCTTCGATCGCTTCGCGTCGCTCTCTCTTCGACTCGAGTTTCGCTTCGACGTCCTCTATCTCCCGGTCGAGACGTTCTCGCGTTTCGATCGCCTCCCGAACTGACTCCTCTTCCGCGGCTAACGCTTCGATCCGGTCGGTCAGCTCCCCGAGTTCGGTTTGCTTTTCCGAAACGACGCGACGGAGGTTCTCCAACTGCTCTTCGATCGTACCGCGCTCGGCTTGATTCCCACAGGTCCAGCACGTTATCTCCTGGTCGTCTTTCGGGGCGAGTTCTGCCACCGGATCCGTCGTGTCGGCTTCCGAACTGGGAACGGTCGACACGCTGTCCGAGAGGACGTCTTCGTTGAACTCGACGATCGACGAGAGATCGGCGACCGTGTTTTCCACCGTCCGTTTCCGACCGCGGACCGTTCGTAACTCGTCTTGAACCCGTTCGAGGTCCGCTCTGGTGTGGGCTTCCAGTTCGTCTCGCTCGGCGCGGAGTTCTGCCGGTCGTTCGCGGAGGGCATCGAGTTCGGCTTCCACCAACTCGAGATCGGTTTCCGCTTCGCTCAGTTCCTGCCGACGGTCGTCGAGCCGATCGACTAGCTCTTCGGCTTCTTCGGCCATTTCGGCGTCGGCTTCGAACTCGGCCGCATCGGTTCGCAACGCGTCGATTTGCTCGTCGATCGATTCGAGTTCGCTTTCGAGGCTTTGTCGTCGTTCTTCGAGGGTCGGTAATCGTTTCGACTGCCGCTCGACGGACTCGAGCTCGGCGGAGAGTTCCTCCCGTTCGGTCTGCAGTGTCCGAATTCGCTGCTCGATGGCCTCCGTGTCCACCGGCCTCATGATGAGGTCGCGGAGCTCGTCTCCCCGTTCGACTGCTAATCGCGCGGGATTGTTTTCGAGCAGCGAGATGAAGAGATCGATGATCTCTTCGTTCGTCTCGTACGGATCGCCGCTCGAGTCGATTCCAGCGCCCGTTCGTTCGTACGTCCGAGTGTACGTCTCCTCGCCCAGCTCGAGGGTAATCTGGCCGCTGTCGGCATCGCTTTTCAGTGTCGCGGCAGTCCCACCGAGGACGCCAGTGATCGCCTGCAGCAGACTCGTGCGATTCGTCGCGTTGCGCCCTGTCAGAAGCGTCACGCCTTTCTTCAGCTCCACTGAACAGTCTTCGATACCACCGATATTCTCCACGTGGAGTCGAGCGACATCGGTGAACGTCGCCTCAGTTCGTTCCGTACCCGTCGTTGGCATTACCGTCCACAATGGCGAGGGGGCATTTAAATCCGGCGAGTTTAAATACAGCACACTTGACGTAAATAGAAGTAATCTATAGGCAATTCAAAATGTATAAAATATTTCAAACCTCTGATCATGAATGGACGGTTTACGAAAGTAGCTGTGGAATAGTGGCTTGAAATGTATGTCTCGTTCTGGCACTACCTGTACTATTTGTCTTACATATCTTTGGAATCACAAGAACACGATCGTTGCTCGAGTAATTCGGTCGGTCGGTGCGTGCGCCCACACTCGCCACACGTTATCTGAATCGTAATCGTTACGTCAAAGTCGGCTATCGCGAGATGACCGGAAGTGACGAGCCGTGATACGGTCTGCTCCACGATTCGGGCGCACCGCGTTCGTGCCCACTCGATCGTGTCTCTGGACTCGTCGGGCGTGATTCGAGCGGATCGGCTCGTATCGATTCCGAGACAGTCGTTGAGGTGCCCTCGAACGGTCGGGTGGGTGACCCAATCCGATTCGATCGCCGCGATGTCGACCCCCTGTTGCTCGAGGCGCGTTCGGACGCGCACTTCTCGATCAGCAGCAACCGAATCGCTCGTGAGCGTTTCGTACACGGCCGAGAGCGCGTCGTCGGGACTGACAGCGCCGTACGCGATATCCGTGAGATCGAGGGGCGTCGACTCGATCGCCGCCGCGAGGATTTGCCGATTGACGAAATCGGCGAGTTCCCGGAGACTCGCCTCCTCGTCGAACCGTTTGCGTCGCAGTTCGTCGTTCAATCCATCGAGCTCGTATCGTTCGACGCTTCGCCCTACTTTACACGAGCAGGGCTGATCCGTCGGTTCATCCATCGTGGAGACACCTCGATAGCGTTCGTTTCGGATCGACCGAGATTTGCTTCGGCATCACTACGTGAGTCATGACGGATCACGTTCAAATACCTTGCTTTCCACTGGTCCGCTTGGAAAGGGACTCGCGTCAGTGCGTTCCATGCAGTTCGATCGCTCGACCGCTCGTTGTGGGGACTCCTTACCAACAGCACTACTGGAAAGAAGGGCGAAAACGGAAGCGGACTCTCGCCGAAGCGGACTCTCGCCGAACCGGTGCCGTTCCCGCTCTGCAAACCGATGTATCGTCAGCAGGCAAAAATCCTGAACCACTCCGAGAGCGTTCGCTGACAGCGAACCACCGGTTCGGGTGGCTCTGCGGCTGCGTTGATCGAAGCCGGCAGAGCGGTTCGACGGTGCCAGCGCGGCTCGAGACCATCCGAGTGACCGAGCGTGGCGAACGGCTCGAGACCGTCCGAGTGTTTCGAGACAGCCCGAGACGAATTAATCGAGTGCGTACCGCATCCGGAGCTCGAGTTCGTTCGTCGCTTCCATTACCATTTCGGCGTACGTGGTGTGGACTCGGTCCTGCGTGAAGTGGTCGGCCGGGCCGGTGATACTGATGGCGCCGATCTGGTCCGTTTCCGGACTTTCGATGGCGGCGGCGACCGATTGAATGGCGTCGATCCGCTCCCCGACACTCGTCGCGTACCCCTGTTCGCGCACCGTTTCGATGTCCTCCCAGAGTTCGTCGGGCTCCGTGATCGTGTTGTTCGTTTCGCTCGGGAGTCCCGTTTCCGCGATGATCCCGTCGATCGTTTCGTCCGGGAGGGTCGCCAAGATGGCCTTTCCCGCCGCGTTCTGGTGGATCACGTATCGATTCCCGAGCGGCACCGGTTTCCGCAGTCCGTACCGGTCGTTTTCGATGAATACGAAGACGCCGTGGGTCCCGTCCCGAAGAATGAACGAGACCATCTGATCGCTCTCTTCGGCCAGTTCGTCGATCGCCGAGCGGACGGATCGACAGAACTTATCGCGGTCGCGGATGTGGCCCCCGAGGGTCAGTAGCTTGAGCCCGAGCCCGTACCGTCCGTCGTTGTTGACGACGTAGCCGTGTTTCTCGAGGGTTTTCAGGTGCTTGTGGATCGCGCTCTTGGACATGTCGAGCGTCGTCGCCAGTTCCGTGACGCCGACTTCCTCCGACCGGTGTATCTCTTCGATGATAGCGAACACCGTCTGGTCCGATTTCACATACCCCGTCGACTCGGATTCGGACTCCATACAACGTGGTAACGTCATCCCTGGTGATTAATCATTTGCACCGTTGAACGACGTTTTCGAGTGACAGCAGTTCCGTCGGTCGAATTCGAGTGCGTTCTCTCTGGGAGAACAGCCCCTCCAACGTTTCCCGAGAGAGAACGCCTGCTGAGGTGACGATGGTGGTTCGACGGCCTTCAGGGTGGCTCTTGCGTCGCCCTATCGATCAGCCGCTCGAGTACGGTTTCCGCGTGATCAGTCGCTCGAGTACGGTCTTCGAGCGCGGGTCGGAAATCGATGGCCCCCCGATGGACCCAGAACGATGGCCCCCGATGGACTCAGAAGGTCGAGAACTTGTCGCGTCGGTACAGATCCAGTTCGGAAACGACGTTCGGTGGCTCCTGTTGGGCGGCGAAAGCGACCGCGTCCGCGATCGCGTCCGGTTCGGTCACTTCGTTCGGCTCGTACCGCTCTTCGGAGATCCGGTCCCGGTATTCCTTCCCAAACTCCGTTCGAACTTCGGACGGGTTGATCACGGTCACCCCGATCTCGTCCGTCCCGAGCGAGCCGGCAAGGCTGTGCGCGAAGCCCCGCGTCCACCACTTCGTCGCCGCGTAGATCGGCGCTCCGGGTCGGGGATACTGGCCAGCGAAACTCGCGACGAAGACGGCGATGCCCGACGTTTCGCGGAGGTGGGGGATCGCCGCCTGCGTGACGAAGAACATCCCGTCTACGTTCGCCCCCATGACCGTCCGATACTGTTCGGCAGGCATCGTCTCGACGGTCGTGTCGCTCCCGGTTGCGATCCCGGCGTTGTTGACCAGCACGTCCAGTTGGCCGAACGCGTCGACGGTACGTTCGACAGCGTCTCGAACCGCGTCCCTGTCACTGACGTCCGCGGAGCGGACGAGCACGGTACTGTCCGTCTCCGCTTCGATCCGTTCCGCGACCGACTCGAGTTTCGACTCCCGCCGGGCGACGATCGCGACGTCTGCGCCCCGTGCTGCGAGGGCTTCGGCCGTCGCTTCTCCGATTCCAGCGCTCGCACCGGTGACGAACGCGGTTTTCTCCGCTAACGGTCGGTCTATGCTCATAGATACCACTGACCACGTGTCTTCATAAGTATTCCCCGATATCGGCGGGGTGTTCCGTACTATCCGTCCGATGCGGTCCGAATCGAGGGCTCCTGTCGTTCCGTACGAGTTCGTCCGGCGCAGTCGGTCAGAGATCTCGCTCCCGCTGGCTCAGTCTCCCGATTTCGTTCCCGCTGGCGTCGTTTGCCACCAGCCGGCCCGATCGAGGGTGACCAGCAGGCCCGCCGAGAGGGCCATTCCGGTCAGCGCGAACGTCGCGAGAACGGCGAAGAACACTGCCGTCGAGAATCCGTCGAGCACGAATCCGCCGATCGCGATGCTCGCTGCGCCGAGCCCGAATTCGCCGAGATAGGTGTAGCCGTAGGAGAGACCTCGCGTGTCGGCTGGCGTGTGGACCGCGACCGCCTCCTGATAGAACGGCTGGATCGCGAAGAGGAAGAATCCGAGGACGGCACAGAGACCGATGATCGGTAGCAGTCCCATCGACGTCACCGGAATGAACGCGATCGCGAGGACACAGAGCACGCCGAAGATCGCCGCCAGGCCTCGTTCGGCCGGCACGCGATCCGTGAGCTTTCCGCCGGCGTACTGGCCAGCCATTCCGACGACGAGGAGTCCGACGTAGATGTAATCGCCGGGTTCGATTCCCTCGAGTCCTGCCGAGAGTGTCACGTCGCCCATGGCGGGGAGCCCGTGGAGGATTTCCGGAAGGTAGGTGAGCATCCCGCGGTAGAAGAGACCCTCGAAGGTGACGATGACGAAGACGGCGGCGAACGCGCTCGCGAACAGCACCCGCGAGTTAGCGACGAACTCGGAGAGCGAGAGGGCGTCGTCCGAGGCCACCTCGGCGTCGTCCGAGGCCGCGGTCGGGTCGAAGTCGGCCTGGAGGCCGTAGAGTGCCGCGACGAGGCCAGGAATCGCGAGGAGCCCGGCCACGAGCTGCCACTGGTCGAGAACGAACAGGAGCGTCGCCGCGGCGAACGGGCCGAGGGCGATCCCGGCGTTGCCGGCGATGCCGTGCCAGGCGAAGACGGTGCCTCGCTCGTCGACGCCGGTGCTGATCAAGGCGAGTCCGGCGGGGTGGTAGACGCTCGCGGCGATTCCCCAGCAGATGAGTCCGGCCGCGATGGTGTAAATCGACGTCGCGAGCGCGAGCAGGAGGAACGCGCCGCTCATACCGGTGAGACAGAGCAAGATGAGTCGTTTCGGACCGAATCGGTCGGCGAGGATGCCGCCGGGGAGCGCGCCGAGCCCGAACGGGGCGTATCCCAGCGCGACGATGACCCCGACCAGTGCGACCGAGACGTCGAACTCCGCGAGCCAGACGACGAGGAATATCGGAATCGATGTTTCGAACCAGTGGACGAGCGAGTGGCCGGCCATCGTGAAACCGGCGATCGCCTGATCGTTTGTATCTAGTCCCATAGTGTTCAGATTGATTGCTCGTGGGATTGAACCACTCCGGGTCACTTATCAATTGTGAACTGCTCGGCAGGCGCTGGGAGAATACCAGTCACCGATACAACAGAAATCCCAATAGTTCGAACCATGTCCAACAAACTCGACTCAATTGGAACAGTATTCCACCAACTACCCGTCGCGGCACCTCCTGTAACGGAAACAGCCGTGCAGACTGTAAACGTTTATGGCCTGTTATCGCATGCCATGCTACATCATGGCTAAAGCCATCGCACCGACCGTCGCAGGTATCGGTACCGTTCCGAACGGGACGCACTCGGCACCGGAACGAGATCTCGCACTGACAGTCGTTCGAGACGCCCTCGCGGACGCGGCGTTCGAGCTGTCCGCCGTCGACGGGCTCTACATGCCCGCCCCCCGCCCGTGGACGCCGCAGGGGTTCTTTTCGACCTATCTGCTGCACTTGCTCGGGCTCGACGTGAACCGCTCGCTCGAGGTCTCGACCGGGGGGACGAGCGGCGGACACGCGTTTCACGCCGCCGTCTCGGACGTCCGGGACGGAACGGTCGAGACGGCGCTCGTCCTGGCGGTGGAGCGAAACTCGATCGTCGACACGACGGGGCCGTACTTCGACTACATTCTCAAGTCGTTCGACGCGGAGTTCGAGTCGCCGATCGGAATGACCGTTCCGGCGGCGTACGCGCAGAGCATGCAGCGGTACGTCCACGAGTACGCCGTCGATCGCGAGGACCTCGCCGAAGTCGTCGTCAAAAACCGCGAAAACGGCGCCGCGAATCCGGACGGACTCTTCGACGAGAGCCCGACCCGGGAAGACGTACTCGACGCTCGCCCGATCGCCGACCCGATCCGCCTGTTCGACTGTCCGGCTCCGTGTGACGGCGCGGCCGCGATACTCCTCACTCGAGACGACCCCGCGTCATCGGCGTCGTCACGGCCGATATCGGTCGGTGGAACCGGATACCACCACGCACCGAGTCACTTCCTGATGAGCCGGGAGACGCCGATCACGGAACTCCCGGCCGTCGGCTGCGCCGTGAACGTGGCGACCGATCTCGCCGACGTCTCGGTCGCCGATATCGACGTCTTCGAACCGTACGCGCCGTTTCCCCACATCGAGGCGATCGTCACGGAGGAGCTGGGCCTCGCCGAGCGCGGTGGCGGCGTCGACGCCTGCCTCGAGGGTCGAACGGCGCCGGATGGCCCGGTTCCGGTCAGTCCATCCGGCGGCTGTCTCGGACGGGGACATCCGCCGATGGTGACGCCGCTTCTCAACTACGTCGAGGCGGTGAAACAGCTTCGCGGGACGGCCTCGACCCAGATTCCGGACGCGGAGCGTGTCCTCACGACCGCGGAACATGGCCACGTCAACGGTGTAACCGCGACCGTGTTCACGACGGAGGTGTGATCGATGGAGCCCTACACGCAACCGTTCTGGGAGTCCCTCCGGGACGGCACGGTCCTGGTTCACGCCTGCGAGAGCTGCGACGAGCGGTTTTTCCCGCCGAGTCCGATCTGTCCGCACTGTCACTCGACCGCCGTCGACTGGTCGGAGACGACGGGGCGCGGGACGCTCTTCTCGTTTACGCGGACCCACGCAACGGCGGCGGCGTTCGACGACGACCTCGTCGTGGGCACCGTCGAACTGGACGCCGGGCCGAAACTGCTCGCGCCGATCGACGAACCGTACGCGGCCCTCGAGATCGGCGACCGCGTCGTCATCGACGCCGTCGAGTACGACGCCGACTACGATCGCGGCTGGCTCGAGGGGTACCCGTTCTTCGCGGCGCGGACGCTCGAGGACTGATCGCGCGGGTCCCGTCTCGAGATCGGTGCGCGTCGACCGAACTGACGGTGGTGGCGGTCGTTGCGAGGAGAGGCCGGGGACGGTGCGCTCGACGAAGACTGCGGTGGCTCTCGGTCGGCGAAACCCGCTGAAAAAGACGATCGTCGCTAGTCTTCGACGGCGTTGATGGAGTCCGTCGCCGATCGCTGGCTCACCCGTTCGCGGATCGGTTTCTGGAGTTGGACCCCCATCAGAACGAAGATGACTGCGACGCAGCCGAGACGGATCGTCGTGTCCGGATAGACCATCGCGAGGACGCCGAGGACGAAGAAGACGGCCCTGATTGGGTATTCGACGAACAGACTCTCGTGGTAGAACGACCCGTAGTAGTTGAGGCCGTGAGAGATTCCCAGTGCGCCGGCCAGTGCGATCAGGCCGGAGAAGAACGTCTCGACGCCGAAGCCACCGACCACGAGCTCGGGATTGTAGATGAACGCGAACGGCAGGACGTAGATCGGTGCGGAGATCTTCAGCGCCTCGTGGGCCGTCCGCCAGAAGTTGCTCTCGGCGATCCCCGTCGCGACGACGACGGCGATCGCGATCGGGGGCGTCAGTCCGGAGAGAATCGCGGCGTACAGCACGAAGAAGTGCGCCGCGAGGTCGGGGACGAAGAACTGCTGGATCAGCGCCGGCGCGATCAGCGCGGCGACGATGACGTACGCGGCGACCGTCGGCATTCCCATGCCCAGGACGATCGAGATGACCATCGCCAGGATGACCGCAGTCAACATGACCCCGCCGGAGAGGTCGAGCAGGGCCAGCGAGAGAATTCCCGGAATGCCCGACGCGGTGAAGACGTCGACGACGCCGTTGATGGCGGCGATGATGATCGCGATCGGTGCGAGGATCATCGCGCCTTCTCTGAAGCCAGTCGCCGCATCGCCGAGGAGACTGACGAACTCGGCCGGGAGATCGCCGCCTTCCGTCGCCGTCTGGACCAGCGGGAACCCGAAACCGGTGACGAACATCGCGACGATGGTGTACAGCGCGGCCGTGAGCACCGTGTACTGGAGGATGCCGAGGACGTAGATCAGGAGGGCGAACGGAATGCCGAACCGGAGACACTGGATAACGAACTCCTTCTGGGACATCTGCTCCTCGAACTGGCTCTCGACGTCGATCTTGGTCGTCTGATCGCGGAGCTGTCCGATGCCCTTGTAGTGGACGGCGAAGGTGACGGACCCGTAGAAGATCATGGCGGGAATGATACCCGCGATGATCACGTCGACGTACGTGATCCCGAGCAGCGACGCCATGACGAACGCAGCCGCGCCCATGATCGGAGGCATGATCTGCCCGCCGGTCGAGGCGACGGATTCGATCCCGCCCGCGGTCTCGCCTTTCATCCCCGTCTCCTTCATCAACGGGATCGTGAACGAACCGGTGATCGCCGTATTCGCCGCCTGGCTGCCGGTGATCGAGCCGATGATGATGCTCGAGGTCACCGCGGAGAGGGCGACGCCCGACCGGACGTAGTTGGCCGACCGGAGTCCGATCCGCATGATGAGGTCGAACGCTCCAAAGCCGCGCATGAGCCCCGCGTACAGCAGGAACAGGGCGACCCACGTTGCGATAATTCTGGATATCGAACCGTAGACCCCCTGGAAGTCGAGCACCATGATGCTCATCATGCGGTTGACGCTGAACCCGGCGTGGCGCAGGATACCCGGGACGTAGTTCCCGTAGAGCCCGTACAGTATCACGCCGACGATCACGGCCAGGAACGACAGCCCGTAGGCCCGGTACGACAGGTACAGGATCACCAGGAAGAACGCGGCGGCTATCACGTACTCGCGCGGCAGCGCCGTTCCGACGCGGACCCGCAACAGCTCGTTGTAGAACGTGATCATGTACGCCGTCGTGACGGCGGTGATAATTGCCGAGAGGGAGAGCCCGACTAACCCCAGTTTATCCCCGTCCTCGTACGCTTCGATGAGTTCGTTTCCGAGATAGACGAGCATAATCGACCCGAGAAACGTGATCGTGAAGAGAATCCGCTGAATCCCCTGGGTGAACGCGTAGTACAGAATCCAGGTCCAGGCGAGGATCGCTGCTGCCGTAACTGCGTCGTTGGCGATCTCTAATCTGTTTTTATCGGCTGTTGAATAAACCATATATGGCGGTGACGGGTTGAACGAGTGTTATTCGTCGCCGCGAGTCCAGCTGTCGTCCCAGACGTCGTTCTCTTCGTACCAGTCCGCGGCACCCGGGTGAATCGGGATCTCGTCCGTGTGCGTCAACGCGAACGTGAAGTTCGACGGATCGGACCAGTCGAGGATGGTCGGATTCGCTTCCTGCATCGACTCGTAGTTGTTGTGGCAGATCTCCATCAGGTCGTAGATGGCGTCCGCCGGGACGTCCGGGCTGAAGTAGTACGGATAGGTCTCCGTCCACGTGTGCTTCGGGAAGTTACCGCCCTGCACGTCCTGCTCCCAGCCGCCGATCTCGTCGACCTCTTCGTACCCCGCGCCGGCGAAGTCCTGTGCCGCTTGCACGTAGTCGTCGGTCATCTCGATCGCCCTGACGGAAACCCGCGAGTCGATCTCCGCCGCCCACGAGGGGAGCTGGGTGTAGTTCGAAGTGTACACGATGAACGCCTCGACCCGCCCTTCCTCGAGTGCGCTGGCGGCTTGGGTCGTCTCGACGTTGACGACGTTCTCCGAGAGCCCTTGCCAGAGGCCGGCGTTACCGTACATCTCCTCCGTCATCGCGCGCAGTCCCCAGCTGGCGGGGAGCGCGTAGACGTCCCTGCCCGCGAGGTCGTCGGTCGTCTGGATGTCGCTGTCCTCGAGGGCCATCCAGTAGAGGTTGAGCGAGAGGTGACCGAACCCTAACTGCGGGAAATCGGAGACGGGATCGTCTTCGAACGGCCCCGTCTCGGTCAGCGCCTGATTCATGATGTAGTTCCCCGCAGAGTACGAGTTGATCTCACCGTCCGCGTACAGGCGGATCGACTGCGGGTCACCGCCCGCGTCCTGCGTAATGAAATTGAGGTAATCGGACTGCTGACTGACTACCCGTTGAATCGCCTGCGAGTTCCCGTACGTGGACGATCCCGAGGAGGACGAGCCGACAGTCAGGTCGACCTGGTCCCCACCGCCCCCACCGCCGAGACAACCCGCGAGCGATAATGCCCCGATTCCAGCCGTACCCTTTAGTACGCCCCTGCGTGTCTGCCTACCATTCTCAAACATCGTTATACATGATACGGGGATCTCTATTTAAATCTTTTGTAGGTTTTCACTGCCATTCCGGCTATCGCCGGACTTGAGGCGGAAATGTGACTACAACTGATGTAATTTGTTGAACGCTGTTGCGAGTATTTCTCGATCATATGTATGATAGACAAGAGACGACCGAATCCGATAGCTGCGTGCATATAAACGATGGCGCTTCGGACCGATGTGTCGACGGTAGCTCTTTTGTGTTCCAGGCAATACTTATCACTATCACATGAACCGCACCTCGAGCGTGACAGTCACGCGGCGACACCCACGGAGCGCCCCGGACCGATGACGACGATAGAGCCGACCGCGTACCTCGAGCGCCGAGACGGGACGTTCCTCGACGACCTCCGATCGCTGCTCGCCCAGCCGTCGATCAGCGCGACCGGCGAGGGGATCGACGACTGCGCGACGATGGTCCGGCAGTCGTGTCTCGAGTACGGGTTCGACGAGGCGGAGCTCGTCGAGACGCCGGGCCGTCCGGCCGTCGTCGCTCGCGCGTCCGCCGACGGCGAGTCGACCGAGACCGGACCGACGGTACTGCTCTACGGCCACTACGACGTCCAGCCGGCGACGGCTTCGGAGTGGCAGTCACCGCCGTTCGACCCGACCGTCCGCGAGGGGCCCGACGGCGAACAGCGTCTCTACGCGCGCGGGGCCGGCGACAACAAGGGGCAGTGGTTCGCCCACCTCTGTGCGGTTTGCGCGCTGCGCGAGACGACGGGGCTCCCGACCGACGTGACCCTGGTGATCGAAGGCGAGGAGGAGAGCGGCAGCGAACACCTCGAGTGGCTCGTCCGCGAGCATCGCGAGGACCTCGGCGCGGACGTCGCGATCGTGGCCGACGGGTCGATCGACGCGTCGGGCAGACCGCACGTGCTGCTCGGTTCGCGGGGGTTGCTCTACGTCGACATCGAGGCGACGGGAGCGAACCGCGACCTCCATTCGGGGAACTTCGGCGGCCCGGTTCCCAATCCGGCCACCGCGATCGTCGACCTCGTCGCCTCGCTCCGGGACGAGGACGGCCGGATCGCGCTCGAGGGCTTTCACGACGACGTCCGTCCGCTGACCGATCGCGACCGCGAGGTACTCGAGGCGATCCCGCTCGACGAGGAGGCGGTGAAAGCCGACCTCGGCCTGTCGGCGCTCGCGACGGACGCGGACGAGGGATACACCGAGCGGCTGCTCTGTCGGCCGAACCTGAACGTCGCCGGACTCGACGCGGGCTACGACGGAGACGGGATGAAAACGGTGTTGCCGTCACGCGCTCGAGCGAAGATCGACTTCAGGCTGGTCGCCGATCAGGATCCCGACGACGTCTTCGACTCGCTGTCCCGCCACGTCGAGGAGCGGATACCGGCCGGAATCGAGGTCGACCTCTCGCGGGTGGCGGCGATGGCTCCCCAGCGGACGCCGGCGGACAGTCCAGTCGTCGAGCCGGTACTGCGAGCCGTCGGCGAGGGCTGGAACCGTGAGCCGATTCTCAAACTCTCGCTCGGCGGTTCGGTCCCGACGTACGTCTTCGCCGACACCCTCGACGTCCCCTGCCTGGTCGTCCCCTACGCCAACGCCGACGAGAACAATCACGCACCCGACGAGAACATTTCCCTCTCCTGTTTCCGGGCGGGTGCCCGGACCACCGTCGCGATTCTCGAGGCCCTGTCCGAATCGATCCTCGACTGAGTCGAACGGCGGGGTCTCTCCGCTCGAGCGATCGTCGACGACGGTCGCTCCCTCCTGCGCGAGCGTTGGACGCGGACGCCGTTCCGAGTCCGCTGCTCGATACCGCGAGGAGGGTTCCGTCACCGTCCAGCAGCGTCCCCGCCGAGATTCGGTATCGTACCACGCGGCCATTCCTGCCGCGGCCAGGCCTCCGAGTCGACGGTTTGGGTGGGTATACCAATCCTTTAGTCGAGACCCGACAATCGGTACCTATGCAGGGGACGCCAGACCTAGATACGTTCACGTCACGCCGATCGACCGTATACGCCACGCGCGGCGTCGTCTCGACGAGCCAGCCGCTCGCCGCGGAGGCGGGAGTCGCAGCGCTCCGGGACGGCGGTAACGCGTTCGACGCGGCCGTCGCGACCGCCGCGGCACTGAACGTGGTCGAGCCGACGTCGACCGGCCTCGGCGGCGACGTCTTCGCGCTCTACAAGACCGCCGACGGCGAGGTCGGCGCGCTTCGGAGCTGCGGTGGCGCGCCGGCGGACGCGTCGCTCGAGGCCGTCCGCGATCGAGTCGCCGAGGAGGAGGACGTCGATCCCGACGACGCGGCGATGCCCGAGTACGGCCCCCTCACGGTGACCGTCCCCGGAACCGCCCGCGGCTGGGAGCGCACCGTCGAGGAACTGGGCGAACTGAGTCTCGCCCGAGCGCTCGAGCCGGCGATCGAGTACGCGACGGAGGGCTTTCCCGTCTCGGAGATCATCGCCGACCAGTGGGCACAGGCGGCCGCCGTCCTCCGCGGGGACAACGCTCGATCGGCGTACCTCCCCGGCGGGCGCGCGCCGGCCGTCGGCGAGCGCGTGCGACTCTCCTCGCTGGGCGAAACCATGCAACGCATCGCCGACGAGGGCGCTGACGTCGTCTACGAGGGCGATATCGCGGACGAAATCGTCGAGGAGGTCCGGTCGCGCGGGGGCTTCCTCTCGCACGACGACCTCGCCGGCTTCGAGCCCGAGTTCGTCGACCCCGTCAGCACGACCTACAGCGGTGCCGAGATCTACGAACTCCCGCCGAACAATCAGGGCCCCGTCGCGCTCGAGGCGCTCAACATCGCCGAAGCGCTCGAGGCGGGCGAGCACCCGCCCGATTCGCCCGAACGGCTCCACCTCGCCGCCGAGGCGGCGAAGCGAGCCCTGACCGACGGCCTCCACCACGTCACCGATCCCGCGTTCGAGGACGTCCCCGAGATCGCGTCGAAACCGTACGCGGCCGACCGCGCCGCCGAGATCGGCTCGGAAGCGACGAGCGACGTCGACGTCGGCTTCCCGAACGACCGCGCGGAGGATGCCGATACCGTGTTGCTGTCGGTCGCCGACGAGGCGGGGAACGTCGTCTCGTACATCAACTCCCGGTTCAAGGACTTCGGCAGCGGCGTCGTCGCCGGCGACACCGGGATCGCCCTCCAGAACCGGGGGAGTTCGTTCTCGCTCGACCCCGAGCATCCGAACCGCTTCGAGCCCGGGAAGCGGCCGTTCCACACGCTGATTCCCGGTATCGTGCGCTTCGACGAGGACGATTGGGCCGCCTTCGGCGTCATGGGCGGCTACATGCAGCCCCAGGGGCACCTCCAGGTGCTGCTGAACCTCCTCGACGACGGGATGTCGATCCAGGAGGCCCTGGATTTCCCGCGCTGGCGCTACCAGGTGGACGGACAGCTGGCCGTCGAGGGGCGGTTCGACGGTGAGGTGCTGACGAAACTCGCCCGGCGCGGCCACGAGGTCCGCGTGATGCCACCGCTGCACTTCGGCGGCGGCCAGATCGCCCGCAACGCGGACGGCGTCCTCTCGGGGGGGACGGACCCGCGAAAGGACGGCGCGGCGATCGGATTCTAACCTCCGCGAGCCCTGCGTTCCCTCGGCCGGTAGCCGCGACGCCCTCGGATACCCGCGCGGCGTAAACTATATCCGCCCCGCCGGGACACGTTTCGTGAGCATGCAACCATTAGCGGGCATTACCGTGATCGATGCGACCCAGGCGCTCGTCGGCCCGTTCGCGGGCCAGACGCTCGGCGACCTCGGGGCGGACGTGATCAAGATCGAACGCCCGGGCCACGGCGACCTCACGCGGACGTACTCGCCGCAGTACGGCGAGGAGCTCTCCGCGTACTTCGTCAGCACGAACCGGAACAAGCGCAGCGTCAGTCTGGACCTCACGACGGCGGCGGGGCAAGCGATCCTCCGCGACCTGGTCGAAGCGGCCGACGTCTTCATCCAGAACTTCTCGCCCGGTAACGAGGAGGTCTTCGGTGCGGAGTACGAGACCTTCTCGGAGATCAACGACGAACTGGTCTACTGCGACATCTCCGGCTACGGGCCGGACAGCCCCTACGCCGACCGGAAGTCGTTCGATATCATCCTCCAGGGCGAATCGGGGATGATGAGCGTCACCGGAACCGAGGACCAGCCCGCCCGGATCGGCGTCTCGATCTGTGACCTGGCGGGTGCGATGACGGCCATCTACTCGATCGTCACGGCGCTGTACCACCGCGAGCGAACCGGCGAGGGCGAGTACATCGACGTCTCGCTGCTGGACGCCAGCTTCCAGTTCCTCGGCTACCACGTCTCGAACTACTTCGCGACCGGCGAGAACCCGACGCGAATGGGGACCCGCCATCCGAGCCTCATGCCCTATCAGGCGTTCGAGACGGCCGACTCCCACATCGTCGTCGGCGTCGTGAGCGAACACATCTGGCCGAAGCTCTGTCGCGCGCTCGACCGCGAGGAGTGGATCGACGACGAGCGGTACGCGACGTTCTCCGACCGCGTCGAGAACAGGGACGAACTCGATCCCGTCCTCGACGAGATGTTCGCCGAGCGGACGACCGACGAGTGGATGGATATCCTGCAGGCCGAGGACGTTCCCTGTACGCCCGTTCAGGACGTCGAAACGCTGGTCGACGACCCGCACATCGAAACGCGCGGGATGATCGCCGAGATGGAACACCCGGAGCTCGGGACGTTCAAGTCTCCGGCCAACCCGGTCAATTTCGCCTCGCTCGAGACCGACGCCGAGGGCCCGCCGCCTCGCCTCGGCGAACACACCGACGAGGTGCTGTCGGAACTCGGGTACGACGACGACGAGCGCGAACGGCTCCGGTCGAACGACGTCATCTAACGTCGGTCCGCGACCGCCCGCGGTGAGCAGGACTCACCACTCGAGCGGTTAGACGATCGTGACGGGCTGTGTGGCGTTGAGAATTACGTCCTGGGTGACGCTTCCGAACACCGCCTTTCCGACCGGCGAGCGCTTCCGGCCGGGAATGACGATGGTGTCGGCGCCGATCGACCCGGCGTGTTCGACGATCTCTTCGCCGGGGTCGCCGTGGCGGCGTTCGACGTCGACCGCCACGCCGGCCGCGGCGAGCCGATCGCGAGCGGCCGCGACCGAGTCGGGGATCTCGTCTTCGTCGTAGAGGTCCTCGGACTGGACGTTTCCTCCGTCGTCGATCGCCTGGAACTCCTTGAATACGTTCACTATCGACACCGCGATGTCGTCGAGATCGGCGTCGAGACCGGCCTCGTCGCCGAGACCCGTCACGAAATCCGCCGCATTCGTCGCTCGCGTCTCGTCCTCGTCGATCGGAACAACGATCTGGTACATGGACTCCTGCTAGGGTTCGCAGTCCAGCTACATAGTCGTATTCGAGAGCGTGGCGAGTTCTGACGATCGGCCGCTTCCGTTACGGCCCCTTTATGTCAGATGTGAGACTACGATTCCGGTTCGTCGGACGAGTCGCGCGAGTCGGGGTTGTCGGGCGCGTCGGGCGGACCGCGCGCGGCTCGATACACCTCGAGCTGGTCGAGGAGCCGCTGATCGCGTTCGGCCGTCAGCCGTTCGCTATCGGTCTCCGACCAGTCGTAGACGCCCCGTTCGGCTTTCACCCCGTGGCGGCCCTCGTCGACGAGTTCGGTCAGCACCGCCGCCGGCGACGTCCCCCGGTCGATCTCGCCCAGCAACTCGGAGAGCACCTTGTGGTGCACGTCGAGCCCGGAGTGATCGCCCTTCTCGAGCACGCCGAGGGTCGGCAGCCGAAAGCCGAACGTCCCCTTCACCGCGCGATCGATGTCCTCGGCGCTCGCGACGCCCGACTCGAGCAGTGCCCACGCCTCGTGAGCCATCGCCGACTGGATTCGATTGGCGATGAACCCCGGGATGTCCCGCTCGACGACGACGGGGTCCTTGCCGATGGACTCGAGGAACGCCGCGGCGGTGTCGACCGTCTCGTCCGCAGTTCGGTCGCCGTAGACGACCTCCACGACGGGGACGATGTGCGCCGGGTGGAACCAGTGCGTGCCGCAGAAACGCTCGGGTCGAGAGAGCGACGACGCAAGTTCGGTGATCGACAGCGAGGAGGTGTTCGTCGCCAGCGTCGCGGACGCCGACGCGTGGCGTTCGATCTCCTCGTAGACGGCCGCCTTCGTCTCGCGGTCCTCGGTCACCGCCTCGATGATCAGCGGCGCGTCCCCGACGGCCGCCGCCAGATCGGTCGTGTACGCGACGCGGTCGCGAACGTCGTCGGCGTCGGTCACGTCCGCGACGCCGCGGTCGGTGAGCGTTCCGACGGTCGATCCGATCTCCGATTCCGCGTCCCGTACCGCGTCCTCGTCGATGTCGAACAGGGTGACGGGCTGGCCGCCGACCGCGCTGGCGACGGCGATGTTGCGTCCCATCGTCCCGGCACCGACGATCGCGGGGCGAGGCGCTGCCTCCCGAGTATCCGACGGCTGGTCGGCCATGGTCGACCCTCTCGGGGACGTCCAATAACACTTTCGTGGTGGCCGGTCTGGAATGCGGTAGATGAGCTACCAGAACTACCTCGAGGGCGGGAAGCTGATCCTGACCGTCCCGACGACGGGGGGCGTACAGGGGAAGGAGGCGAACCCGAACCTGCCCGAACAGCCAGACGAAATCGCCGAGGCGGCCCGCGAGTGCGAGAAGCTCGGCGCGGCCATCGTCCACCTTCACGGACGGAACGAACGCGGCGAGCGCGACGCGGATCGCTTACAGGAGATCAACGACGCCGTCCGTGACCGCTGCGACGACGTCATCGTCCAGAACACGACCGGTGGGACGGGGATTCCGCTCGAGCAGCGGGCGACGGGCATCCGGACCGATCCGCTCCCCGACATGGCGTCGCTCGACATGGGGCCGATGAACCGGTACCAGCACATCACGTCGGAGAACACCCGCCACATGATCGACACGCTGGCGGCGGAGATGCAGGAGAAGGGAATCAAACCGGAGATGGAGGTGTTCAACAACGGCCACCTGAACGAGGTCTACCGCCTCATCGACGAGGGCCTGCTCGACGAGCCGTACTACATCAACCTCATCTTCGGCCCGGGGACGCTCACACCGCCGACGCCGGAGAACATGGTCAACATGGTGAACAACCTCCCGGAGAACTCGATCTTCAACGTGCTCGCGATCGGACCGCACCAGCTCCCGCTGACGACGATGGGAATCGTGATGGGCGGCCACGTCCGGATCGGCATGGAGGACAACCTCTACTACCGCCGCGGCGAACCCGCCGAGAGCAACGCGCAACTCGTCGAGCGAACGGTGCGCATCGCCGACGAACTCGACCGCGATCTCGCGACGCCCGCGGATGCCCGGGAACTGCTCGGAATTCCGACTCGCTAATCGGGGACTTCCGTTCGGTAATCGCGGATTCCGGCTCGACGACCGGCGTACCCGCGCGGCCTCGCGGATCGGGACCGCCGATCGGCGTACCCGCTCACTCCGATTCTGCCTCGCGGTAGAACTCGCAGTCGCGTTCGTGGGTCAACTCGTGGCGGTCGTTGCAGACGTCCGCGCGCATCGGCGAGACGAACGCCTCGACGACGCCGCAGTAGGCGCGCTCGGTATCGAACTCGAGGTCTCCGTCTGACCGACGGTACGAGAGGTACGGACAGGTCATGTCTCCTTCCAGACGCCCGATCTACGAATAGCTACTGGTGGAATGCGGACCGGAGAGTGTTTATGCCGGGTCGCGTACCATGCGATATCATGGAACGGTGCCCCGGCTCGAGTCACGAGTACGATTGCGCGTTTCTCGACGAGGCGATCACCGACGGACGCGTCGCACACGGAACGAGCGTCCGCGAACAGTACGCGTCCGACGAGAGCCCCCACGCCGGGCGACTGCCGGACGCCGTCGTCTGGCCGGCGTCGACCGACGAGGTCGCGGCGGTTCTCGCGGCGGCGAACGACCGCGGCGTGCCGGTCACGCCGCGGTCGGGCGGCTCGGGACTCGAGGGCAACGCCATCCCGACCGCCGGCGGCATCGTCCTCAGCACGGCCGAGATCGAACACGTCGAGGTGTCGCCGGACGACCTGCAGGCGACCGTCGGCGCAGGCGTCGTCTACGACGACCTGAACGAGCGGCTCGCGCCCTACGGGCTACGGTTCGCGCCCGGCATCTCGAGCGGCGACGTGGCGACGGTCGGCGGGATGGTGGCGACGAACGCGAGCGGCTTCAACGCGGTCCGCTACGGCGAGACGCGCGACCACGTCCGTCGTCTCGAGGTCGTCACCGCCGACGGGCGCGTGGTCGAGTGCGGCCGGGACGTCGTCAAGACGTCCGCGGGCTACAGCCTGAAAGACCTCTTCGTCGGGAGCGAGGGGACGCTGGGCGTCGTCACCGAGGTGACGCTGGGCCTGATCGGCATCCCCGAACACCGGCGGGCGGCGCTGGTGACGTTCCCCTCGCGCGTCGACGCCTCCGGGGCCGTTGCGGACGCGATCGGGTCGGCGCTGGTTCCCGGCGCGATCGAGTTCATCGACACGACGGCGGTGAAGATGTTGAACGCCTACCGCGACGACGTCTCGTTCGAGGAGCGGCCGACGCTGATCATCGAACTGCACGCGAACAACGGCGGAATCGAGGAGGACCTCGCGTTCGCGAAGGCGATCTGTGAGGACCACGGGATGCGCTCGTGGGAAGCGGCGGCCGAAGAGAACCTGGACGACATCTGGCAGGCGCGCCGCGACAAGTACCACGCGACGAAGGCGTACCGCGAGGACTGGGAGGTGGCGCTGGTCGGCGACGTCGTCGTGCCGATTTCGGCGTACCCCGAGATCGTCGACGAAGTCGCCCGGGCCAGCGAGGACCTCGACCTGATGACCTCCTGCGTCGGTCACGCCGGGGACGGGAACCTCCACTTCACGCCGCTCGTCGATCCCGACGACGAGGAGATGCTCGAGCGGGCCCACGAGCTGAACGAGCGCGTCGTCCGGACGGCGATCTCGCTCGGCGGGAGCGCGACCGGCGAACACGGCGTCGGCATCGGAAAGCGCCAGTTCATGGAGGGGGAACACGGGCCGGCGCTCGACCTCATGCGCTCGGTCAAGGAGACGTTCGACCCGAACGGGATTCTGAACCCCGGAAAGGTCCTCCCCGACTCCTGAACTGCGAATCGCTCCCGCTCGAGTCCGGGACCTCGAGCCACACTCTGTCGGCGTCTCGACCACCCACGGCCCGCGGTATCGCCGTCTCTCCGGGAACGGCCCGTCCCCGTTTCGCCAATACATTCATATAATGGCTTGGTAAAACGGGGCATGATAGCATGTATTCGGACTTCGCAGCGCGGTTAGCCTCGAGTATCTGGCCCGACTTCGGTCGAACGCCGGCTCGCTCGACGGAGACGCCCGAGATCACCGGCCTGTCGACGGTCGTCGTCGACGGCAACTTCCCGTGGACGATCGTCCGCCTCGAGACGGACGCCGGCGTGACGGGAATCGGCGAATCGTACCCGTCGCCGGGCGTTCACGAGGTGATCACGGACTACTTCGAGCCCGTCCTCGTCGGCGAGAACCCGCTCGACGTCGAGCGGCTCTACCACCTCATGCGGGAGAGCCTCTCGGGCCGGGGCTCCCAGCAGGGGATCGGGACGATCGCGATCAGCGGCATCGAACTCGCGCTCTGGGACGCCGCCGGCAAGATCCTGGAGCAGCCGGTCTACCAGCTTCTCGGCGGCAAGATGCGCGAGGCGGTGCGCATGTACGCGGACTGCCACGCCGGCGAGGGGATGGTCGAGTCGGCGCTCAACGAACAGCCCGAGGAGACCTACGAGGCGGCAGCTTACGCCCGCGCCGCCCGGGCGGCGGTCGACGACGGCTACGAGATCGTCAAGTTCGACCTCGACGTCCCCTCGGGTCGGGACGTCGACACGCTCGCGCGCCACTTCGACCGCCCGGAGATCGAGCACAAGCGCGGGTTGGTCGAGGCCGTGACCGACGAAGTCGGCGACGAGGCGGAGGTCGCCGTCGACCTCCACTGGAATTTCAGCGTCGAGGCGACCGAGAAGCTGTGTCGGGCGCTCGAGCCCTACGACCTCGCGTGGATCGAGGACCCGCTCCCGCCGGAGAACGCGGACGCGCTGGCCACGCTCAACCGGAGCGTCGAGCAACCGCTGCTCACCGGGGAGAACCGTTACGGTCGCCACGGCTTTCGCGACCTCGTCGAGACGGAGGCCGTCTCCTTCGTCGCGCCCGACGTGCCGAAGACCGGCGGCATCGCGGAGACGAAGAAGATCGCCGAACTGGCCGACACCTACTACCTGACGATGAGCCCCCACAACATCGGCAGCCCCGTCGCGACGATGGCCGGCGTCCACGTGGGGGCGACGGTCCCGAACTTTCTCGCGCTCGAGTTCCACGCCCGCGACGTGCCGTGGTGGGACGACCTCGTCGCCGACGACGACCCGCTCATTCAGGACGGGTACATCGAGGTCCCGGACCGGCCGGGTCTCGGTATCGAACTCGATTGGGACGTCGTCGAGGACCACCGGAAGGAGTAAGCGGCCGTTCGACTCCCGTCACCGGTCGCCGGCTCCCGTTCGCGTTCGTGGTTACAGCGACCGAGTCCCGGCGCACTCGTCTCGAGGCGTGTCACCAGCGTGCCGATTCGCGGTAGGATCGATCGACGTTCGGGCACGGAGACGCCCGGATGGCCGAGCGAACCCGGTCGGCCAGGGCTCGAGACTGCGGCGTCGCCCGCTCGTCCGCGTCGCGGACGCCGGCCGGGAGTATCGCGTCGTCCGCCGGCGCTTTCGAGTCGGTCATCGGTTCAGGCGTCCGGCCAGCGCTCGATGTAGACGGCCTTGTCGGTGTAGAAGTGGATCATGTCCTCGCCCTGCGCGTGGAGGTCGCCGAAGAACGAGTCCTTCCAGCCGCCGAAGTGGAAGAACGCCATCGGCGCGGCGGTCCCGACGTTGACGCCGAGATTCCCGATCTCGCCCTCGTGGCGGAATTTCCGGGCGTCCGCGCCGCGCCCCGTGAAGAGGCTCGCGGCGTTGCCGAACTGGCTCTCGTTCATCCGGTCGATCGCCTCGTCGACGTCAGCGACGGGGGCGAGACCGAGCACCGGTCCGAAGATCTCCTCCTGCGAGATGACCATATCCGCGGTGACGTCGCCGAAGACGGTCGGCGCGAGGAAGTTTCCATCCTCGTAGCCGTCGACGGTGACGTCCCGTCCGTCGAGCAGGAGCTCTGCACCCTCCTCGATGCCGGTCTGGATGTAGTTCCGGACCGTCTGCTCGTGTTCCGGGCTGATGAGCGCCCCGATGTCGGTCTCCTCGTCGAGGCCGTCCCCGACGACCTGCGAGTCGGCTTCCTCGACAACCAGCTCGCTGAACTCGTCGTAGACTGCTTCCTCGACGAGGACGACGTCGTTGGCGAGACACCGCTCGCCGCCGCACGCGCAGGCCGACGAGACCGTCTTCTCGGCGGCGAACGCGAGGTCGGCGGTCTCCGTGACGATGATGTGATTCTTCGCGCCGCCCTGTGCCTGAACGCGCTTGCCGTTCTTCGCCGCACGCTCGTAGACGAGCTTCGCGATGGGCGTACTCCCCACGAAGGACGCCCCCTCGACGCCCTCGTGGTCGAGGAGCGCGTTGACGGTGTCGGGACCGCCGTTGACGAGCTGGAGAACCCCGTCGGGGAAGCCCGCTTCGTCGACGAGTTCGAACAACCGCTGGGCGACGAGCGGATTCTGCTCGCTGGGCTTGAGAATGAAACTGTTCCCGGTCGCGACGGCGTACGGGAGGAACCACAGCGGAATCATCCCGGGGAAGTTGAACGGCGTGATCGCGGTGAAGACGCCGAGAGGCTTTCGAACCGCGCTCTCGTCGATCTCCGGCGCGGCGTTCAACAGCGATCCACTCTGCATCATCGACGGGATGCCGCAGGCGACCTCCACGTTCTCGATACCGCGACGGAGTTCGCCGCGGGCCTCCGCGAGGGTCTTGCCGTGATCCTCGACGAGGAGTTCCGCGAGCTCGTCCTGGTGGTCCTCGAGGAGCGTCTTCAGGCGGAACAGCGGCTGGATTCGTTCTTCGACGGGACGCGCCGACCAGTCTTCGAACGCCTCGTTTCCGGTGCGGACGAGCTCGTCGATGTCCTCGGCGGAACTGAACGGGACCGTCGCCAGCTCTTCGCCCGTCGCCGGGTTCACGCTCGTCAACTCCTCGTCGCCCGAGGCGTCTCGCCACTCGCCGTCGACGTAGTTCCGTACCGTCCGACTCTGCCCGATCGATTCTAATTCGACCATGGACCGACTACCGTGAGTGGCGAAATAAAATCTTCGGTCGTATGGGATTTTGTTCGAATATAATGGGGTACCACTCAACTAGATCCTAAATATTGGGATAAATACAGGATAATAATGGAGAAATATTCTCGCACCAGGAAAGATTAATGAGTCGTGGTTCCGTAGCCTTGCGAAAGGATGGCAGAGGAACCACCACTGTCGGAAGAGCGGAGTGAGGTAGAGCGTCTCGACAAGAAGTACGTCTTCGGAACCTGGTCGTTCCAGAGCGAGGTCGATCCGACCGAAGTCGTCGGCGGGGAGGGCGTCCGCTTCACGGACGGATCGGGCGACGAGTTCATCGACTTTTCGGGCCAGCTCATGTGTTCGAACCTCGGCCACTCGGCCGACGCCGTCGCCGACGCGATCGCGAAACAGGCCCAGGAGGGAGCGTACTTCGCACCCGGGTTCGCGACGGAAGCGCGCGCTCGACTCGGCGAGAAACTCGCCGAGGTAACGCCGGGGACCCTCTCGAAGACGTTCTTCTCCACCAGCGGCACCGAGGCGGTCGAGGCCGCGATCAAGATCGCTCGGATGTACACGGGCAAGCAGAAGATCGTCTCGCGGTACCGCTCCTACCACGGTGCGACCGCCGGCTCGATCAGCGTCACCGGCGACCCGCGTCGACTGAAGGCCGAACCCGGCATCCCGGGGGCGATCAAGGCACCCGACCCGTACGCCTACGGCTCGACGCTCGACCCGATGGAGAGTCTGGAGTACATCGACGAGATGCTGATGCTCGAGGGCGATACCGTCGCGGCGATCCTCGTCGAGCCGATCGTCGGCTCGAACGGCATCCTCGTCCCGCCCGAGGAGTATCTGCCGCGGCTGAAGGAAATCGCCCACGACCACGGTGCGCTCCTGATCTGTGACGAGGTGATGGCCGGCTTCGGTCGCACCGGCGAGTGGTTCGGCTGCGACGTCTTCGACGTCACGCCCGACATCATGACGATGGCGAAGGGACTCTCGGGCGCGTACGCCCCCCTCGGAGCGACGATCGTCACCCCCGAGATCGCCGACCACTTCGAGGACGAACTGTTCTGTCACGGACACACCTACGCGGGCCACCCCGTCGCCTGCGCGGCCGGCCTCGCGGCCGTCGAAACCTACCAGGAGGAGAACCTCATCGACCACGCCAGCGAGGTCGGCGACTCCCTCGGCGACCGCCTCGAGGAACTGGCCGACGCCCACCCGAGCGTCGGCGACACGCGGGGGGTCGGCCTCTTCCGCGGAATCGAACTGACGAGGGACCCTGACGAGCGCGTCCCCTTCGGAGAGCGCGAGGACAAGATCTCGACGGGGTCGACGGTCGTCGACGACGTCGCCGCGGCCGCCGCCGACGAAGGCGTCTACGTCGCGAACATGATCAACACGCTCATTATCGCACCGCCGCTGCCGATCACCGAACCGGACATCGACGAGGCCGTCGCGGCCCTCGACACCGCGCTCGAGGTCTCCGACGCCGCGATGGACCGCTGACGGGCCGGGGAGCCCGCCGCCCTCGGACGCACCACCGAACCCGATCCACACTTATGAACACTGCTACCGTATAACACAATTATGCTCGACGATCCACCCGAATCCGATACCGACGCGCCCGCGAACATCACCCACTGGTACGATCCGTCGTCGACGGCGACGACGATCACCGACGGCGACGGGACGCGTGTCGTCGACGACGACGGGACCGAATACCTCGACTTCGTCTCGCAGCTGTACTGCGTCAACGCCGGGCACGGAAACCGGGCGATCGTGGACGCGATGACCGACCAACTGCAGCGGATTCAGTACGTCTCGTCGGCCAAGCGGACGCCGGCGCGAACCGAGCTGAGCCGGGAGCTCGCCGCGGTCGCCCCCGACTCCCTGTCGAACGTGTTGTTCTCGGTCTCGGGGAGCGAGGCGAACGAACTCGCGATGACGATCGCCCGCGACTACGCGGACGCGCCGAAGGTGCTGTCCCGCTGGCGGTCCTACCACGGCTCCACGTACGGTGCGGGGAGCACGACCGGCGACCCGGAAACGCGCGAGCCGCTCGAGGCCCACGCGTCGACGTCGGGCGCGGTGAAGTTCCTGCCCCCGATGTCCTACGACTCGCCGTTCGACGCGGACACGCCGGCGGAACTCGCCGAGGCCGCGGCCGACCACCTCGAGTTCGTCATCAAAAACGAGGGGCCGGACACGATCGCGGCGATCCTGACCGAGCCCATCGCCGGCACGAGCGGCGCGTACACCGCACCGCCAGGCTACTTCGAGCGCGTGCGCGAACTCTGTGACGAGTACGACATCCTCCTGATCGTCGACGAAGTGATCACCGGATTCGGCCGCTGCGGAGACTGGTTCGGAATCCAGACGGCGGGCGTCGAGCCGGACATGCTGACGTTCGCGAAGGGCGTGACGAGCGCGTACGCGCCGCTGGCGGGCACGATGATGCGACCGGAGATCGCCGAACAGGTGCGGTCCGGCGGATTCGACATCGGACAGACGTTCGGCGGTCACCCGGTCGGCTGCGCCGCCGGCGTCGCCGCCCTCGAGGAGTACGCGGACGGATTGATCGAGAACGTCCGCGCCGCGGACGACGCCTTCGCCGATCGCCTCTCGGCGCTCGAGCGGACCCACGACGTCGTCGCCGACGTCAGAGGGAGGGGCTTCCTCCGCGCCGTCGAGTTCGCCGATCCCGAGACCGGAGCCCCGTTCCACGACCCGCGAGTCGACGATGGCGACAACCCCGTCCGGGACGTGATCGACGCGGCGGGCGATCGTGGCGTGCTGTTCGGTGCCGGACGCCCGGCGACGCAGCTCATGCTCGCACCGCCACTGTGTGCGACCACGGACGAGATCGATACGGCGGTCGAGACGCTCGGATCGGCGATCGATACCGTCTTCTGACCGGTTCGATCCGCCGCCCGGAGTATTGAACCTTATAACCCCGAAGTCAGTAGGCATTGTCATGAACCACACGAACGCCACGTCGGATCTCGACGAAAACGACCTGGACATCATCCGCGAGCTCGAGCGAAACGACGACAAGAACCTCGAGGAGCTCGCCGCCGAACTCGACCTCTCGAAGTCGACGGTCCACTACCGACTGAATCGCCTGAAGGAGAACGGCGTGATAACCGACATCTCCGCCGACATCGATCCCCGTGCGCTCGGCATGTCGATGGTCATCATCACGGAGGTGTACGTCTCCCACGAGAGCGGGTACGCCGACGAAATCGGCGACAAACTCGTCGACGTCGCCGGCGTCCAGGAGGTGTACTACACGATGGGTGACGTCGACTTCATGATCGTCTCCCGCGTCCAGAACCACGAGCAGATGAACGAACTGATCGACGAAATCGTCGCGATCGAGGGCGTCAACGAGACGTCCTCCCGATTCGTGATGCGCGAACTCTCGCGGGGCAACCGACTCCTGGACACCATGTCCGAGGAGATGATCGAGCGGGTCCTCGAGACCGAGTGATCGACGCGGTCGGCTTTCTCGCCGTTCGCGACCGAGGCGACGTCGACGGTCGAGCCTCGCCGCGCGAACCGCGATCGGATCGACTGCTTTTTTCTATCTCCCGTGTATTACTCGAGGTATGACGGACACACTGTTCCTCACGAGCGACGAAGTAGATGGCCTCGCAACGCCCGCCGAATACGTCGACGTCGTCCGCGACGGCTATCGACAGCGCGGCGAGGGCGCACCGGCCCTCCCGCGACAGACATTTCGGCGAGAGAACCCCGACGGAAAGCTGACGAACTACTCGGCCATTCTCCCCGAAACGGGTGCGATGGGTGGCTACATGTACACGGCCGGCTTTTCGGGGCCGAACGCGTGGTTCGTGACGCCGCTGTTCGACGCCGAGAGCGGCGAACCCCTCGCGCTCATCGACGGCGCGAGCATGAACCCGTTCAAGACCGGGGCGGCCGGTGCCGTCGCCGTCGACGCGCTAGCGCGAGACGACGCGAGCACGCTCTCCGTCATCGGCAGCGGCGCGCAGGCGCGCGGACAGCTCCACGCGACGGCGACCGTCCGCGATTTCGACCGCGTCCGCGTCTTCTCGCCCACTCCCGAGAACCGCGAGACGTTCGCCGCGGAGTTCGACGACCACCTCGACGCCGCCGTCGACGCCGTCGACTCGAGCGCGGCCGCCGTCTCGGGCGCGGACGTCGTGATCACGGCGACGAAGGCGACCGATCCGGTCTTCGACGGCGACGACCTCGAGCCCGGGACGCACGTGACGGCGATGGGCCAGTACACCCCCGGCCGGCGCGAACTCGATACGACGACGATCGAACGAGCGACGTACGTCCCCGACCTCCGCGACCGCGTGACCCAGGACGCGGGCTCGTTCCTCGCGGCGCTCGAGGCGGGCGTCGTCGACGAGGATCACGTCCACGCCGAACTCGGCGAGGTCGTGGCGGGAACCGAGCCGGGTCGGACGAGCGACGACGAGGTCACGGTCTTCGACAGCGGCGGAACCGGTATCGAGACCGTCGCGGCCGCACACATGCTCTACGAGAAGGCGCGCGCGGAGGGGCTCGGGACGGAGCTCCCCATCGCGCCCGCGAGCGACGCGCTGACCGGCCGGCTCCCGTAGGCGCGTACGCGAACCGATTTCGCCTCGAGTCGCGTCGAGCGGTCGATCAGTCGCCTTCGGGGACGAACACCGGAACCGCGATCTCCGCGCCGTCGACATCGCGGAACTCGACCGCGACGCGCGTCCCGATCTCGACGGATCGGCGTCGGTGGCGTCGCCGTTCTCGACGGCCTTCCCGGGGGACCACTCGACCCGGTCGGCCGGGAACCGCGCACGACGAGCGACCCGCCGAGACGCCGTCCGACCCGCGGTTTGATTAGTCGTCGTTCCCGATACCGGCGTATGCCACCCACCGATATACGAGAACTGACCACCGAGAGCGAGGGGCAGGCGGCGTTTCCGATCCTCGTCCAGCTCCGGGACCACTTGGACCGCGAATCGTACGCCGATCTGCTCGAGGAGATGCGGGCGGAGGGGTACCGGCTGTTCGCGCGCTACGTCGACGACGACCCGGTCGCGGTCGCCGGCGTGAAAATCGCGACCAACTTCTACCTCGGCCGGCACGCGTACGTCTACGACCTCGTGACCGACGAGGCCGAGCGGTCGACTGGCCACGGCGAACGGCTCCTCGAGTTCGTCCACGAGTGGGCCGCCGAAAACGGGTGCGAGGCGGTCGAGCTCGAGTCGGGACTGTGGCGGGAGGACGCCCACCGGTTCTACACCGAGCGGATGGGCTACGAGAAGTACTGTTACTCGTTCGTGTACGACCTCTCCTGACGGGCGTTCGCGCCGGCCGGCGGCGAACCGGGCCCGTCAGCCGACGATGTCGGCGAACCGGCGCAACTGCTCGCGCTGGTCGGTCGCCGCGAACCGGGTGACGAACGTCTCCACGCCGGCGTCGGCGTAGCGCTCGAGGTGGTTCGCGACGACCGACGGCGGCCCGAACGCGCCGCGCCGCCGGATGTCGTCGTCGCTCAACTCCCCCCAGGAGGGGTAGTAGCGATCGAGGAAGTCCCGAGCCTGCTCGATCGCCGCCGCTTCGGTCTCCGCGATCACGACGTCCTGGTAGTAGGCGGCGTCGAAGCCCGCGGCGTCGCGGCCGGCGTCGGCGACGAGCTCGCGCGCCCGGTCGAGGCCGCCCGCGTACATCTCGGGGGACATGCCGATCGGGAGCCAGCCGTCCCCGCGGTCGGCGATGCGCTCCCGTATCCGCCGCGGGAAGCCGTCTCTGGGATCGAACGTCGCCGACGCGACGTAGATCGGCGGGACCCGCCCGGACGGGCGAATCCCGATGTCGGCGTCGCGCAGTTCGAAGAACTCGCCGTTCGCGAAGACCGGCTCGTCGCCCCAGAGCCCCTCGAGGATCTCGAGCCCCTCGTCGAGCAGCGTGCCCCGTCGCTCGTAGGGAACGTCGAGCTGGCCGTGTTCGGCCTCGACGCCCACGCCGACGCCGACGCCGAGTGCGAGGCGGCCGCCGCTGACCTGATCGATCGTCGCCGTCTGGTGTGCGACGTGGACCGGATGCCGAAGCTGTGGCAGGTAGACGGCCGTGCCGAGGGTGACCGATTCCGTCGCGCCAGCCACCGCGGCCAGCGTCGAGAGCGGCTCGAGGCGGGGTTTCGCCAGCACGCTGTCGCCGGCCCAGACGCCGTCGAACCCGAGCGCTTCGGCCCGTCGAGCGAGCCCGAGCACCTCGGACTGGACGCGGGCGGTCTGCTCGAGCGAGTCGTCGGCGGACAGGACGACGCCGCGGGTCGGGAGGACGAAGCCGTGTGACACCATGACCCACACTTTCGGCGGGAGGACCTAACCGTTTCCGCTCCGCGCCACCGATCGAGTCCCTCCGCAAGTGGGTCGACGGATTCCAGTTCGGCCTCGAGAACCCGCCGGAGCCCGCGGACGGAACGATCTCGCTCGACGACCGACCCGGACTCGGTGTCGTCGACGATTCGGTCGTGGAAGACCGAACCGTGATCGGCTCGAGCGGCACCCGAGATCGCGTCGCGCCGAAGCTGGCCCGTTTCCCCGCGATGCAAACGCATTTGGAACTCGTTCGATATGTGATAGCGTACCGATGGCACCAACGATCACGCGCATCGAATCGATCGAGTTCGGCTACGACCTGCCGGACGTCGGGTACGCGCCGAACGGGTTCAGCATCGTCTACGAACCCGGCACGACGACCGAACGGAAACTGTTCGCCCTCCGAGTCCACACCGACGAGGGGACCACCGGCGAGTACGTCGGCGGCAACTCGCCAGGGGCCGCGCAACTCAACATGATCGCGGATTACCTCGTCGGGACGAACCCGCTCGAGCGCGAGCGCCACTGGAGCGCCTTCAAGCGCGCCCTCCGGAAGTACGACTGGATGGGGATGGGCCCGATCGACATCGCGCTCTGGGACTTCGCCGGCAAGTACCGCGGCGCGCCGATCCACGAGCTGCTCGGGAGCTATCGCGACTCCTTCCCCGCCTACGCCTCGACGTACCAGGGCGACAGGAACGGCGGCCTCGACTCTCCCGAGGCGTACGCCGACTTCGCCGAGGAGTGTCTCGAGCTGGGGTATCAGGGGTTCAAGATCCACGACTGGGGCGGCGACTGGACGGACCCCGACGAGACGGCAGCCGTCGTCCGCGAAGTCGGCCGCCGGGTCGGCGACGAGATGGACCTCATGCTCGACCCGGCCTGCAACCCGGCCACGTTCGCCGACGCACTGCGGATCGGGAAGGCCTGCGACGATGCCGACTTCCTCTGGTACGAGGACCCCTACCGCGACGGCGGCGTCTCGCAGCACTCCCACCGGAAGCTCCGGGAGATGCTCGACACGCCGATCCTCCAGACCGAGCACGTCCGCGGGCTCGAGCCCCACACGGACTTCGTGGCGACGGAGTCGACCGACTTCGTCCGGGCCGATCCCGAGTACGACGGCGGCATCACGGGCTCGATGAAGATCGCCCACATGGCGGAAGGGTTCGGCCTCGACGTGGAGTACCACGCCCCGGGACCGGCCCAGCGCCACTGCCTCGCCGCGACGCGCAACAGCAACTACTACGAAGTGGCGCTGGTCCACCCCCTCTGTCCGAACACCCAGCCGCCGGTGTACGCCGACGACTACTCGGACATGCTCGAGACCGTCGACGCTGACGGCCACGTGCAGGTGCCGGACGGACCGGGGCTCGGCGTGGCGTACGACTGGGACGAGATCGAAGCCCGGGAGATCGGGCGGCGGACCTACGAGTGATCGAACATGAGAGACGACGTTCGATACGAGACGGCCGACGGCATCGCTACGATAACGATCGATCGCCCCGAGGTATACAACGCCTTTCGGCGGGAAACGATCCTCGAACTCAACGAGGCGCTGCGAGAGGCGGCTGCGGACGACGGCGTCTACGTCGTCGTCCTGACGGGTGCGGAAGGCGGGTTCTGTGCGGGGGCGGACGTCACGGAGATGCCCGACTGGAGCGAGGAACTGACCGAGGAGGAGTACGCGGGCTACCTCTGGGCGGTCCAGAACGTCGTTCGACAGCTTCGCGGGATGGAGAAGCCGTCGATCGCCGCGGTCGGCGGCCCGGCGGTCGGCGCGGGCTGTGACTTCGCCCTGGCGTGCGATCTGCGCGTCGTCGGGCCGGACGCGTTCCTCCGCGAGGGGTTCGTCCGCGTCGGCCTCGTCCCCGGCGACGGCGGCGCGTGGCTGCTGCCGCGGCTCATCGGCGAGGCGAAAGCCACGGAGTACCTCCTCACCGGGACGGACATCACGCCCGCGGACGCCGTCGATCTCGGGCTCGCCGTCGCGATCGCCGACGATCCCGTCGAACGAGCACGCGAATTGGCCGACGAACTGCTCGAGCTCCCCGCGCTGGCAGTTCGACGGACGAACGCGCTGATCGACCCCGAGCAGTCGTTCGAGGAGTACTGCGAGCGGGCGATCGCGTACCAGTGGGAGTGCGTCACCGACGCCGAGCACGCGGAAGCGATCGCGGCGTTCGGCGAGGACCGCGAGCCGAACTTCGATCGGGACGACGCCTGAGCGCGCTCTCAGACGAGATCCCGAAGGCCGTCCGCTTTCAGGCTGGCCGCGATCTGATTCTTCTGTATCTCGTCGGTGCCGGCGGCGAGCCGGCGGCCCCGCGCGAGCCGGTAGAGGTACTCGAGGGGGTGGCCCTGCTGATACCCGTTCGCGCCGTGGATCTGGAGCGCCTCGCTGACGACGCGTTCGACCATCTCGCTGGCGTGCAGCTTGGCCATCGACGCGTCGCGCCGGTCCGGAACGCGGCCCCGCTCGTGGGCCCGCGCCGCCGCGCGGTGGGTCAGCGCTCGCGAGGCCTCCAGGTCCGTCGCGGCGTCCGCGAGTTTCCACTCGATCCCCTGGAACTCGCCGATCGGCCGGTCGAACTGGGTCCGCTGATCGGCGTAGTCGAGCGCCTTCTCGAGCGCGCAGCGCGCGAGCGCGTTCGCGAGCGTCGCGCTCCCCAGCCGCTCCCAGTTGAGCGCCCGGAGCTGGTTCTTGAACCCGTCCGGGCCGCGCGTGACGACGTTCTCCTCGGGAACGGTCACGTCCTCCATGACGAAGTGGGTCTGGTGGTGGTCCGCCATGTTCGCGTAGTGCTGTTCGACCTCGACGCCGTCCCAGTCAAACTCGACGACGACCGACCCGAGCCCCTCGGGGAACTTCGTCCACACCAGCACCGCGCTCGAGTGTTCGACGTTGCTCACCCACGTCTTTTCGCCGTCGAGCACCAGCTCGGTGCCGTCTTCCTCGACTCGCGTCCGCATCGCGCCGACGTCGGAGCCGGCCTCCGGCTCGGAGATGCCGATGGCGATGCTGTCCTCGCCGTCGAGCACCGGCGGCAGGTACCGTTCCGTGGCCGCGTCGGTCCCGAACAGCTCGATCGCCCGCGGTGCGACCAGCTGCTGATTGTAGAGGAACTCCGCGGTATCGGGACAGACGCGCCCCACTGCCTCGATGGTGAGGATCGCGTCGAGTTCGGTCATCCCGCCGCCGCCGTACTCTTCCGGGAAGTTGACGCCGAGAAACCCCCTGTCGGCGAGGAGTTGCGCGTTCTCCCACGGCGGCTCGCCGTCCCACTCGAACGCCCGGTCGGCGAACTCCCGCTCCGCGATGGCTTCCACCGACGAGACGAGGAGCTCCTGCTCGGGGCTGAGGTCGATCATGCCGTTCAGTATCGTGGGTGTCGATATCAATGTACGGGCCGCGGACCGCCGGTAGCGGTGCGCGGACTACCGGTATCGGTGGCGGGAACCGTCGATCCGTCCCGCGCCGTCCCGCACCCTACGGGTACGCTTATGTGGGTGCTCCGCAATTCGTTCCCTAGTTCAGCACAGCTATGAGCAACGTCACGTCCATGCAGGACGCCGTTAGCAACGGCGTCTCCGACGGCGATAGCGTCTATCTCGCGGGGTTCACGCACCTCATCCCGTTCGCGGCGGGACACGAGATCATCAGACAGGAGAAACGCGACCTCGAGCTGATCAGGGCCACGCCGGACCTGATCTACGATCAGCTGATCGCCGCCGGCTGTGCGCGAAAGGCGACGTTCTCGTGGGCCGGAAACCCCGGCGTCGGGAGCTTGCCGGCGTTTCGCAGGGCCGCCGAGGAGGGGATTCCGACCGAACTCGAGCTCGAGGAGTACACCCACTTCGGGTTGGTCGCTGCACTCGACGCGGGCGCGTCAAACCTGCCCTTCGCCCCGCTGCGCGGCTTCATCGGGTCGGATCTGCCCGCCCACAACGACAACATCGCGCGAATCGAGAGCCCGTTCGACGACGACTACGTGTACGCCGTCGCGCCGATCGAGCCGGACGTGGCGGTCATCCGGGCCCAGCGGGCCGACGAGGCGGGCAACGCCCACCTCTGGGGGATTCAGGGCGAAGTGAAGGTCGCCGGCCTGGCCGCCGACACCGTGATCCTCTCGGTGGAGGAACTCTGCGCCGAGGAGACGATCCGAAGCGACCCGAACCGAACGGTCATCACGAGCGACGACGTCGACCACGTCGTCCACGACCCCTACGGCTCGCACCCGTCGTACGCTCAGGGCTACTACGGGCGGGACAACGAGGCGTACATCGAGTGGGCCGAGATCGCGAGCGACGTCGACCGGGTCGAGGCGTGGCTCGACGAGTGGGTCTACGGCGTCGAGAACCGCCGGGAGTACGTCGAGAAACTCGGCGTCGACAGGCTGCTCGAGCTCGACCCGGACCGATCGTACGCGACGCCCGTCGACATGGGGGCGTACAGATGACCGCCGTCCGCTCGAGCGGTCGCCGAACCGGCTGTACAGCCCGGTCGACCGAACTCACGGAGGAACTCCGATGAACTACACGAAGAGCGAACTGATGGTGGTGGCGGCCGCGAGGGAACTCGAGAACGACGACGCCGTGCTCGTCGGGATCGGCAAACCGAACCTGGCGTGTAACGTCGCCAAGCGCACGCACGCACCGGACCTGCGGATGGTCTACGAGTCGGGGACGATCGGATCGGACCCGTCGTCGCCGCCGCTGTCGATCGGCGACCCGGTGCTCGCGTCGGGCGCGCTCTCGATCGAACCGATGCGGAACAACTTCAACTACTACTTGCAGGCTGGCCGCCTCGACGTGGGGTTCCTGGGCGGCGCGCAGATCGACAAGTTCGGCAACATCAACTCGACTGTCATCGGCGACTACGACGATCCGGACGTCCGCCTGCCGGGAAGCGGCGGCGCTTGCGAGATCGCGGGCCACGTCGACCGAACGCTGATGGTTACGCCCCACTCGGCGCGCCGGTTCCCCGAGGCGGTCGATTTCATCACCAGCCCCGGCTACGTCGACGGCCGCACGGGACGCGAGAAGCTCGGCCTCGACGGCGGCCCGGAGGCGGTCATCACCGATCTCGCCGTCTGCCGGTTCGACGAGCGCGGAGTGATGTACGTCGACGCATTGCATCCGAACGCGACGCGCGAGGACGTCCGCGCCGAGACGGGCTGGGAGATCGAGTTCGCCGACGACCTGCGGACGACGCCGGGGCCGAACGAGGAGGAGCTCCGACTGATCCGCGAGGTGCTCGATCCGGACGAGATGTACACCGACCAGGCCGAGTGAGGCTCCGTCGGCCGAGCGACCCACTCGACGAGCGTCTCGCTACGGGTGAAGCGTGATCTTGATGCCCTCGCGCCGCCGGGTCGCTTCGAAGGCGTCCGCGTAGTCGGCCAGGGGAAACGACGGGCCGAGCGCGGGCGAGAGGTCGGTGTCGGCCGCGATAGCGATCGCACGCCGCCAGCTCGAGTCCCGACGGCCGTAGACCGTCGTGATCGAGACGCCCCGTCGAACGAGTCGCGTCAGATCGACGGGCACCGTCTCCGCGCCGTGGAAGATACCGATCTGGACGATCTCGCCGTCGCGACGCGTCGACGACGATGCGAGCGAGAACGCGTCGGGGTGTCCGGCGGCCTCGATGAACACGTCGACCGCCTCGTCGAGCCCGTCGGTGAGCTCCTCGGACGCGACCGCGCGGGTCGCGCCGAGCTCCCGGGCGAGCGGGAGCCGATCCTCGCGGTCGGCGTCCGCGCCGACGACCGTTATCGAACTCGCGCCGCCGGCGACCGCCGCGACGAGCGCGCCGATGCCGACCGCTCCGGGGCCGGTGATCGCGACGCTGTCGCCGGGCTCGAAACCGGACCGCTCGATCCCGTGGACGGCCAGTCCGAGCAGCTCGAGGAAGACGCCCTCGTCCGCGCTCAGCGAGCCGATCGGGTAGACCGTCTCCGCGGGAACGACGGCGTACTCCGCGAGCGCGCCGTCGAGGGCCGGATCGAGCCCGACGATACGCCGGTCCGGACAGATCGAGAACGAGCCCGAGCGGCAGCACCGACAGCGGCCGCAGCCGACGACCGGTTCCACCGCGACGCGCTCGCCCGTCGCGATCCCGTCGACGTCGGGACCGGTCGCGTCGATCGTTCCCGCGAACTCGTGGCCAAACAGCTGGGGCAACTCGTCCGCGTAGTGGCGTTTGCTCTCGTGCCAGTCGTAAATCAGCGCCTCCGCGCCGCGGTCGATCCCGACCGATTCGACTCGAATCCTGACTTCTCCGGGCCCCGGCTCGGGGACTGGAATCGACTCGAGGCGCATCCCCGGTTCGGGCGTCGTCTTCAGGAGCGCGGTCATTCGATCCGTCGCGTTCTGCGTCACGTCCGTAGTGACGCGGACGACGATCATATAGCTCGTGTCCGCTCGCGTCTCGCGTCGGCCGACCGGGAGAGACCGCTCACGAGCGGCGCTTACAGACTCGTTGCGATGGTGTACAGGGCGCTGAAGAGGGCGAACCACAGCAGCGTTCGGACGAACAGTTTGCTGTAGATCTCCTCGCCGGGCAGTCGCTCGTAGAACCGCCGCTCGGCCTCGAGGAGCTGCGCGAAGAGCCCCGTTCGCTCGTCACTCATACCGGCACTCGCGATCGTTATCCCTCGAGCGTCTCGATGAGCTCGACGACGTACCCCTCCGGGTCGGCCACGAACGCGATGCGGAGCCCCTTCTCCTCGAGGGTTCGCGGCTCGTCGACCACGTCGCCGCCGTAGCGGTCGACGAGGTCGTCGACGGTTTCGTCCACGTCGGAGACGCCGACCGCGAGGTGATCGATTCCGGACGGCTCCGGGTTCCGTTCGGTGCCGTCGTGTTTGAACTGTATCTCCGCGTCGCTCGCGCCGCCGACGTACGTGTTGGTCACGCCGTCGAGGTCGAACTCGCGGGTGCGCTCGAGCCCGAGCCCGTCGCAGTAGAACTCGAGTTGCGTCTCGATGTCGTCGACCCAGATGGCCGTGTGCAGGACGTCCATGCGGAGACTCACCGATGCGCAACGTAAAAACGTACCGTCGCCGGCCCGGTCCCGCCGGGGAGCGGTCAGAGGCCGAGACCGAGGAGCCGGTTGGTTGCGAGCGCGCTCAGGACGACGGCCATGATCGCCGCGAGGAGCCCGAACGAAACGTCCCAGCCGTAGAGGTCGGCGAGCGCGCCGACGACCACGCTGCCGGACGCGCCCGTCGTCATGTAGACCGTGCGGACGAGCCCGAAGCCCGCGCCGCGGTCGGCGGCCGTGAAGAGGTCCATGAACCGCGACTGGAGCGGCGCGCCCCAGCTCATCGCGAGGCCGACGAAGCAGACGCCGACGGCGTAGACGGCGATCTCGTCGCCGACGACCAGGACGGCGTAGCCGACGATCCCCGACGCCATCGAGAGGGCGGTCGTCGGTCCCCGCCCGGCGCGGTCCGAAAGCGTCCCCGTCAGCGGCTGGGTGATGCCGTGGACGAGGAAGTACAGGGAGAAGAGCCCGCTCGCGACCGCCGGTGACAGCCCCTGTCCCTGCGCGAAGAACGACGGCATGAACGACGCCGTCGCCTGCCAGGTGAACGCACAGAGGAACGCCAGCACCGTCGTGAACGCGACGGGCGGGCGGGAGAGGAGCGCGACGACCGTCGAGAGGGCGAACCGATCCCGCATCGGTTCGTCGGGTCGATCCGGCTCGGTCGGTCGAACGAAGCGAGCGAAGAGCGCGAACGCCGGGACCGCCAGCGCGAGCCCGACCAGTACCCCCAGCCGCCAGCCGTACCGGACGGCGATCGCGGTCGCCGCGACCGGCGCGACGAGCCCCGCGGCCGGGCTCCCGGCGATGTGAATGCCGATGGCGCGGCCGATGTCATCGTACTGCTTCGCGAGGTAGGTCGTCGCCGCCGTGTAGTGGAGGCCCGCACCCACGCCGAGGAGGCTCACGAAGAGGACGAAGAAGCCGTAGGTTGGCGCGAGGGCGATACAGAGACTCGAGAGGCCGGTGAGTCCGATCGCCGCGAGAATCACCGTTCGCTCGCCGAACCGGTCGCCGAGGATGCCGCTGGGAAACTGCAGCAGCGCGTACATCGCCCACATGAGCGAGAGTGCCAGTCCGACCGCGGCGTTCGAGACCGCGAACTCGTCGGTGATCGCCGGGACGAGCGGGCTGATCGCGAGCCGAGCGACCATCGTCGTCATGAACGCTAACGTACAGAGAAGCAGGGAGAGGTGTGCGTAACGCCAGTTCACACGCCAATTCTCATCTCGGATACCCTACGAGTTGCGATAGGGGAACGTTTGGCTCGTTTCGAAACCGTCTCCGGGCCGAGTCGACGGAGGGAGTCCCGACTCCGGAACGGCCGACCCGGCCCCACGATCCGAACCGGGCGAGTTGCGGTCGCGCCCTCGCGAGAGGCACCCTATACTTTTACACTGTCTTCTCTCTCACTACGCCTATGAAGGTCAACGAGGCAATCATCGATTGCCTGACCGAGAACGACGTCGATACCTTGTTCGGCATCCCGGGCAAGCAGTCGCTTCCACTGAACGAGTCCATCAGCGAGCGAGACGACATCCGATTCGTCATGGCTCGCCACGAGACCGCGGTCTCGCATCAGGCGTGGGGCTACGCGGAGACCGGCGGCGGAATGGCCGCCACGGTGGTCATTCCGGGTCCGGGCGATATGAACGCGATGAACGGGCTGAAAAACGCGCTGAACGACTGTACGCCGCTCCTCCACATCGCGGTGGAGACCGAACCGGAGATCCGCGGCGGCGACGGGATTCACGAGACGCCGCCCGACACCTACGACAACGTCGTCACGGAGAACATCACCGTCGAGACGCCCCAGAGCACCCTCGCCGAACTCCAGCGGGCGATCGACGCCGCGCGGACGGCTCCGAAGGGCCCCGTTCGGATCGGCATTCCGAAGAACTTCCTCAAGATGGACGTCCCGCTCGCCGAGCGTGGGGCCGTCGAGCCGCAATCGTTCAGCGGCGTCCCCGACTCGAAGGTCGCGGCCGCGGCCGACCTCCTCGCGGACGCCTCGAAGCCGATCATCGTCGCCGGCGGCGGGATACGAGCGGCCGACGCGAGCGACGAACTGCGAGCGGTCGCGGAGCGACTCGAGGCCCCGGTCGTCGTCACGTACAAGGGGAAGGCCGTCTTCCCCGACGATCACGAACTCATGGGCGGCGTGCTCTGCGGCGGAACCGGAACGGCCGTGAAGGAACTCATCGCCGACGCGGACGCCGCGCTCGGGGTCGGCACCGACTTCGACGCCGTCTCCATGCACAACTGGTCGATCGAGATCCCGGACGACCTGGTCCACGTGACCCTCGGTGCCGACGATATCGGCACGGGCTACGACCCCGCGGTCGGCATCGTCGCCGACGCCGCGCGGACGCTCGAGGCTCTCGACGGCGCGCTGGCAGACCGAACGATCGCCGGCGGGACCGGGATCGAACGGGCTCGCGAAACGCGGGCGGCCGTCGACGACCGGCTCGAGGAGTTACGAGCGGTCACGGACGCCCCGTTGACGTCGGTCAAGGCGCTGGACGCGATCCGCGAGGGCACGCCGCGCGACGCGGCCGTCGCCGTCGACGCGGGCGGGTTCCGGCTGTGGGCGCTCCTGATGTTCCCGACGTACGAGCCCCGCGATTACGTCAACCCGGGGTCGTGGGCGACGATGGGGTCGGGACTCCCCTCCGCGATCGGCGCGAAGCTGGCGAATCCGGAACGGGACGTGATCGCGCTCACCGGCGACGGGGGGCTGCTGATGTGCGTCCACGAACTGCACACGCTGGCCGACGAGGGGATCGACGTGACGGTCGTCGTGCTCAACAACAGCGACTACGCGATCATCAGCGAGGAGGCCGGCCGGAGCTACCGGATGGCCGACGGCGAGTACGGCTGGGAGGAGACCCCGGTGTCGTACACGACCGTCGCCGAGGGGCTCGGCCTCGACGTCGAACGGGCGGAAACGCCGGACGAGGTCGCAGCGACCGTCGCCGACGCGATCGCGAGCGACGGCCCGACGCTCGTCGAAGTTCCCACCGACCCCTACGAGCCGCAGTCCGGCGTCTGGATGAACGAATAGCGGAGTCGTCGCGTCGGCCTCGAGCCGTTGGCTCGATCACCGCCGCGTCGATCACTCTCACTCGCGTTCGGAACGGCTCTTCTCGTAGGTCTCGCGTATCCGCTCGCCGGTTTCGATGAGCGTCGTCATGTCCTTGCCCGCGATCTGGAAGTCGAATCCTCGCTCGACGCGGTCCGCGACGTCTCCCTCGCGAACGGTGAGCGTTCCGACGGGCGCGTCCGCGTTCGCGCCGGCCTCGACGACGCGCGCCATCGCGCCGTCGAGTTTGGGCGCGTCCCACTCGGCGAAGACACCGAGCGACGCCGAGAGGTCGGCCGGCCCGACGAAGAGCGCGTCGATCCCGTCCACCACGGCGATATCCTCGGCGTGGTCGACGCCGGCCGGCGTTTCGATCTGTGCGATCGTGAGCAGCGACCGGTGTCCTGACTCCACGTACTGAACGAAGCGCTGGCCGTAGCCGGCCGCACGTCCCGATGCCACCCCCCGATCGCCGTCTGGCGGGTACCGCGTGGCCCGTACTAACTCCTCGGCCGCCTCCGGCGTGTCTATCATCGGGACCATGATTCCGTCGACGCCGATATCGAGGATTCGCTTGATGCGGACTGGGTCGTTCCACGCGGGCCGGACGACCACGCCGAGTTCGCCGGGCGCTGCGGCAGCCGCGCGGGCGAGGTCGGCAACGGTCTCGAGGCTCAGCTCGGTGTGTTCGGTGTCGACGAGGACGAAGTCGAATCCGGCTCTCGCCGCCGCCTCCACGACGGCCGGGTGGCCGATCGACACCCACGTCCCGAGTGCGTCGCCGGCGAGGAACCGTGCCTCGAAGTCGCCGTCCGTCGCCGAGCGCTCGGTCATCGCAATCCCCTCGTCTCGAGCGGGTCGTCGACCGGTGGCGTCGCGGTCGGTCGTCGGGGCAGTGACCGTCGGCTGACGGTCCGATCGCTGGCATCGACAATTGCTTCCATCGGTTCGCCGTTCCGATGGGAGCGCTAAAAAGATGCAGGTCGGTCCGCCACGCGCTGCAAATCCGGAGGTGCCCGCGTCCACGTCGCGGATTCGTGGCCGCACCGCGAATCCGGCTCCCGGTTTCCGCTGCCGGTCCCCGTTCGCCGTGCTCACACGTCACGCATGTTAGTTGTTCCCGAAGACATTTCTCGGATGATGACATCGAGGCTGCTATGAAGCCGTTGGACGATCTGACCGTCGTCGACCTCACACAGTCGGTCGCCGGGCCCGTCTGTACGCAACTGCTCGCCGAAATGGGCGCGACCGTGCTGAAGGTCGAACCGCCGTCGGGGGACACCTTCCGACACATCATGAACGGAAACATCTTTGCCCCGTTCAATCACGGGAAACAGAGCCTCTGTGTCGACATGAAGGCCGAGACGGGCCACTCGATCGTCACCGAACTCGCGGACGAGGCCGACGTGATCGTCG
Source organism: Natrinema salaciae (assembly GCF_900110865.1). NCBI lineage: Archaea > Methanobacteriati > Methanobacteriota > Halobacteria > Halobacteriales > Natrialbaceae > Natrinema > Natrinema salaciae. The sequence continues at coordinate 170,668 of NZ_FOFD01000005.1, forward strand.
AGAGCTTCCGGCCTGGCGTCCTCGAGACGTACGACCTCGACTACGAGTCGGTCTCGGAGCGGAACGCGGACGTCGTCTACTGTTCGCTGTCCGGATTCGGTCGGACCGGTCCGTACCGGTCCTATCCCGGCTACGACCCCTGCATTCAGGCCGTCTCGGGGCTGATGGCGATCAACGGCTACGCCGACCGGCCGCCGGCCCGCATCCGCGCGAGCCTCATCGACTGCGGCACGGGTGCGAACGCCGCGTTCGCGATCCTCGCCGCCGTCCGTCAGCGTGACCGGGGCGGCGATGGAACCCACATCGACATCTCGCTGTTCGACGTGGCCGTCTCGTGGATGTCCTACTGGATCACGAACTACGACCAGACCGGCGACCTCCCCGAGCGCGCCGGCGGGCAGGGGATCGGTAGCGCGCCCAACGGCGTCTTTCCGACCGGAGACGGCAACATCTACGTCGCGACGCTCTCGGAGGCGATGTACGAGCGGCTCTGTACGGTCCTCGACCGACCCGACCTGCTCGAGGACGAGCGGTTCGAGACGATCGACGACCGCATCGACCACCGCGAGCCCCTTCGCGACGAACTGATCCCGGAGTTCGAGGCGTACACCGCGACGGAACTCGAGGAGACGCTGCTCGAGGCGGGGATTCCGGCGGGGGCGGTCCAGACCGTTCGGGACCTCGCGGAGACCGACGAGCACGTCGAGGCGCGCTCGATGCTCGTCGATTCCTACAATCCGGAAGTCGACGAAGTCGTCGTCACGGCCGCGCTCCCGTTCCGGTTCAGCTCCGGCATTCACGACGGGCGGTTCTCTTCCCGACCGCCGGCGAAGGGCGAACACACCGACGATATCCTCGCGGCCCTGTCGTATTCGGCGAGCGAGATCGAACGCCTGCACGAGACCGGCGCGGTCATCTCGAGTTCGTAGTGTGTCGCCGGTTGGGGCATCAGTTTTCGGGAATTCGGAACGCCAGCAGGACCATTCCGGCGGCGAACGCGGCTAGAACGGTGAACATCTCGTCGAAGAAGCCGCGATCGGCCGCCACGCCGAACAGGACGGGGCTCGTCGCCCCGACGGTAAAGGCGACGGACCGGAGAATGCCGAACCCCGTTCCGCGGACCTCCTCGGGGAGCGCGTTCAGCAGCGACGGTTCGACGACCGTCGCGAACCCGAGCAGCGTGCTCACGAGCGCCGTGACCGCGACGAGAATCCAGAGGGCGTCGGCGTGCGGGAGGACGACGAGGCCGATCGTCGGCCCGCTCGCGACGATCGCGAGCGAGCGACGAATGCCGAACCGGTCGTACGCGCCGCCGGCGAGGGGTTTGATGAGGATGCCGAGGGCGAAGAAGGTCCCGAACAGGAAACTGGCGACGGTCGCCGAGAGCTCCTTTTCGTCGATCAGGTACGTCGGGTAGAAACTCGTGAACGCCTGCCAGACGAAGAGCCCCAGGATCAGTACCGCCGTCGCGTTGACGACCGACGGCTGGCGCAACAGCGAGCCGAGAGCGCGGAGATCGTCGCGGCTGAGCCCGGACTCGCCGTCGGACGCGTCCGCGGAACGGGTCGGAACGACGGCCCAGAGAACGACAGCAGAGAGCAGGAACAGCGGCACCGCGAAGCCGAACCCGAACTGCCAGCCGAGGGTCGCGGCGATCACGCTGGCGATCGGGGGCAGGATCGACTGCCCGGCGTCCTGCGAGGCGGCCGTCACCCCGTTGGCTGCGCCGAGCCGATCGGCGTACAGCCGCGGGAGGACGGTGTACCGGCCGACCGCGTACAGCGCAGTTCCGAACCCGAAGAGCGCCGTCGCGGCGAAGAGCACGATCGACGATCTGGCGGTGACCACGAGCGTCAGCGTCACCGCCGATATCACCGCGCTCGCCGTGAGCGTGACCCGCTCGCCGAACCGGTCCGCGAGGACCCCGCCCGGAAACTGCCCGAGCGCGTACGCGAGGAACAGCACCGTCAGCAGAAGGCCGGCCGTCGTCAGATCGAGTCCGTAGACCGACCGGAGGGAGGGGACCATCACCGGGTAGATCATCCGGACGCCGATCGAGAGGAACCAGCCGCCGGCGACTCCGGTCAGTATCTTCCCGCGTCCGCCGCTCCAGAGGTCGGCCGCGCCGGTTCTGGCCGCAGAGAGGGTCCCGAAGAGATTCGATTCCACGAGGAATCGGTTCCCCGCTGGCCACGATAAGGATTCTGCTCTGGAGCGACGACGCGTCGATCGGACCGCCGTCGGGCGTCGTTCGCGGCGACTCGAGGCCCGGTTCCCACCCCCGCAGAAGAGTAATGGGATCGCCGTCCCTGCAGTCGCCATGGCAGTCGAACTCGAACGACTCGGTATCCAGCAATCCGTCGACGCGATCTTCCCGCCGGCGGAACTCGCGACCGACCTCTCTGTCCTGCCGGTCGAGGTAACGGTCGTCGACGAGGCGGAAATCGCGGGCTGCGACGCGGTCGTCACGCGCAACCACTTCGAGGCGCTGTTCGACGTCGAGTGGGTTCACTCGACGCAGGCCGGCGTCGATCGCTTCCCGCTCGAGGCCTTCGCCGAGGCGGGCGTCGCGCTCACCAACAGCACCGGCATTCACGGACGAACGGTCGGCGAGACCGTCGCGGGGTACCTGCTCGCGTTCGCCCGTCGGCTGCACGACCAGCTCGCCAGCGCGACGGAACGGCGCTGGGAGCGCCCGGCGTGGGACGAGGCGTTCACGCTGCCCGGCACGACGGCCTGCGTCGTCGGGACGGGGACGCTCGGCCGCGGCATCGCTGACGTGATCGGGTCGCTCGGCGTCGAGACGGTCGGCGTCCGGCGGTCCGACGAGCCGCTCCCCGAATTCGAGGCGATGTACGCGGTCGCCGATCTCGAGCGGGCGATCGCCGACGCGGACTTCGTTATCGCCGCCGTCCCGCTGACGGAGACGACCCGCGGACTCTTCGGCGCGGCGGCGTTCGAGCGCATGCGATCGGAGGCGTACTTCGTCAACGTCGCTCGCGGCGCGGTCGTCGACGAACCGGCGCTGATCGACGCGCTCGAGGCCGGTCAGATCGCCGGTGCCGCGCTCGACGTCTTCGAGACCGAGCCGTTGCCCGAGGCGTCCCCGCTGTGGGAGATGGACGAGGTCGTCGTCACGCCGCACGCGGCGGCGTACACCCGCGACTACTATCGCGACGTGGGCGAGCTCGTCCGGGACAACGTCGGCCGACTCGAGCGCGGCGAGGCGCTGGCCAATCGGGTCGTCTGATGCCGATCGGTACCGCTCGACCGGCGTCGAACGGCGGTCGCGCCGCCGCGCGCTCGAGGGGGATGCTGCACGTTCGCTCCGACTCACGGACTGGACCAGTCGCGGGGGAAACGTTTAGCTGGCAGACGAGAAACACCGGCTATGGACTTCGAGCTGTCCGACGAACAGCGGCTGATTCGCTCGCAGGTGCGCGAGCTCTGCGACGAGTTCGGCGACGACTACTGGCGCGAGATGGACCTGAATCACGAGTATCCCGTCGAGTTCTTCGAGGCGTTCGCCGACGACGGTTGGTGCGGAATCACGATCCCCGAGGAGTACGGCGGGCAGGGATACGGCGTCCAGGAAGCGTCGCTGGTCCAGCAGGAGATCGCCCGGTCGGGGGCCGGGATGGCGGGCACCTCGATCACCGCTCACCACACGTTCAGCACGGAACCGCTCGTCGCGTTCGCCGACGAGGAGCACAAGGAGCGGTACCTCCCGGAGATTGCCGACGGCGCGGTCCAGGTCTGTACGGGCGTGACCGAACCCAACGCGGGGACGGACACCTCGCGAATCGAGACGACCGCCGAGCGACAGGGGGACGAATACGTCGTCAACGGGCAGAAGATCTGGACGTCGAAGGCCCAGGAGGCGGACGTCATCATGGTTCTCGTTCGGACCGAGCCGCGCGAATCGACCGATCGGTTCGGCGGCCTGACGCTCTTTTTCACCGACTTCGATCGCGATGCGGCCGGCGTCGACGTCGCCGAGATTCCGAAGGCGGGACGCGGGGCGTCGGACTCGAACGAGGTCTGGTTCGACGACTTCCGGGTCCCCGCCGACGACCGAATCGGGGAGGAAGGGGCGGGGTTCCGGTACCTCCTCCGATTCGCGAACACGGAGCGGATCGCGCTCGCGTCGAACGCCGTCGGCGTCGGACAGGCGGCAATCGAGAAAGCGGCCGCGTACGCCGACGATCGGGTCGTCTTCGGCAACCCGATCGGTTCCTATCAGGCGGTCCAGCACCCGCTGGCGGACTCGTGGGCCAAACTCGAGCAGGACGAACTGATGGTTCGGAAAGCGGCCTGGCTGTACGACGCCGACCGCGACTGCGGTGCCGAGGCGAACGCGGTCAAGCTTCGGGCGAGCGAGGACGCGCTCGAAGCCTGCGAGCGCGCCGTCCGGGCACACGGCGGCATGGGGTACGCGAGCGAGTACGACGTCGAGCGCTACTGGCGGGAGACGATGATCAACGTCATCGCGCCGATCTCCAACGAGATGGTGAAAAACTACATCGCGGAACACGTCCTCGGCCTTCCGAAGTCGTACTGACCCCGTTTCGGCTCCCCCGTCGCCGGCCGTCGGCTTTGCCGGAAAATCCACACTCATGGTGTCGACCCGAGTGGCCCCATCCATGTCCGGAGCGACGCGTGAGTGCCGATGACGTGGCGATACAGACACACGGTACTCGCGCTCTGTACGTTCGCGTTTTTCGCGACGATGGTCGCTCGGCTCGCGATCAGCCCGCTCGTCCCCGCGATCACCGACGACTTCAGGATCGGCAACACCGTCATCGGCATCGCACTCACGGGTATGTGGCTGGCGTACGCGGTGATGCAGTTTCCCAGCGGGATCCTCGCCGATCGGTTCGGCGAGCGATCGATCGTTCTCCTATCCGTCGGCGGGACGACCGTGATGAGTCTCCTCCTCGCGGTGTCCCCGTTCTACGCCCTGTTCGTGCTCTTCGTGATCGGACTCGGCGGGGTCGCCGGCCTCCACTACAGCGCCGCGACGACGCTTCTCGATCGGACCTACGAGAACCTCGGCTTCGCCATCGGCGTCCATACGATTGGCTCGTCCGCGGCGGGGTTGATCGCACCGGTCGCCGTCGCGTGGCTCAGCGTTCGGTACGGATGGCGTCCCGCCATCGCGTTCGGTGCCGCGATCGCGGCCCCGATCTTCCTGCTGTTCCTCTGGCGAATCCGTCCAGTCGATCCGCATCGGCCCGACCAACCCCTCCGGGAACGGCTGAAACTCCGGGAACTCACGACGATTCTGGGGAAACCGGAGATCGCGTTCACCGTCGTCATCGCGTCGGTCGGCGCGTTCGTCTGGCAGGGGACGGCCTCGTTCCTGCCGACGTTCCTCGTCGAACACCGCGGTCAATCGCCGACGACCGCCGGCGTCGTCTTCTCCGCGTACTTCGTCGTTCAGTCGCTCGTCAAGCCCGGAATCGGCTCGCTGTCGGATCGCTTCGGCCGGGACGTAACGACCTTCGGCTGTATGCTCACTAGCGTCGCGGGGCTGGCCCTGTTCGTCGCCGTTCCCGGATTCGTGGGCGTCGCCGGCGGCGTCGTGCTGATCGCGAACGGGTTGAGCTGGGCGGTCGCCGTGGAGCCTCGCTTCATGGACAACCTGACCGACCAGGAGCGCGGTGCCGGCTTCGGGCTCGTTCGGACGACGTACCTGTCGATCGCTTCGCTCGGCTCGGTCGCAGTCGGACTCTTCGCCGACCTCTTCGGCTGGGCCGTCTCGTTCGGCGTCCTCATGCTGCTCCTGACGTTCGTGGCCGTCGCGCTGGCCGTCAACTGGACGTTCGGTCTCGGCTACTGATCGGCCGACTTCGTCCCGACTCTCGTCGATACCAACCGGGCACTCGAGCGCCCGTCGGCTCGAGCCGCCGTCCCACCGAACGGTCTCCCGCCGAGACGAGTTCCGATCGAGTCGAAGCTACTGCGATGGCCGATCGAGGGGTGTGCTTATGCCCATTGATCACAAGTACCAATCCACGATGGCATCATCGAACGCGAACCCCGAGCCCGAATTCGTTTCCGACAGCGAACGACTCCGGGAGTTCGTCGACACCGTGAAGGCGACCGCCAACGAGCACGAATCGATCCCGGCGCTTCTCGAGGCGTTGGAGGAACCGTTCGAGGCCCTTCTCGCCGCCGACGGCTGGCTCGACCAGCGATATCAGCAGCTGCCCTCGGAGGAGATGGACGACAGCGGAAACATGGGCGACGATATCGCCCAGTGGCTGTTGTACCGGGAGGGAAACAAACTGTCGCTGTTCACCCTGGTCCTGCCGCCGGGTGCTTCGACGCCGGTACACGACCACCTAGCGTGGGGGCTCGTCGGAATCTACGGCGGCACCCAGCGGGAGGATTTCTACCGCCGCGTCGACGGGGCGACCGACGACGGCGAGGCGGAACTGGAACGGATTCGCACCGAGCAGATGGAACGCGGGGACTACTACGAACTGGTCCCGCCGAACAACGACATCCACTCGGTTCAGACTACGTCGGACGAACCCAGCGTGAGCGTTCACCTGCTTGGAGCCGACGTCGGCTGTATCGAACGGCACGCGTTCGACGCTGCGGAGGGAACGGTCGAACTCTTTCATTCGGGGTATACGAACGTCGAGTGCGAGGACGTCTTGGATACACCCACCCCAGAGCACGATCACGATCACGTCCACCTCTAGATCACGACCGATCTCCTGAGGGGTGAGTTTCTTCGCTGGCTGATGGGGCTCTCACTCAGGTACCCGTTTCGAACGGCTGTAACAGATAGTTCTAACAGAGGTACATAACAGATGTATATAACAGAACTGGGGTGGGCGAGTATCACCGCTAACAGTCTCGTTGCGGTGGACTCGGGTCTCTGTTATCGGGTTCCATACGACATGTCTGTGACGGACGACTGTAACAGATGTCTGTCACGATCCGTTGAGGCTGAAAACGCGGTCATCACGCACCACCGACCGGCAGTTCGTTGCGTTGTTCTGCCCATCTGTACCGGATTTCACTAACATACATCTGTTACATATATCTGTTACGGACAAATACAACAGACAAACGTAACAGATATTTATAACCGAGTGCTGTGCCGGGTCTCTGTCGGTAACGGCCGTCGATCCATACAGGTCCGAACGTCTGTGATAGATTCACTCAACAGATATCTGTAACAGACGTCTGTGACGGACAACCGTGGCGTATATTCGTACCGGGGGACGCGGTCGAACGGTCCGCTAACGGCAGTCCGGTCGAACTGGGCTGGTTCTCTGTGGCACACCTTTCTGATCGATGTCTGTAATGAAGTCCTGTAATAGACATCTGTATAGAATACCTGTAATAGATCGCTGTAATAGAATACTGTCGCAGAACGCTCGCTAACGGAGATGCGCGATAGGAATGCGGCAGCCGGCTGTCATCGGCGAACGGTTCGATTCGGCCCAGTCTCGAGCACGGCCCGCGCTATGCAGCGTCCGATCTTCCGGCCCCTCATTCTGATCGCACGCGGTCTCATTACAGATGTCTGTTACAGATATCTGTACTGGACATCAATGCCGACTCTCTGAAACAGATTTATGTACATGCTGCCTGTACTGTCTCTCTATGATCACAGTCGTCGTCTACTCCGAATCGGGCGGAACGTTCAAAACCACTACAACGGCGAACCTCGCGGTCAGCTTCGAGCGGATGGGGCTGGACGTCTGCGTGATCGATCTCGACCCGCAGGAGGGCAACCTGACGAGCCTGTTCGACGTGGGCGAACACCGAAGCGATCCGGACGCCGACAATCTGGTCAAACACATCCTCGAGATGCCCGACGGCGAGTTCGACGATCTCATCGAAACCTCGGACGAGGGCGTCGACGTGATCCCGAGTCACGACATGCTCGGCGATTTCACCTCGAACCTCGAGCAAAAGATCGCCTACGAAACGGGGATGAAGAACATGAGCAAAGCGGAGTTCCCGCGATACGAGCTCCTCTACGACCTGCTCTGGAACGAACAACAACTCAACGAGGAGTACGACGCCATCCTCATCGACCCCAACGCTCGAGCGGAGGACCTGTTGTACAACTCCATCTACGCCATGCGGACGCTGGTCGCCCCGGTGAAACCGGCCGGGAAAGGCAACCTGAGCCTCGAGGGACTCGACGAACTCGTCGGAAATATGGAGACCCGCCTGGACATCGAGGTCGGGCTGTCGTGCGTCGTTCCGTCCGGCGTCGGCCAGACGAACGCACACCAGCAGTACTCCGAGCAGTTCAAGAACACCGACGAGTTCGCGACGCCGGTCGCGATTCCGGATCGGGAGAGCCTGATGGATACGATGTGGGAAGCGCGCGGCTCCGCGTACAAAGTGATCGAGGAACGGTGGAAGACGCTCGAGCAAGACGGCGAAATGGTGAGCGAGCCCGGACAGCGTCGGATCCGCGACCGCGAACTCGAAACCGCTCGCGATATCTACGAACTGGCCGCGTTCGTCGCGACCGAGACGTTCGGCGTCGAGATCGAGCCGAAACTGACGCTCGACATCGCCGACCACGGCGCGCGATCGTTTGAGATCGGTGCGGGTGACGAACCCGAGGTGACTGTGCGATGAAGGACGGCGCTGGCAACCTCGATTTCGGCCAGAGCGACGACTCGACGGCGGCCACCGACTCCGAGCCGTCGGACGGCTCCTCGAGTGGCGACGGCCAGCAGGACAGCGACCGGTCGCCGTCCTCGGAATCGTCGCCGGCCCGGCCCGCCGACCGGGCGGAAGCACAGTCGACGGCTCCCGACGACTCGTCGGCGGACGAACACAAGTACCCGTATTTCGTCCGCCGGAGCAAGGTTCTCGACGAGCGGGACGAACGGATCGAGGCGCACCTCCGAACGGAAGTCACCGACCGGGAGTCGGACTTCCGGAGCGCGCTCGCCGACGAACTCGAGACGAACGACGATATTCCGAAATCCGACGCGCGGGAGTTCGCCCTGAAGTACGCCTTCGAGAACCCGGCGGGAGTCGCGGAACTGATGCGTGACGAAGGGTTCGGCGAACTCGACTAGAAACGAACGCACTTTTCCACGTTGAGCTCGATTCAACGCGTACAACCGCACTTGCTGAGATGGTTCTGCGTGAACTGTGAGAGAAATATGATATTGACGGTGCCGTGTTTTTCGTCGATTCAGCACCGTTGCTCGAAGCTGCATTCCATCATCTTGGACTCAGATTTGAGACGAAAACATGGAAATTGGAATGTTATCGAACATGTATACAAAAATATGTCTCAGCGAACTTCCCAATTTGGAAATCATTCAAGAAACGCTGATCCAGCAACTGCTGAGACATGGTTACAGAGCTACGTGTACTGTTGGAACCAGCTAATTTGAACACTGCCAGCCGTCCGGGTCCAAACGTACAGGCCGACCAGCCCCAATACCCACGGTTGCGATCCGCGACTCCCTTCGTGTGGAATACGTCTTTCCGCTGTCCCCCTTTGCGGTCGTGTCGCGGTAATCCTCGTCGGTGTCCTCGCCGACTCAGCGATCGCTGGGCCGCGGTCTATAGCCGGCTCCGCTGCTTGTCGGTCCGACTCACGGTTTCATCGAGTACACTGCGGTCAGACTGTTGCCATTAGGTGGCTGTCACGTCTCTCTCTGTAGCCGATCGTGTTCCGTCGTCCGTGCCTGTTCACTGCCGAAATCTATCCTACAGAAACAGTATTTGAAACCGATATGTTCGTATTCACACCCGACGCTCCGCTTGCCTCTCTTCTCCCCGTGTCTGCTCACGTGCCACACCATCGAGTTCGCTGTGAAGACCGGACCCGCTGACGCGGTCGAGTGCCGACTGGCCGGTACGAATTTCACCGCTTGCGCCGTCGAATGCCACTTCGACCAGTGCCAGTTCGACGTGCCCACTCGTATCCGTTCCCACGAGGTCGAGGGTCGACCTGGTATCGGTACCGATCCTGCCGACCCGCCGTCCTAACCGTTCGAGACGCGTTAGCCGGAGATGGGCCAGTGTCGAAATCGAACGGGAGCGGTAAGCCGGGGGACCGACGACGAACCCTCCGGGTCTCGTGTCGGTCGTCACTCTGCACTCATCCAGTCGCTCGCCTGTGGCTCCGACGGATCGGTGGGGACCTGAACGAGAACCGGTTCGTCCGCCGCGATTGCGGACTCGACCGCCGACCGAATCTCGGTTGGGCCTTCGGCGTACTCACTCCGCATTCCCATACTCTCCGCGAGTGATATGAACGAAATCGGCGCGTCGCTCCAGTTGTACTCCCTGTCGGAGAGCTCGTAGTCCCGCCCTGCCTGATCGCTGATAATCGCGTAGTCCTCGTTCGTGAACACGACGACCGTAATCGGAACGTTCTCCGCGACGGCCGTGTGGAGTTCGTGGACGCACATCAGTAGCCCGCCATCGCCGGTGAGTACGACGACATCTTCTTCGGGATTGGCGATCTGTGCACCGATCCCTGCCGGCAGACCGGTCCCCATCGTCGCCCACGACCCCGGGTTGACATACGACCGTGGACCGGCGGCCGCAAAGACGTTGAGCGCCCAGACGCGAAACCCACCGGCATCGACGGAGACTACTGCGTCCCGCGGAACGGCTTCCCGGACGCTCTCGAGTGCGCTCACCGATGTCAGCGGTGGCGACGAGTCCCGGAGTGCTTCGAGACGGTCGCTCGTCGCTTCCCGGACTGCCGCTGCCCGTCCTGTCCCGTCGCGGGCGCGAACCTCTCGATCTGCGAGTGTCGCCTCGATCTTCGACAGCGCCATTCCGGCATCGGCGATGATGCCGACCGTCGGATCGTAGCCGTTCCCGAGATCGGCAGTGTCGAGCGTCACGTGGACGAGATCCTCGGGAAGTTCGACGCTCCAGGTCCGAGTCGCGACCGCGTCGAAGTCCGTCCCGACCGCCAGTGCGGCGTCGGCAGTAGCGAGACAGTCGAGGAGTTCGGGGGACGCACTGCCGGAGAGCGTTCCGGCGACGTATCCGTCGGGATCGTCAGGTAGAACGCCTTTGCCCTTGTATGTCGTCACGATGGGTGCCTCGAGTCGGTCGGCTAGCCGTCGAAGCGAGTCGCTCGCGCTCGCGGCACGGACGCCGCCGCCGGCAACGATTACTGGCTGCGTCGCCTCGGCCAGCAGCGTCGCAGCCGCCTCGATGTCCGATTCGGCGACGCTCTCGACGTACTCTCGGTTGTACTCGCCGGGTGTCGCCAGCGGGACATCCATCGTCAAGAAGTTTTTCGGGATTCCGACCCGGACCGGCCCCTTCGGCGGCGTCTCGGCGATCGCGATAGCTTCCGCGATGACCGCGGTCGTGCTTTCCGGCCGCTCGACGAGCAGGTTCTCCTTCACCACGGTATCGTAGGTCTCCGGTGGCGTCTCGTGGATTCCGCCGCCCCCGCGAACCTCGGGATCGGTCTCGACGGCGATGTGGATGAGCGGCGTACAGTCGTTGAGCGCGTTTTTCAGCCCGTTCATCGCGTTCATATCGCCTGGCCCGGGGACGACAGCCGTCGCCGCCGGCGTGCCGCTCGTTTCCGCGTATCCCCACGCTTGATGGGACACTGCGGTTTCGTGGCGTGCGACTACAAACCGGATGTCGTCACGTGCACCGATCGCTTCGTTCAACGGGAGCGTCTGCTTGCCCGGAATACCGAACATCGTGACGATCCCATTGCTCGTCAATTGTTCTATCACTGCTCGGCTGACATCCATACTCTGTCATCGTAAACCAGGTACTTATGATCTCCCATTCCAGCTATACGCCTCGCCGGCTGAGATGGCTCTCACCCGCCAATTTCTACGCATTGCGTTCCGGAAACCGGGCGAAGGGAGCGGCTGATTCGGCTTCCAAACCGAGTGGAACGATACCGGGCCGGTCGTCGCTGACGTCAGTTGGAACCCTCCGGCGACTTGCCGTGATCGGCGTCGGCATCCTTCTCGACCAGGTCAACGTCGCGTGCCCCGATGTCGATCCCTCTTCGATTCGCGTCGAATTCCGACAGGCCGTATACGAGGCCGACGAGCAGAACGACTCCGACCGGCAAGAACACCAGTGGCGGCACGCCGAAGAACCCGTACAGCAGGTAGCAGACGACGACCACGGTCGCAACGGTCGTCGCGTAGTACGCTTGCGTCCGGACGTGGTCGACGAGGTCGGCGCCGGTAAAGGTCGACGAGAGAACGGTCGTATCGGAGATCGGTGACGTGTGGTCCCCGAAGATCGCGCCGGAAAACACCGCCCCCACGATGGCGGGAGCGAGCCCGAACCCGCCGGTAAGATCGAACGCGACGGAGAGCGCGACGGGTGTCAGCAGGCTCATGGTCGCCCACGACGACCCCATCGTGAACGAGATGAACGTCGCGGTGATGAAGACGGCAACGGGGAATACCGTCACCGGAATCGTGCCTTCGACCAGCGTCGCGACGTACGCCCCCGTCCCCAGCGCGTCGGCGACGGTACTGATCGACCACGCGAGGATCAGAATCGTCACCGCAGTCAGCATGAGCTCGAACCCTTCGAGGACCGCATCGACGCCTTCGTCGGCGGTACACAGGTCGTATCCGATGCCGATCGTGAACGCCGTTGCAACCATTGCGAACGATCCCCAGACCAGCGCAGTCGTCCAGGACCCGTTGCCGGCAATGGTCGTCGTCGTTTCGACGAACGTCGCGAACTCGCCTGCGAGCAGCGACTCGATCACCGGTTGGCCATCGTAGCCGGTCCGGAGCGCGCTTCCGATCGTAACGGCGACCAGGATTACGATCGGGAGCAGGAACGTTCGGAGCATGGGTCGGTCAGTGATCGGGTCACTGAGATTGCCTTCGACTTCCTGGAGCGGGTCCGCATCGTCGTCGTTGACCTTGCCCGTTTGCCAGGCACGGCGCTCTGCCGTGAGCATTTCTCCGTAATCCCGCTGTGTGACGACGATGACGCCGACCATGACGATCGCGAGAATCGCGTAGGCGTTGTACGGGATCGACTCGAGGTAGACGGTGAAGACGTCCGGTGTCTGTACGCCCGCTTCGGTTTCGATGTTGCTGAAGGCTTCGTCGATCATCGACAACTGGAATGCGACCCATCCGGAAATCCCGATCGTCGCGACGGGAGCGGCCGTCGAGTCGACGATGTAGGACAGTTTCTCCCGCGAGATGTTGACTCGGTCGGACGTTTCACGCATCGTGTTCCCGATGATCGCGGTGTTTGCATAGTCGTCGAAGAACAGTGCGATACCCAATAGCCAGGCTACGACCCCGACTTTCCGTCTGGTTTCGAGGCGCTTGCTCGCTACCTCCTGAATGGCGATAGCACCGCCCAGTCGCCAGATAAGTGCCACGCCCGACCCGAGGAGGAGCGTGAAAACCAGGATCTCCGCGTGAAACCCGCTATCGGCGATGATGGCTTCGATAATCCAGTCGAACGTCTGTCCAACGCCGAGCCCGCCGGTGTAGATGACGGCGCCGAACCAGATGCTAACGAACAGTGAGAGGATTATGCGCCTTGTGGTAACTGCTAACGTGATTGCTAAAAGTGGCGGTACGAGGGATAGTATCCCGAATTCACCCATGAGGCCTAATCTACCATGACACTTGATAAGTCTTTTCATGGATGGTGTACTATGACACAGATTCAATCGGTGACGGATAGGACGGGTTCGTTCAATTCCGCCGTGCGTGTTCGTGGCGTCGACGGCCCCGCAAATTCACATCACGATACCATTCTATTTCAGAATATCAAACCGTATGTATCGTTCTACGTTACAAGCATATGGCTGTAACTTCATTAGAGTCGTGTCACCGGTTACCGTCTGAAGAGTGACCGCTTACCACGCTCTATCGGTTTCGTAAGTCATTCTTGCAGCCACCGTACTCTCACGAATGTGTGTTTGATATATACAACGTACCGTCTCTCGGCGAGCCGCGCCACGGACCGTTCACTCAAAGATGAACAATTATATGGACCACAGGAGAAGGGTCAAGCGTGAGTCGATCAACAACAAGTGGAGCCAATCTCCACTATATCAATGGCGACTGGACGAGCGGAACCGGCTCCGAAACCTTCGAGAGCGAAAGCCCCGCCACGGGCGAGTCACTGGCGACGTTCCAGCGCGGAACGGAGGCAGATGTCGACGCGGCCCTCGAGGCGGCGGACGAGGCCTTCGACGAGTGGCGGGACCTGTCGGCGATCGATCGCGCGGAGTACCTGTGGGAGATCTACCACGAACTGCGGGATCGCCACGAGGAACTCGGCGAGATCGTCTCGAAGGAGTGCGGCAAGGAGATCTCGGAAGGGAAAGCGGACGTAACCGAGGCCTGGCATATGGTCGAGTGGGCGGCGGGGAACGCGCGCCATCCCCACGGCGATGTCGTGCCGTCGGAAATTCCGAGCAAGGACGCGTACATGCGGCGGAAACCGCGGGGCGTCATCGGCTGTATTACGCCGTGGAACTTCCCGGTCGCGATCCCGTTCTGGCACATGGCCATCGCGCTGGTCGAGGGGAACACGGTCGTCTGGAAGCCCGCCGAACAGACGCCGTGGTGTGCCCAGATCATCGCCGAGATGTTCGAGGACGCTGGAATCCCCGATGGCGTCTTCAACATGGTCCAGGGGTTCGGCGACGCCGGCGCGGCGATCACAGACGACGAGCGCGTCGATACGGTGCTGTTTACGGGATCGGCCGAAGTCGGTCACGAGATCGCCGGTAAAGTCGGCGGCGAGCCCGGGAAACTCGCGGCCTGTGAGATGGGTGGCAAGAACGGCATCGTCGTGACCGAGGAAGCCGATCTCGACATCGCCGTCCACGCGGCTGTCATGAGTTCGTTCAAGACGACCGGCCAGCGCTGTGTCTCTTCCGAGCGGCTAATCATCCACGAGGCGGTCTACGACGAGTTCAAAGAGCGGTTCGTCGATGTCGCTCAGGACGTCGCCATTGGCGACCCCCTCGAGGAGGAGACGTTCATGGGGCCGGCGATCGAGGCCGACCACGTCGAGAAGATTCGCCGGCACAACGAACTCGCCCGCGAGGAGGGCGCGAACGTACTTGTCGATCGGTTCGAACCTGCGGCCGAGGAGATTCCGGACGGCCACACGGAGGGCCACTGGGTCGGGCCGTTCGTCTACGAGATCGACTACGAGCCCAACCTGCGCTGTCTCCGCGAGGAGTGTTTCGGCCCGCACGTCGCCCTCCTCGAGTACTCGGGTGACATCGAGGACGCCGTCGAAATCCACAACGACACGCCCTACGGGCTCGCGGGGGCGGTCATCTCGGAGGATTACCGACAGATCAACTACTTCCGCGACCACGCCGATATCGGGCTCGCGTACGCGAACCTGCCGTGTATCGGTGCAGAGGTCCAGCTGCCGTTCGGCGGCGTCAAGAAGTCCGGCAACGGCTACCCCAGCGCTCGCGAGGCCATCGAGGCCGTCACCGAGCGTACCGCCTGGACGATGAACAACTCCAAAGAGATCGAGATGGCCCAGGGGCTGTCGGCCGACATCAAGACCGACGAATAACGTGGCTCGTGGGTCGAACCGGCTGCGAACCAGCGACGGTTTTCTCTTTCGTGGTCCTGTTTCGTGAGCGGTCCCGGCTCCGCGCTCGAATAAATACGTTTGATATATGCAAACGTTTAAGAGATGCCGCTATAGACGAAGGACTATGTTCGGAACCGCAAAGGAAACGAACGGTCGGCGGGAGATCAAATCAGTCCGCAAGATCGATGAAATACTCGCTGTCATTAAACGACTCAACGAGGGGACGCTCACGGAGATCGCCGAGGAAGTCGATCTGACGAAGGGGACGGTCCACACGTATCTCCGGACGCTTCACAACTGTGGCTACCTCACGGAGGTGAACGGCGTCTACCGACTCAGCTTACAGTTCATCACGGTCGCGGAACACGTGCGAAACGAAACCAGCCTGTACATGGCGGGCCACGATGAGGTTGACGAACTCGCCGAACGCACCGGCGAATACGCACACCTCGTCGCTGAAGAACGCGGCCGAGAGGTTACCCTCTACGAGAGTCGCGGCGAATACGCGATCGCGCCCGACTACCACCTCCGTCTGCGCGAGACACCACAGTACCTCCACCACAACGCCGCCGGCAAAGCGATGCTTGCGAACTTCGATGCGGACCGTCGAGACAGAATACTCGAAGCGCAGGAACTCGAAGCACAGACGGAAAACACGATCACGGACGAAGCCGAACTGCGGGAAACGCTCGAGACGGTGCGAGAGAACGGATATGCGATCAACGACGAAGAAGAGATCCGTGGCATGCGTGCCGTCGGCGCACCGATCCGCGTTCCCGACGATTCCATTTTCGGTGCAGTGAGCGTGAGCGCACCGGCCAGTCGGCTGAAAGGCGAGCGGTTTCGGTCGGAAGTCCCCGAAATCGTCATGGAGACCGCAAATCTCATCGAGGTTAACCTTGAGACGGCACAGCGTGACGGCTGACCCGTCTCGATGTCGGTCCGCGAGTTGCGAAGAGTATATATATTGCCGTAGAGTTATCACGATGGTACACGAAACTATGCCTGCTACTACCCGGCGACGGTGTCCAGCGTGTGGTACTGCCATTGACACGTGTGAACCGGAACCGAGATGCGGAAACTGCTACTGGAGCAACGGCACGAAACAGCCGAGTGATTGACACGTGTCTCCGGCAGCCTCACCGCTCGTAGCCGCCGATCGATTCGCTACCCGTAAACGCCGGATGTCTCCCCCACGCCCGCGAACGCGGGCGGCGGGACAGTGAGCGACATCGAGTGGCCCCAGCAGCTCACCCGTTGGAGCCGATCGCTCGAGCGCGGCCGCGACGAATGCGAGGGCGTCCCGTTCGATCCCCGACGGACGATTCGGATGGCGATCGAAAACCGAGACGTCTCGTGGCGAACTGTGTACGTCTCACTAGATCGCTTCGACGTCGCAACGCGCAGGGCACGAGAGCTGTAGCCCTGCTGACGAAACGGAACCGTTGACGAGTCTTCCCAACACCATGACTACACCGACCGACTCCAGGACCGACCACCCGAACCGATCGACGACTCGAACCGTTCGCCTGCTCGGCGCGCCGCTCGACCTCGGAGCGGATCGGCGCGGCGTCGATATCGGACCACGAGCCATCCGTTATGCGGACATCGCTGCCGAGCTCGAAGCAGCCGGCGTTAGTTGCACCGATTTCGGAGACCTGCGTGTCCCCCGACTCGAGCAGTGCGATGCCCCAGATACGGAGGACGATGCGAAGTATCTCGACGAGATCGCCGGTGTTACCGACGAACTCACGACCGAGGTTGCCGACGCGATTGCGGACGGCGACGTTCCGATCGCTCTCGGTGGTGATCACGCGACTGCAATGGGAACGATCCGCGGCGCAGCACGAGCGGCGGACATCGGGGTTCTCTGGTTCGATGCCCACGGGGACTACAACACGCCGAACACCTCTCCCAGTGGTAACGTCCACGGCATGCCCCTGGCAGCCGTCACTGGCTACGGCGAGTTCGACGACCTCGACTGGACGGCGACCCCGACCGTCGCACCGTCGAATACCGTTATTGTCGGCGCACGACGCCTTGACGACGCCGAACGACTCGCCCTCGAGGAAAGTGACGTAACCGTGTTCACGATGCTCGATATCGACGAACGGGGCATCACCGCCGTCGTCGAGGACGCCCTCGATATCGCAACCGACGGCGTGGACGGGATTCACGTCAGCCTCGATCTCGACTGGCTCGACCCGACGGTCGCACCGGGCGTCGGAACCCCCGTGCGCGGCGGTGTCGAATACAGGGAGGCCCACGCTGCACTCGAGTGCGTTGCCAACCGAGACCGCGACGCGGGGCTACTTCGCTCGGCCGATATCGTCGAAGTGAATCCGATTCTCGACAGGAATAACCGCACCGCGGAAGTCGCGGCCGAACTCGCTGCCAGCCTCCTCGGCAAACAAATAGCGTAACGCTTCGGTAGCCGTTCGACTGGAGCACCTGTTGCTTCGGTAGGGACGACAGGCACAGCCGAGCGGGTACTCCTCGGAGCGGCCCACCCGCCGGTCACACGCCGTCGATCACGAAGCAACTAGTTTGGTGAAACCCCGAGTTGTAAGGGAGAATCATGTGTAATCGGCCGGTTGGTTCACCATCGAGTCGGTCGAGAATCCGGTCAGCATGGCCAGGCCGCTTGTTTGAAATATACGAACTTGGGCCCGGTACGGCTCGCTCGAGTCCGCGTTCCGGGTCGCTTTCTGCTATCGCGGATGCCAGTGGCACTCTGGCTGCAGTTCGTTCGTGGGCTGGGGCGGAGCCGTTCCGGGGGTAGGTGTCACGTGCTCGGTGAACCGGTTGCAGCAAGCGACGGTATTCGATCGGCACGGATTTACATGGACCCGTATCGCTATTCCGGCCGGTCGTGCAACCGTGATCCGATCGAAAAACGGGGTCTAGAGCAGCCCCCGTAACGTGTGACACGATGATCGCCCAGTCGTCGTGCCTGCAGGTGTGCAGTGGCTGGTATCGCCTCCACTCGATTGACGATCTGTCGCTCTCCCCATCGGGACGGGTCTCGACATGCCAACCACTACCCTGGACCGTTCTCCCCCGTTTGGAATCGCTCGCGGCACTACTGAGTCGATGATGGATGTGACAACTGTTACTGGACCCGGACCAGTAGCGGGCCGAGCGATTGATTCGGTGGCTGGAACCATCTTACGGATACCCGAACGAACACCGAACGAACGGAGTCACAGCCATCGCCCGACGGTATCACCCGTTCCGCGTTGATCTGCGTCCGAACCCGTTCGTGACTGTCAAAACGGTCCCGTCCCGCGGTCGTCGATTTTCGCCCGTGATTCCGTCGGCGAGCCGAGACGGTGGGACCGACCGACCAAATTCATCCATTCATATGGTTGTAATGGATATCCCTCGTTCCGAATCGTGGTGATCGGCGACCGACAGATGCGTACGCGGAAGTGATTTTGATAATGTCAAATATATACTGCCGTTTTTCCAGCGTCGACACGCGGCTGTTATACGAAATGTTTTTATCGTGGTAGCGAACAGAACGGTATATGCAGCGAGAACAAGCTGAGCCAATAGTCCAAAAATTACCGGGACCAACGGCCCAAGAGTGGGTCGACTTTCACAGCGAGGCGGCAGCAACGAGCACGTACGTCTACGATTTCGTCTGGGACATCACCGAAGACGCAGTCGGTCCGTTCTGTACCGACCCCGACGGCAACGTTCTGCTCGACTTCACGAGTCACGTCGCCGCTGCTCCGCTCGGCTACAACAACCCGAAACTGATGGACAAGCTGCGGGAGTTCGACCTCGTCGATCCGCTGAAAATCGCAGGGCAGGACTTCTACGTCAGCACCGGTGGAACGCCGGCAGACACGGAACTTCCTGGCCCCGCCCATCTGATGGAGACGCTGACGGAGATCACCGATCAGTACGGAATGGACACCGTCTTCCTGTCGAACTCCGGGGCCGAGGCGGTCGAGAACGCGATGAAGGTCTGTTACGATAACTGTGAGCAACCAAAATACGGACTCACGTTCGAGGGGGCGTTCCACGGGCGCACGCTCGGGACGCTCTCGCTGAACCGGTCGAAATCCGTCCACCGCCGTGATTTCCCCGAACTCAGCGGCATCCACGACGTGCCTCACAGTATGGCCGGCGTCGAACGCCTCCGCGAGAAACTGGACCCCAAACGCGGCCACATCCCGCCGGAACAGGTCGCCTTCCTCATCCTCGAGCCGGTACAGGGCGAAGGGGGGTACCAGATTCCGGAGCCGGAGTTCATGCGCGCGGTCAACGGTCTCTGTGCCGAACACGACATCCCGCTCATCGCCGACGAGATCCAGTCCGGGGTCGGCCGGACCGGGAAGATGTGGGCGTCGGACCACTTCGACTTCGAACCGGATGTCATCACGAGCGCCAAAGCGCTTCGCGTCGGCGCGACGATCTCGTCCACGGATATCTTCCCCGACGAAAAGAGCCGTATCTCCTCGACGTGGGGTGCCGGCGACATCCTCTCTTCGATTCAGGGAACGCTTACGGTCGCAGCCATACAGGAACACGACCTTCTTCGCCACGCGACGCAGGCCGGCGAGCGGTTCCTGGGACAGCTCGCGGAGCTTCAGGACAGTCACCCCGAGACGGTCGTCGACGTTCGCGGACTCGGTCTGATGACTGCGGTCGAGTTCGATACGAAAGACCGTCGAGAGGCGGTCGTCGACGCTGCCCTCCAGCGAGGGCTACTGACGCTGGGCTGCGGACAAAAGACGCTTCGACTGCTCCCGCCCCTCGACGTTCGTGAGCGCGAACTCGACATCGCCGTCGACCTACTCGACGACGCGATCGACCGCGTAGAATCGTCATCGAGTGTCTAGTTGATGGGCACGCGGCTCTGTCGGCACGGTCCAGGCACGTGCCCACGCGTTCACGACGCCTATCTCCGCTCGATGACGGCTCTCGAAACTACCAACCGACTTCACTAATGACACAGAAACAGACCACCCACTCCGAATCGAACAGCGAATCGTCGACCGAATCGCCCCTCGAAACGGCTCGCCGGCAGCTCCGTACCGCTGCAAGCCGGACCGATGTCGACGCCGGCGTCATCGAGCGTCTCAAACACCCGACCAGAGTCGTCGAGGTCTCCATTCCGCTCGAGCGGGACGACGGATCCGTTGACGTCTTTACGGGCTATCGCGCACAGCACGATGACGTTCGCGGCCCGTACAAGGGTGGGCTCCGCTACCACCCCGAAGTGAACGCGGACGAGTGCGTCGGCCTCGCGATGTGGATGACGTGGAAATGTGCGGTGATGGATATCCCGTTCGGTGGCGGGAAAGGGGGGATCGTCGTCGATCCGAAGAAACTCAGCGACGGCGAAAAAGAGCGCCTCACCCGACGGTTCGCGGAAGAAATCCGAGACGACGTTGGTCCTAGCAGGGACATTCCTGCACCCGATATGGGCACCGACGCACAGACGATGGCCTGGTTCATGGACGCGTACAGCATGCAGGAAGGGGAAACGATTCCCGGCGTCGTCACCGGCAAACCGCCCGTTATCGGCGGTAGTTACGGTCGAGCGGAAGCTCCCGGGCGGAGCGTCGCCATCGTTGCGCGGGAAGCGATCGAGTACTACGACGAAAGCCTTGACGACGTTTCGATTGCGGTGCAAGGGTACGGGAGCGTCGGTGCGAACGCTGCCCGCCTGCTCGACGAGTGGGGTGCGGACATCGTCGCCGTCAGTGACGTCAACGGGGGTCTGTACGACGCCGACGGACTGCAGACACAGGACGTTCCGTCACACAGGGAGGAGCCGGAGGGCGTGATGCGTTACGACAGTTCGAACACGGTTTCCAACGAGGAACTCCTCGAACTGGACGTAGACGTGCTCATCCCGGCCGCCATCGGGAACGTCATCACGGCCGACAACGCGGATCGAATCCAGGCCGACATCATCGTCGAGGGCGCAAACGGTCCGACTACCTCGAGTGCGGATGCGATTCTTCACGAACGTGGCAAACACATCATTCCAGACATCCTCGCTAATGCCGGCGGTGTAACCGTCTCCTACTTCGAGTGGCTTCAGGATATCAACCGCCGAACGTGGTCCAAAGAGCGGGTCAACGACGAACTCGAGTCGGCGATGCTCGACGCGTGGGCCGACGTGAAAGCGGAAGTCGATGCACGGAACATGAACTGGCGGGATGCGGCGTACGTCGTGGCGCTCAACCGAATTGGCGAGGCAAAAGAGGCCCGCGGACTCTGGCCATAGGTCGGTCGATCGACGTACCGAATACACCGTCTCACGGCGTGATTGCCGACGACGATCCGTGAGAAACTCGTTTTCGACTCGACTCCCGAACGTAGCGTGGCTTCTGGACACCTGTCGTCTCGAGGTTCGCCACGATACTATTGGCAGTTCCATTACCGATCCGGAAACCTCTGATTTGCAGTAGTTCTCGGAACGGCGACTGGTCGGTGCTGTTACGCTGCTGCCAGCATCTTCTGGAGCTGCTCGGCCACCGTGGGCCCTCGTAATCGTGCCCAAGCGGATGCAGACCAGCGAGAGCGTACAGGCCAGACGATTGCACCGCCGTGATCAGGACAGCTACGAGACCGACCGGAAGCTGCGTCTCGAAAAATAACGAGTAGCACCAGACGACGCTGCTCTATTGTGGTACAGAGAACGCTGAGCACGGCGACCACCGGCAATACTCGGTGTGCATGTCGAATCGCGGGGGCGGGCATCTTATTGATACGGCCATCGGTGAGAGATCGAGAGTGGCTACACGTCGATCAAACGGGTCATGGCTGCGACGCCGTCGAAGGATTTCGGGCTCCGGTTCTTCTACTTCGCGTTCGCGTGTCTCCTGTACTCGATTTGGCGAGCGGTCGATCTGCTCGTGCAGGGCGAACTGATCGGAGAGTACGAACACTCGCCGATCCTGACGGCCGATACCACGCTCACGCTGCTGAAGAAGGAGACGGGAATCGGTAGTAGGCCGCTCAGTCCGGTCGAACACCACGTTTCCGAGTGGTAACACTGGTAGCCGTCTCGATTAATCGTCGAGATGATCGGTAACACACCAAGCGTTGCTGATAGTGCGGCGACTCGAGGTAGTCTCTGCTCCCTGGTTCGTCCACAATCACGCATTACAGCTCTGCGGAACCCGCTGTACTCGCAAGTTCGATTCCACTGAGTTCAATATAGCTGTATATACTTTATCCATCTGGGATGCGCCGCTGTCGCCGCCGCACCCTGCCGAAATCACCGGAATCGGTGGGTCTGCAGATCACACTTGATTAGCTCAATAATCACGCGTGGTTTTATGATGGTCCACTCCCTCTGTGAATCACGAGCGATGAAATCCAGCAGGAAACCGGCTCTCGAGGGTGACCACACGTGAATCCGGAATCGATCCCGATCGCGGAGCCGCTCGAGGAGTTCCTCCGATCGAAGTCGAAGGGTGGCGAGGGGAGCGGCAACTACCGGCGGAATCTCGAGCGCTGCGTCGAGGACTTCCTCGAGTGGCTCGAAACGGACCCGCAGTCGGGTGAGACGTTCGACGAGCTCGATGCGCGAACGTTCCGACGGTACGCTCGAGACCTCACCGAACGAGAGCTCACACCGGGGACGGTGCAGACGTATTACGCACAGGTCAGCGCCTACGTCGGCTGGTGCGTTCGCGAGGGGCTTCTCGAGGCAAACTACGCCCAGCGAAACGTCGCGAAGGAACCGCTTCCCGAGACTGACGGCCGGAGATCGGGCGACCAGCAGGCCTGGACCGACGAACATCGATCGCTGATCACGCGCTACGTCGATACGCGCGCTCACGATGCGGCCGACGAGAAGGGACTCGACGCGATCCAGGCGTTTCGTGATCGAGCGCTCGTCTACGTGCTTTGCTACTCCGGGGTCCGCGGTGGAGAAATTTTCGCGGATCCGAAAGACGAGCGTCGAAACGGGCTCATGTGGGGCGATATCTCGCTCGAGGACCGGACGATGACCGTCCTCGCGAAGAAACAGAACTGGTCCGATCGATCCCTGCCGAATCAAACGATAAATCCTATGGCGCGATACAGAAAAATTCTCGATCCGGCCGGAGACGACTGGCCGGTCTTCCCGACGTTCCACCTCCCGACGCTCTACGAGACGCTTCGAACGGGACTGCGGAACGAGTATGACCGGTCGCGGGGCGAGATCGAGGAGTTCGTCGACGAACTCACCGGCCAAACGGACGTTTTCGAAGCGCTCCGCGAGCACGGGCTCGTGCCGCCCTCGATCAACACCGACGGCGCTCGACGGATCATGCGACGGCTGTGCGAGGGTGCCGACATCGATCTCGACGATGCGCACGGGTACCTCGCACCGCACGGCGGACGCCGCGGAGCAGGCGAGGTGATGGTCCGCCAGCGCGGGTTTACCGCTGCTGCTCGTCTCCTGGATAACAGTGAAGCGGTCGTCCGAAAATCGTACTCGCATATCGAAGCGAAGGAAATGGCCAAAGACGCCGGCGATGCGTTCGCCGAACACGATGCGTGACCCAGCCGAGAATATCATTCCGCTGTGAGCACGCGCCGGCGGGTCCGAACCTGTCACGCGCGGCCCTCTCGGTATCCCATCGGCGTCGACTTCCCGTCGAACGGCGCGCAATCGGCGAACGTCGTGGAGCGGCGGCCCGCAGTCGGTTCTCTCTTCGCGAACAATTACACCCGTATGATTGTAATACAACGTGGGAACTGCGGAGTGGATCTCTTCGATCGGCCCGCGTTTTCCGCTCACAGTCGAACGTTCGTTCCGATAGAACCGAAGATGTTGGCAGTAACATGCACTCTATCGCTGCTATTCCTCACAGGGGAACGCCAAACGTTGATTCGCCTCGTCTCGCTGCGATCGGGGAGCTGCGTCGGCTCTCGGAAGCACCAGATGGGGATCCCGAGGTCGTCACGACGGCGGTCTGTACGCGCTTTCTTCCCAGCCGTCGCTCCATCTCCCGTCCTGCTACGAAGGAGACGACGAGATCGATCCATCGCGAGCGGCGACTCGGGCGGTGAAAGCAAAACGGTACATCGGATACCGTTCCCGATAGCGGAACCGGAGACCGACGATCGTGGGCGACGGATCGATTCCCACTGCGTGTTCCAGAAATTCACTAGCATTGCGAGCAGCCACGCTGGAACCGGCCGAACCAGCGTTCGCCGAACACCGGCGCTACTCGAGGCGACCCCGATCCGTACCGTCGGTCGGACTGCGAGCCCGTTACTCGATGAGGGATTCGATGTCGTCTTCGAGTTGACTGTACAGTTCCTCGGCTCGACGCTCGTCTTCGGACGAGAGCGGTCGAATCGGTTCTCGAACGCTACCACCGTTGAGTCCGGCAAGTTCGAGCCCTTTCTTCACCGCCGGGACGCTAATCGCACCCTGGATCTCGTTTTCTTGCCCGGTTTCGTCCCGGAACTGCTGGTAGGGAAGACAGATATTACGGAGTTGGCAGGCGCGTTCCCAATCGCCGTCTGAGAGCGCGTCGAACAGCTCGAGTCCGATCTCGGGGCGGAAATTACTGACCCCCGCCGAGAACCCCTCCACGCCCTCCGCCCAGAACGAGACGGCGAACGGTTCCGCGAGCCCGTCGATCCAGACGACGTCGTCGGCCCCGGCAGCCACGCCTGCGCCGAGCTTGACTGGGTCCTTCAGTGCGTACTTGATCCCGACGATGCCGTCGACGCGGGTGAGACTCGCGAGGTAGTCGATGGACGGATCGAAACCGCGGACGTACGGGACGAGCGGCGTCTCCGTACCCGAGGAGAGGTTTCGATAGTACTCCAGCAGGCCCGCTTCGTGCATATACGTGTGGTCGGGTGGCATGACCATCATCGCATCGACGCCGATGCGGTCGTACGAGCGGATCAACTCCCGGGCCTCCCCGGTGCTCCCGCCGACGCCGGCGAGCACGCAGGCGTCCGACGGGAGCGCGTTCACGCTCGTCTCGGCCACGTCGACGCGCTCGCTCCGGGAGAGGGAGTGGTACTCGCTGATATTTGCTGTCGCCAGAAACGTCCGGATTCCCGCGCCGTACAGTTCCTGCGCGTTTTCCGTGATCTTTTCGTGTTCGATCTCGAGTTCGTCGTCGAATGGCGTCAACAACCCGACGGCAACGCCACGGAGATGGCTCCGTACATGCTCGGCTGACGATGACATAGTAAATCGATGTATCGCATCGAATAAAAATCCACCGCCCAGTCCAGTTCTTGCGCGGGAACTCGCGGCTCCCGTCGTCGGGTTCTCGGCGGCGACGGTCGTCGTCGATTCGTCGCGTTCCATCTCCCGAGGAGGTCCACTCGTCGAAACGACCGCGGCAAAAGGCTCATACCGCTTTCGGTGGACTGTGTGTGTGTATGCAGACGTTTTCCGGATACCGGCGTGACGACGGGCGGATCGGCGTCCGCAATCGGGTCGCCGTCCTGCCGACGTCCGTCGCGGCGAGTGCAGTCTCCGACCGGATCGCGACCGATGCCGGGTCGAGCGTTACGGCGACGCCCCACCAGATGGGAACCGACCAGCCCGAGGCGGCTCGCGAGCGAACCGAACGCGTCCTCGCGGGAATCGGACGGAACCCGAACGTCGGTGCCGCGCTCGTGGTCGAACTCGGCACCGAACCGATCGACGCGGGTACTGTAGCGGACGACATCGCTGCCGGCGGGACGCCGGTCGAGACGCTGTCGATCCGCGACGCCGGCGGGACGAGGGCGGCAGTCGGTCGCGGCGTCGACGAAGCCACCGCGCTCCTCGAGGAGGCGGCGCGAGCCCGCCGCGAACCCGCCGACGTGAGCGAACTCGTCGTCGGCGTCGAGTGCGGTGGGAGCGACGCGACCAGCGGCATCGCGGCGAATCCCGCCGTGGGTGACGCCAGCGACCGTTTGGTCGCGGCGGGCGGCACGAGTTGTCTCAGCGAGACGCCGGAATTCATCGGTGCCGAGCACGTCCTCGCCGAGCGCTGTGTCGACGAGCCGGTTCGCGAGCGACTGCGAGAGCGCGTCGATAGGCGCGAGGCCGTCGCCGATCTGATGGGTGTCGATCTCAGGGGCACTCAACCGACGCCGGGCAATCAGGAGGGCGGACTGACGACCATCGAGGAAAAGAGTCTGGGCGCGATCGCGAAGGCCGGCACGGCACCGATCCGCGACGTCGTTGACTACGCCGACCGCCTCCCCGTGGGCGGCGGACTGGTGGTCATGGACACGCCAGGATACGACGTCGAGAGCGTCGTCGGCAAGGTCGCCGGCGGTGCGCAGGTGATCGCGTTCACCACCGGACGCGGCAGCACCACCGGCAATCCGATCGCCCCGGTACTCAAAGTTACTGCCAACCCGCGGACGTGGGCGAACATGGCGAGTAATATCGACGTCGACGCCAGCACGGTGCTGGACGGCGAGTCGATCGAATCGGCCGGTGAGCGCGTCTACGAGACCCTGCTGTCAGTCGCCGATGGAACTCGGACCGAGGCGGAGCGTCGGGGGATGGCGGAGTTCGCAATCAACGAGATCCTCCCTCGCGAGCTGGCGTCGTGTGGTGATCCGTCGTGAAGGGCGTCGTTCTCGACGACGCGGCGGTCCTGTTGGCCGACGGGGACACCGTGGTGACGGCGATCACCGATCTCGAGACCGGTCGATCGATCACGTCCGACGACCTCCCGGGCGCCCGATCGGCGGTCACACTCGCCGAATCGATCGAGTTCGGGCACACAGTCGCAGTGACGACGATCGAAGCTGGCGAACCGGTCTACAAGTACGGCGCGGTCATCGGACACGCCAGCGAACGGATCGAACCCGGCGAGTGGGTCCACACGCACAACTGCGAGAGCAATCGCGGCCGCGGGGACCTGGGGGAGGACGGCGTGACCCGGGACGGCGACGCCGACGTCACGAGTAGTGGCACGTTCGCGGCGTTCGAACGGGAGCGGGGCGGCGTCGGCGCTCGGAATCGGGTGCTGGTAGTGCCGTCGGTCATCTGCTCGCACACGGTCGCCGATCGAATCGCGAGCGAGGTTCCCGCTGCCGTAAGTACACCGCACGATCACGGCTGTGGGCAGCTCGGTAGCGACAGCGAGCAGACCGAGCGGACGCTCGTCGGCGTCGCGACGAACCCGAACGTCGCCGGCGCGCTCGCCGTCGGGCTGGGCTGCGAAACGGTCCAGAGCGACGGGCTCGCGAAGAGTATCGCCGACAGGGGCGTCCCGGTCGCGGCGGTCGAGATCCAGCGGGCGGGCGGGACCGATGCATGTCGCCGAGTGGGGATCGACCGCGCGACGGACCTGCTCGAGCGGACGGATGCAACGCGCACGACCGTCGGGCTCGACGCGGCGACGATCGGCGTCGTCAGTAGCGATCTCCGACCCTCGACGCTAGAGACGGCCGACCCGCTCGTCGGGCGGGTCGTCGAGCGAATCGTCGACGCCGGCGGCCGCGCGCTGATCGCGGGCAACGAGCGGATCGACGCCCACGCCGACGCCCTCCGCGAGCGCGCCGCGACGGGTGACGCGCGCGACCGCCTGGATGCCGTTGCGAACCGCGCGACAGATTCACCGACGGCCGTGACCGAAACGCAGCTGCGCGCCGCGGAGGCCACCGTCAGCGAAGTGAGTCGATCGTGGGGCGATCTCCCCGTTCGAGACGTGCTCGAGTACGGTCGACGCCCCACGCACGACACCGGCGTCGCGCTAGTCGACGCGCCCTCGGCGTTCGACGAAGCGGCCACGGCGCTCGCCGCCGCCGGCGCACAGGTCGTGATCCACGTCACTGCCGACGGAATTCCCGCCGGACATCCGATCGTCCCGGTGCTCAAGATCACCGGCGACCGGGATACCTATGACGCACTGCGCGACGATATCGACGCGTTCGCCGGAGCGACGACGTGCGACGAACTGCTCGAGACGGTACGGAGTGTACTGGACGGCGAGCCGACGTGTGCGGAGCGTCACGGCGTGACGTCGTTCGCGATTACGCGCGTCGGACCGTCGATCTAGCGGCGGCTGGCGCAAAAGGGGATCGGCGACGGTGTGATGGTTCCCACAGTCGATGCACCGAAGAGCCGGGGCTTACTCGCTTTCCGGCGTGATCGATTCGCCGTCAGTAATCGACTCGCTGTCCCAGTACTCGTGGTTGCCGTCGACGCGGAAACACGCGGCATCGTGTAATTCGTCGTCGGGGACGGCGAACGACTCCGGACTCCGGGTTCGACAGATCTCCCGCGCGTCGGCACAGCGCGTGTGATAGCGACAGCCGCTCGGCGGATCGGTCGGGTCCGGGATATCGATTTCGCGAATCGGGGACTCCCCGTCGTCGTCGGCACCGAGCTCGGGCGTCGCCCAGCACAGCGCCTTCGTGTAGGGGTGTTGCGGGTTGTGGATGATCTGTTCCGGCGGTCCGATCTCGACCAAGCGGCCGAGGTAGACGACGCCGATCCGTCCGCCGGTCTTCTCGGCGATGTACCGGGCGTTCGAGAGGTCGTGGGAGACGAACAGGTAGGACGTGTCAAACGTGTCCTGCAACTGGATCATGAGATCCATCATCTCGACGCGCAGCGACACGTCGAGCGCGCTGACTGGCTCGTCGGCCATGATCAGATCCGGGTTCATCAGCATCGCCCGAATGAGCGCGACGCGCTGTTGCTCGCCCCCGCTGAGCTGGTGGGGGTAGCGTTCGATGTAGTCCTCCG
The DNA here is from genome assembly GCF_900110865.1 of Natrinema salaciae. Classification (NCBI taxonomy): domain Archaea; kingdom Methanobacteriati; phylum Methanobacteriota; class Halobacteria; order Halobacteriales; family Natrialbaceae; genus Natrinema; species Natrinema salaciae. The sequence goes on from NZ_FOFD01000005.1 coordinate 199,925, forward strand.
GCGGCGACATCCCGACGTGCTCGAGCAGGCTCAGAATGCGCTGTTTCCGGTCGTTCCCGTCGAGTTCACCGTTCCAGCGCTTGAGCGGCGCCTCGAGGCTCGATTTGACGCGGCGGTGGGGGTTCAGGGCGCTGCCCGGGTCCTGGTGGACGATCTGGAGCGACCGCCGGATCTCGTCCCACGAGCAGTCGCCGTCGCCGTTGCCCGCCTTGACGTCCCAGATGTCGTGGCCGCGGTAGTTGACGCTCCCGCCGGTCGGCTCCTGTAGTCCGACCGCCGTCTTGCCGAGCGTCGTCTTGCCACAGCCGGACTCGCCGACGAGGACGACGACGTCCGTCTCGTAGATCTCCATCGAGACGCCGTCGACGGCCGCGACGGTTTCGGGCTCGGCGAACATGTCGAGGAAGCCGTTCTCCTTCTCGAAGTGGACCTCGACGTCGTCGAGCGAGACGACCGGTTCGGCCGACGCGGTCCGCGATGGCGTCTCTCCCGGGCCGATCGTCGCCGTCTCGGAACCGGTATCGATGGACTCGAGGTCGTACGACATCGGGATCTCCTCGCGCGCGTCCGCCCAGTGATGGCAGTGAGAGACGTGGCTCCCGCCGACCTCGTACGGATCGGGATCGACGTCGCGACACTTCTCGGTGGCGAGTGGACACCGCGTGTGGAACGAACAGCCCGTCGGGACGTTCACCGGGTCCGGGGCCGATCCCGCGACCGGCTGCATCGTCTCGATCGGTGCTTCGAGGTTCGGCGTCGATTTCAGTAACAGCCGGGTGTACGGATGCGCGGCGTTCTCGAGGATCTCGTTGGTCGGACCGAGTTCGACGAACTCGAAGGCGTAGAGCACCCCGATGCGGTCGGCGATGTCAGCGACCAGCGGCAGGTCGTGGGTAATGAAGACGATCGTCAGATCGTACTCGTCTTTGATCTCCTGGATCAGCGAGATGATCGACCGCTGCATCAGGAGGTCCAGCGCGGCCGTCGGCTCGTCCATCACCAGCACTTCCGGCTCGAGCACCAGGCTTAGCGCGATGAGCGCGCGCTGTTTCATCCCCCCCGAAAGCTCGTGGGGGTAGGCGTCGAGGACGCGGTCGGGGTCGAGATACAGGTCCTCGAGGATGCCCCGCGTTCGCTCCATGCCCTCGTCGATGTCGTCGTCGTGTGCGTCGAGCGTCTCGACGAAGTGGGTTCGGATCTTGCGGACGGGGTTGAACGAACTCATCGCCCCCTGGAACACCATGGAGATCTCCTCCCAGCGGAGTTCCTTGAGCCCTTGCTTGTCGAGCTCGAGGATGTCGATCGGGCCGCCGTCCGGGGGGTGGTACGTGATGTCCCCGTCGAGGACGCCCGGGTCGACGATCGCGTCGAGCAGCGCCGACGCGAGCATGGATTTTCCGCTGCCGCTCTCCCCGACGATGCCGAGGATTTCGTTTCGCTGGACGTCCAGATCGACGTCGTCGAGAACGCGGGATTCGCCGCGGTCCATGTCGAACGTGACGGACGCGTTTCGGATTTCGAGTATCGAATCGTCTCGTGCCGGTTCGTGTTCGTAGTCGGTTTCGGATACGGTCATCTTCAGATACCCCCCATCATGTCGTTCGTCTGTGGTTCGTCCTCAGTCTCGGCGTTGGCGGTCGTCTTCTCGTGTCGAGCCCGGACGCGGGGGTTGAACACCCGGTCGAGGGACTGCCCGAGCAGGGTCAGTCCGACAGAGAGGAACACGATCGCCAACATGGGGACCAGGAACCAGTGGAGCGCGTCGGGACGGGCGTGCGCGTTCGCCCCGTAGGCGAGGTTCAGCATGCTCCCCCAGTTCAGGTCCTCGAAGGGGAGGATCCCGAGGTAGTACAGGGCGACCGCCTCGAAGATGACCTTTCGACCGGCGTTCGTGAGGTTGATTACCACGAACGGCATCAGGTGCGGAACGATTTCCTTGAAGACGATCGTCGGCGTCCCGAGCCCCATCGCCTGCGAGGCCTCGACGAACGACTCCTCCCGGAGCGTGAGCATCTGCGATCTGATCGCCCGGGCGAGGCCGCCCCACGACGCGATGCTCAGCAATATGCCGATCGCGATCGGGCTGCCGAGAATCTGGTCTTCGAACATGAGACCCAGCACCATCACGAGCGGGAAGCCGGGGATGTTGATGAACACGTCGGTGATCGAACTCAGGACCGTGTCGGTCATGCCGCCCTTGTAGCCGGCGATGGAACCGATAATCGTCCCGGTCCCGACGGTAAACACCGCACCCGCGAGGACCATCTTGAGGATCTCCGACGTCGAGTGGACCGCCTGCGAGAGTAGGTCACGCCCCTGATCGTCCGTCCCGAGGGGGTACTCCATGGTCTCGAACGGTGCGGCGAGCGCCTGCCCTTCGGCCATGGTTGGCGGTTCGACGACCATCGTTCCGACGGTCCCCATCAGCACGTACAGCACGACGATCGTGAAGCCGATTCGAGCGCGCCAGTCGCGCCAGATGATCGAGATCGGTGCGTAGACGTACGCGTCGTACAGCTTGCGATAGCGGTCCCGTCGCGTCTCCTCGTACTCGGAGACGACCTCGAAGGGCGTGCCGACGGCGCCGCCGTCGGTTTCGACCCGCTCGCCGGCGTTCGTGTCGGCACCGCCGATCGCGCTCTCGAGATCCAGCCGTTCGTCGGCGTCGTCCGTCGGGTCCTCGGGATGCCGGCTCATCGTGACCTCCGTGCTCGCGGGTCGACGTATCCGTAGGTCAGGTCGGCCAGCAGCAGCGAGATGACCATCGCGACCGTGATGACCATGAATCCGCCCATCATGAGCGGGTAGTCGCGCTGGTGTGTGGCGGACAGCATGTACCAGCCGAGCCCGTGGTACTGGAACACCCGCTCCAGGACGATCGAGCCGCCGAACATCTCGCCGATGCTGATCAGCAACGTCGTGTACATCGGCAACACGGCGTTGCGGGCGACGTACTGGGTCGAGATCGTGATGTCCGAGAGACCGCGGAGACGGGCGACGCGGAGGTAGTCCTCACCGAGAACGCGGATACTGTTTCCGCGCATCCCCAGCGAGGCGACGCCGGAGGCGACGAGCATGGAGAGGACTGGTAACATCGCGTGGCGGACGATACCGCTGATGTACACCAGATTGAATCCCGGTTCGACACCGATCGGCTGGCGACCGCCGGTTGGGAACCAGCCCAGTCGGTACGACAGGAAGATCAACAGGAGGATCGCGAGCACGTAGAACGGAATCGACCCCATCAGGACGGCGTACGACGTCAGACCGACGTCTAGCTTCCCGCCTTCCCAGTAGGCCATCAGTGCGCCGATGCTGATGCCGATAAAGAAGCTGATGAAGACCGCCCAGCTCAGCACGAACAGGGTCCACGGCGTCGCCTGCGCGATGAGATCGGCGACCGGCTCGCCGTAGTAGACGGACTGTCCGAGATCACCCTGTAGCGTGTTCGAGACGTAGTTGACGTAGGCGATCGGAATCGGTTCGTCCGGATCGATCGTCATTCGGAGTTCGATGAGTTCGCGGGCCCGCGACGGATTGATCCCCTTTCGGGCCAGTCGGGTGATCATGGCACCCATCATGTTCCCGGGCATCATCCGTACCAGTGCGAACGAGAGTGTGAGAACAGCCCACACTGTGAATACCGCTTGCCCGAGCCTCCTGATACGCCAGTCTATTGTTACCATAGTGGATGCGTATTTATTCAGACGGGTTCATTATCAAGGTTTCCCCCACATCGCCGAAAGATGGTGACCGTCGAGCTGTCCGTTAGTCTCATCCCACCACCGTCCATCTCCCCGCCAGAACTCTATATACTCTGATATTTTGCACGTCAAGTGGGATCGAACGGCACCCGATCGGTCAAAACGGGTCCCAGCCGGTGTAGATCACCGCGACACTCGCGACCAGCGAGAGCACGACGGGGATGAGCGTGAGTACTGCGACGACGTACGCCCCCGTCCCCGGTTCGAGAAAGAGAAAGGAAAATCCGAGCAGTAGCAGGAACAGGACATTAACGCCGAGAACGACTCGCGAAACGGACCGAAGGAATCCCATGCGAACTAGTTCTCCGAGACGCTCTTAAATCTTGATCTGTGGGACGGCGTGTCGACTGTTGCGGTCGGCGCTGGAACGGTCGTTAGCCCTTGTACTCCATACTCGCTTCGTCCGTCTTCGGGATGAGGTACAGCGCGTCCTCGGTCCCGTCGATGATACCGTCCGGCGCGTCGAGTTCCCAGCTATCGGCGTTGTAGGCGCCGGCGTCGGGCTGGAACATCGCTTCCATCTGCGGGACGTTCTGGTTCCACCACCACATGAGTTCCTTGTGGTACTGGTCCTCGTCGGTGACCTGCCACTGTCGGATGTGTTCTTCGACGCTGAAGGTCTTCGTGCCGTTGGATCCGTCGGGGTCGCCGACGGGCATCGGAATCTCTGCCTGGGGGTCGAAGTGCGTGATCGACTGGACCCAGTTCGGCACGAGGTCCAGCGCCCACAGCGCGCGGATACCGTTGGCGGACGAGCCGTCGGGCATCATGTCGTACTCGCCGTTCTGTCGGCGCTCGTCGAACGTCGCGTCGTCGACCTGCTCCTGTTTCGGCTCGATGCCGAAGTCCTTGAGGTTCTTCTTGAGAATATTCAAGTCCTTCCGCTCGGAGCCGTTCATGATATTGATCTCGAAGCGGTCGCCGCTCGGCGTGTACCACTCGCCGTCCTCTCGCGTGTAGCCCTCTTCCTCGAGGAGTTCGGTGGCACGCTCGGTGTCATTCTGGCCGTACTTGGTGAAGTCTTCGACCCAGTCCGCGGCGTCGTGGGTACCGCTCTCCAGGACGTTCCCCGGGACGCGACACGGCGGCCAGTCGAACAGCCGGTTGACGCCCTCGAGGACCCGGGTGACCTCCTGGCGGTCGAAGACGTGACAGACCGCCTTGCGGACGTTCACGCTCGAGAAGGGCGTGTCGTAGGAGACGTCGTGGCCGCAGTTGAACGTGAGCAGCTTGTTGGTCGAGAAGCTCTCCTTGATGAGCGTGTGCCCGTCGGGGAGCTGGCTCTTGACGTCGTCCTTCACGGGGAACTGGGTGTGTGCGGCGTCGACCTCGCCGTTGACGTAGGGCTGGGTCGGGTTGTTGTTCTGGTAAAGGTGGAACGAGTACTCGCTGAAGTTGATGTTGTCGGCGTTCGGGTGGTCCTCGTACTTCTCACAGATCATGACGTTGTCCCCGATGTCGGCGACCTGGAACGGACCGTTCCCGACCGCGTCCTCGAGCATCGGATACCCCTCCGTCGTTAGCTCGCTGAGGATGGACTCCATCTCGGAGTCGTCGGCGTCCCGGAGCCGCTGGTGCCAGTCACTCCACTGATCGTCGTCGTGTTTGGTGAAGATTCCACGGCTCTCGTCGCCCACGAGGTCGGCGGCGACGTTCTGGACCGCCACCGTCTCCGAGAGCGGGTCGTGGAGGGAGATCCGTGCCGTCTGTTCGTCGGGGGCCTCGGCGGACTCGATAAACTGGTGGGGTCGTGCCCCGTCCTCGGCCTGGTACTCCAGGATTTCCAGGGCCATCTGCAGTTGCATGACCCAGTCGTCGGCGACGAGTTGATCCCCGTTGTGCCAGGTCCACTCGTCGCTGAACGTCATCTCCAGGGTAGTGTCGTCGGCCATCTCCCAATCGGTCGCGATCAGGGGATAGACCGAGTCCTCCGCTGGACTGTACATGACGGGTCGATCGAAGATCAGCGCCCCCGGATGCCACGTCCCTCGCTGGGTCGGATTGAACGGGTTGCAGTGACGCTGGGATGGAAGCGTTCCGCTCGTCTCCGCGTCGAATACTCGAAACCGATCCGTGCTACTGCTGCCACCGAGACATCCCGCGACCAACGCAGTGCCGCCCGCTGCGCCGTATTTGATAATATCTCGACGACTATGTCTGCTGCACCGCCAGTTGTTACCCTCTGGCATACTCACTAGTGTTAGAAGATCCCATATATAGTTAACTATCCATCAGGACGTGATGGATCGAGGACGATTGCGGCTCGGGTCCCGCCGGTGGACTCCGCTGTAACCGCATGCGGGCTCGAGCATCCGTCTCGTTGGTACTGCCGGAACTGTCGTGGATGGGTCGCGGGTCGCGGGTCGCGGCCGATCCGTGGGCCTCGTGTCGCACTCGACAGCGTGCCGAAACGTTATAGCGGTCTTTCCCCAACGCTACGCTAACGGATGGACGATACCACTGTCATCGTCACTGGCTCGAGTACGGGAATCGGCAACGCAATCGCGACGCGCTTCGCTTCGGAGGGTGCGAACGTCGTCACGAACTCCCGGGACGCCGCTCGGGCCGAGGCCGCCGCCGAGGAGCTCACCGACGCGGGCGGTACGGCGATCGGAATCGGGGCGGACGTACGCGACCGTGACGACGTTCAGGCCCTCGTCGACGGGGCCGTCGAGGCGTTCGGCTCGCTCGACGTCATGGTGAACAACGCCGGTCACACCGTCGTCGATCCGGCTCTCGAGATGGATCCCGACGATTGGCGGCGCGTGATCGACGTCAACCTGACCGGCGTGTTTTTCGGGATGCAAGCCGCGGGTCAGCAGCTGGTCGAGCAGGGGACGGGCGGCCAGATAGTCACCATCAGCAGCATGATCGGCGAACAGGGGTTCGCACAGCGCGCACCGTACTGCGCCTCGAAAGCCGGCGTGAACAACCTGACTCGAGTCTTCGCGACCGAGTTAGCGGAGCACGATATTCACGTGAACGCGCTGGCTCCGGGGTTCGTCCGAACGGATATCACCGATCAGACGCAGGACGCCGCCGGCTACACCGACGACGACGTGCGACGGCGGACGCCGCTCGGTCGGTTCGGCACGATGGAGGAAATCGCGAACTGCGTGTGCTTCCTCGCGAGTGGCGATCACTATGTCACGGGAGCGGTCCTTCGCGCCGACGGTGGGTGGCTCGCCAACGCGTGGGGACCGGAGACGTGAGCCACTCGGCCCGGTCTCCGCTCGAGGGTGGGGTCGACTCGAGACGGATTACTCGAAGGCGGGGATGACTTCCTCGCCGAACAGGCGGATTTGCGCTTCGACGAGGTCCTTCGGCATTCCGGAGTGGTGAAACCGGAGCGTGAGGTGGTCGAGTGGGAAGCGGTCGCGAATCGACTCGATCTGCTCGACGATCTGCTCGGGCGTGCCGTAGATGAACCGGTCGTCGGCGAGCTCCTCGAAGTTCTCGACGGTGTCGGCGGTCATCAGCGGGTGTGAGAACTCGCCGCCGTACTCGTCGACGTAGGTGCGGTGGAGATACTCCTTGCGCTCCATCACTTCCGCCTCGGTCTCGGCGATGACTGCCTCGCGCATCAGGGGGTGTTCGATCTCGTCCCAGTTCTGTTCGCTGTCCTCGATGTGGTCGCGCTGTTTCTCCTTGCGGTCCTCGACGGCCTGCAAGTCCGCGACCACGCCGGGGACCCAGGCGTCGCTGAACGTGACCGACCGGGCGATCTGTTTGTCGCCCCAGCCGCCGACCCAGAGATCGGGACGTGGTTCCTGGACCGTCGACGGGAGCGGCTGCCACTCCGTGACTTCGAAGAACGGACACTCGAAGGAAATCGGCTCGTCCGCGGAGAGGAACTCGTCGAGGAAGCGCAGCCCCTCGATCATGCGCCCTGCGCGCTCGTCCATCGGTACGTCGAAGGCGTCGAACTCCTCCTCGACGTATCCGAGTCCGACGCCGAGCGTGAGCCGGCCGTCGGAGATGTTGTCGAGCATCGCCGCACGCTGTGCGACGTGCAGCGGATGGTACAACGGCAAGATCAACACCGACGTGACGAGCTCGAGCTCCTCCGTCGCGGTTCCGATACTGGTCAGGCGGGTCAGCGGCGACGGCCAGTAGTTGTCGCCCTCGGTCGCCTGGTGGTCGTTGACCCAGCAGGATTCGAACCCGACCTCCTCGGCCAGTTGACACTGCTCGACGACACCGGTCCATCGACTACCGCCCTCGATGGGGAAGATTCCGAATTTCATGCGCTACGGACCGAACGTCAACTCCGCTACTACTTACGTTTTTGCGTTAGTTCCGGCGACGGGACGCGTCTCGGGGTCGCTGGACCGGGTCGCTTCGGAACCGAAACCGGCCGCAGCGGGCTCGAGCGGTCGAACCCGTTGCAGCGCGTCAGCCGGTGCGGCCGTCAGATCCGCCGGAGCAGCTCGAGGACGTCCGTGAACCCGACCCGATCGTTCTCATCGAAGTCGAACCGCTCGGGATTGTCCTGCACGCCCTCGGACTCGAGGTTGTCGAAGAGAGCGTTGACGTCGCTGTGAGTGGTCTTGCCGTCCCCATCGATGTCGTTGTACAGCCCGTCGCCCGTCGTGTCCTGGGCCTCGTACTGGCCGACCGCGATCGCGTCGTCGCTGGTGCCGTCGTCGCCGGTGCTGTCGTCGCCGGCCGGTGCCTCGCCCGTGACGCTCCCGGACACATCGACGTCGCCGACGTCCTGGTTGTCGGTCAGTGTCAGACCGGACCAGCTATCGAACTCGGCGGTCGTCAGCGTGCCGGACGCGTGGCTCGTGACGGCGAGGCCGACGTGGACGTTCGTGGCGAGCGACAGCGACACCGACGCGAGGAGGGTCCAGTTCTGGCCGTTGTCCGAGCCGTACGCCCGGAGCGTGTCGCCCTCGCGGACGAGTCGCTGCCAGGCGTGGTCGGTCGTCCCACCGTCGACTTCGCTCTCGCTCTCGCCGGCGTCGGAGGTGAGACTCGTCGACTCCGCGCCCGTGGTGGGACGCCACTGGACGGATGTCGAGTCCGGCCGTCGCCGGATCATCAGGTTCGCGGCGTCGGCGTCGAGCGACTCGCGAACCATCAGCCCCGCCTTGGCGTACGCGTCGGTGTTCTCGAGCGCGTCGACGCGGACGGCGACGTCGAAGTCGCCGGTCGTGGCGCCGTAGTAGTAATGGAACTCGTCGGACGCGTTCCAGATGTCCTCGCCGCCGCCCTCGACCGTGATGGGGCCGGCGCCGCCGGTCCGATCCTCGTCGGCGCTCTCGGTCGACGCGGTGACCGTCGCCGTCTCGGACTCGTTGCCCGCGGCGTCGATCGCCCTGACGCCGATCTCGTAGTCGACGCCGCTCTCGAGGCCGCCGAGACGCGTCGACGTCGCGTCCGGCTTGACGGACGTCCGCTGCTGCCCGTCCACGAGGACGTTGTACCGCCAGATCCCGGAGCCGCCCGCGTCGGTGGATGCCTCCCAGTCGATTTCGATCGAGGAGAGGGTACTGTCCGTGACGGTGAGTCCGGACGGCGTCGTCGGCGCTTCCGTGTCGCTCTGCCCGGTGTCGTAATCGGGTTCGACCTGGGCCGCCATCTCGTCGAGCCACTGGCGCAGGCCGCTGTCCGGCACGTCGAGGGTGCGCGTCGTGCCGCCGTGGTCGGGGTAGCCGCCGGCTTCCGCCGCGCTGTCGGGAATGTCGGAGAATCCGGCGTTGTCCCGGTTGGGATCGACGTCCAGACTCCCCCAGCGATCCTCGATCTGCTGGACGATCTTCGCCTCCTGATCGATCCGCTCGGCGGGACGGGCGCCCGCGTTGGCCAGATTGTGGGCTTCGGTCTGGCTCGCAGGCAAGGCCTCCAGCCCGCTCGGCCACAGGGGCGGCGAGTCCAGTTCCGTACCGACGTCCGAGAACGGCCGCCCGTTCAGGGGCGGATCGGCGACGTAGTTGTCGTCCATGTGGACGCTGCCGTCGCCGAAGACGATCGGGTCGCGGAAGCTGAAGCGGTGGATGTAGGCGTTGCCGACGACGGCCGCCTCCGCGCCCTCGGAGATCCAGATGGCCTTGTCGTGATAGAAGTTCAGGCCGTTGACGACGACGGTCTCGGTATCCGGCTTCAGCCGCGGGTTACGATCGTTGTTCTTCGCGTAGACTGTCCCCAGGATGGCGACGTTCTTCGCGCCGTCGCCGACGAGCGTCCCGTTGGAGTTCTCCTCGGGGTCCTCGAGGCCCTCCGCGATCATACAGTTCGCGAGGGTTGTATCGGTCGAGTCGTAGCCGACCGAGAGGTTCTCGTCGCGGCCCCAGAACGCCGTACAGTGGTTGAAAATGACGTTTTCGGTGCCGTCGGAGCTGTTCATCGGGTCCGTCCCTTCGCCACCGCTCTGATCGCCCCGGAGACAGCGAACGTGCTCCATGACGACGTTGTCGGCATCGATCTGAACGAAGCCGTCGATGAACGTGACGCCGGGCGAGGGCGCAGTCTGGCCCGCAACCCAGCAGTTCGGTTCCGAGATCTCGAGCGTCTGGCTGTCGAGGTCGAGCACCCCGCTCTCCTCGAAGACGATCAGGCGCGGGCCCGCCGTCTCGAACGCCTGTTGGATGGGTTCGTAGGCCAGATCCGAGATCGTGATGACCTCGACGTCGTCGTCGAACCAGTCCGTGTCGGCGAACCCGTCCTCCGGCGCGAAGTGCGATCCCCTGGTTCCGCCGTCGGTCGAATCCTCCTCGTCGGTCGTCACGGTCGTCGTTGCGGCGTCGGACTCGTTGCCCGCCTCGTCGACCGCGCGAACGGCGACGTCGTAGGTCGTCTCCGGTTCGAGATCCGAGACCGTCGCGGACGTGGTGTCGGCGGGGACCTGCTGGCTGCGGTCGTCGACGGAGACGACGTAATGTGAGAGTCCGGAGCCGCCCGAGTCGCTGGCCCCGTCCCAGTCAAGGTCCACGCTCGAGGCCGTCTGGTCGGGCGACTGGACGTTCGATGGCGGCGATGGCGCCGTCGTGTCGTCCTCGGTGCCGTCGCCGGGATCGACGTTTCCGTCCCCGGCCTCGACTTGCGCCGCCCACTCCATCAGCCACTCGCGCAGGCCGCTGCTCGGCGGGCTCAGCGAGTGGGTGTTCTCGGGGAGTTCAGGGTAGCCGCCGACCGCATCGGGATTCGGGACCCAGTAGTCGTACGGCGAATCGAGCCGGTCGTTGCCGGCTCGATCCTCGATCTCCTGGACGATTCGCCGGTCGTGTTCGGTCCGGTCGGCCGGCCGCGCACCCGCGTTGGTCAGGTTGTGGGACTCGACCTCCGAGGACGGCATCGGCTCGAGGCCGTCGGGCCACAGCGGCGGCGAGCCGACGGTGCTCGGTTCGACGAAGTCGACGTCGGAATCGAGCGCTGGGTCCGCCGTGACGTTGTCTTCGCCGTAGACCGTCCCGCTCCCCTCGACGATTTGCTCGCCCGTCGCCGCGGTACCCGTGTACTTGTTGCCGACCCACGCCGTCACCGCGGAGCTGTCGGTGTTCGACGCCTCGTCGAAGAAGTACGTGAAGTTGTTGACGACGACGCTGCGCGTGTCGCTTTTGAGCCGCGGGATGCGGTTTCGGGCCTTCGACCAAATGTTTCCGAGCAGCGCGACGCGGTCCGCGCCGTCACCGACCAGCGTACAGTAGTTGTGGTCGGAGCCGTCGCCGTAGGGATCGTACAGCCCCTCGTAGATGAGACAGTTGGCGTACGTCGTGCGGTCGGTGTCGTAGCCGACGGACATACACTCGTCGGTCCCCCACGAGGCCGTGACGTGGTCGACGACGTTGTTCGTCGTCTCGTCTGCCGTATTGAACGCGTCGTTGCCCTGAATGTTGCCGTCCGAACCCGGCCCGATCCGCGACCGGATGTGCTGGACGACGCAGTTGCTAGCATCGACCTGGACCATCCCCCTGGTGAAGGTGATCCCGGGCGAGGGCGCGGTCTGGCCCGCCACCCAGCAGTTGTCCTCCGTAATCTGTAGCGTCTCGCCGCCGAGGTCGATCGTGCCGCTGGTCTCGAAGACGACCACGCGCGGGCCGCTGGCGTGGAACGCCTCCTCGAGCGCCTCGCGCGTCGGCTCCGTGACGGTGAGGACCTGCACGTCTTCTTCCTCGAGCCAGGACGTGTCGGCGAAGCCGTCGTCCAGGCCGAAGTGCGCGCTCGAGGCCGCACCGACCGTTCCGGTCATCGCCGAGCCGCCGAATCCGCCGAGGATTGCCCCGGCACCGGCGGCTTTCACGAACGAGCGTCGATGCAAGTTCGCGTCTACGGTGCTGTGCTCGTGTTCGTCCTCGTCGATCGATGGACGCTGTTCGGATCGGCTATTGTGTTCTCGTGTCATAGTAGTGTCTTGCTTCGCGGATCGTCAGACGAGTCGTCGACGGCCGACTTCGCTGGCCACCTGCTGCGCTCTCGGTCCTATGGCCCTGCCGTCCGAGGGAGGAAACCGAATTCGATCGCCGTTGGCAGCGCACCGCCGGAAAGCGGTGTGGTGAGTCGGTATCGTCCGGATCATCCCTGCCTCGTCGGCGAGCGACTGCCGATCGCGATGGCCTCGTCGGTGCACTCGAGGCCCAGGTCTCGACCGTTCCGTCGCTGACGACCGCCGTATCGCAACAGCGGCCGTGGGAATCGGGATGGTCGGTCGCGTCGCCGCTGTCGAGAGAAATCGGTGCTGCCGCTACAGTGGCCGCGCCCGGCCCCGCGATCGGTGAATCGCGATCCGCCGCACCGATCGCCCGAGTCGATTCGCAGCCATCTCGTCTCGTCATCATCCACGACATCTTACTATTTACCCGTCAGTAAATAAATTTATCTTAGCTCTATTTATGTTAACTAATAACCACTAACGGCTATGTTGATAGGACACTGCTGCGAGCGGCGAACGACGCGGCACACTCGATCGATCGCACACTGTACGCGGCGCTGATCGTGAACGCAGGCAGGTGTCGATAGCCGCCGTTGGCTGCGTTCATCTCGTTCCGATCGTATCGTCGTAACGTTGAATAGTCGACTGTGCACACACCGAGTGAATGCGAATCACGAGCTACGACCTCTACGCGGTGCCGCCGCGGTGGCAGTTCCTCAAACTCGAGACGAGCGACGGCCGCGTCGGCTGGGGCGAAGTCTACACCAAGTGGCACTTCGCGGGCGATAGCGAACCGGCAACCCGTAACGCGGTCGACCAGCTGCTGCACCAGTACGTTCTCGGCGAGGACCCGAGTCGCATCGAGTACCTCTGGCAGGCGATGTACCGCAGCAGCTTCTATCGGGGCGGTCCGGTCCACATGAGCGCGATCGCGGGCATCGACGAGGCGCTGTGGGATCTGAAGGGGAAGGCGGCCGGCATGCCGGTCTACGACCTGCTGGGCGGGGCCGCGCGCGACCGTGTCCGGCTCTACCAGCACGTCAGGGCACACAGTGGCGACGACGTCGCCGATCCCGCCGCTGCGGCGGCGACGGAGGCCCGAGAGCACGTCGAGGCGGGATACACCGCCGTCAAACTGATCCCGACGGCCGGACTCGAGCTCATCGATACGCCGGCGGCCGTCGAACGCGCACGCGAGATCGTCGGTGCCGTTCGCGACGCCGTCGGCCCCGACGTCGACGTCGCGCTGGACTTCCACGGGCGCACCTCGAAGGCGATGGCTCGCCGACTGGCGGCCGCGCTCGAAGAATTTCAGCCGATGTTCGTCGAGGAGCCCGTGACGCCGGAACACGACCACGCGCTCCCGCGGATCGCCGAGGCGACGTCGATCCCGATCGCGACGGGCGAACGGCTCTACGCGAGGGACGAGTTCCGCCCGCTTCTCGAGGCGAACGCGGTCGACGTCGTCCAGCCGGACGTCTCGAGCGCCGGCGGGATCACCGAAACGAAAAAAATCGCCGACATGGCCGAGACGTACGACGTCGCGATCGCCCCGCACTGCCCCATCGGTCCGCTAGCGCTGGCTGCCTCGCTGCACGTCGACGCGGTTGCGCCGAACGCCCTGATCCAGGAGCAGGTTGTCGTCGGCGACGGCGACGCGATGCGATACGTCGAGAACGACGAGCTCTTCGAGCCGACCGACGGCGCTCTCGAGCTGCCCGACGGCCCCGGGATCGGGGTCGAGATCGATGCGGACCGCGTTCGCGAACTCGCGGGAACGGCGCTTGGATTCGACCGTTCGCCGGGCCACCGCGCCGACGGGAGCGTCGGCGAGCGCTGACCGGCGCGGCGACGAGCTGTTTCTCCAGCCCGCCCGTCGAACCGGAGCCGGAACCTCGTGCGTGGTCGGGTTCCCGCCCGTATCCTCAGTTTCCCTTGACGGGCCGTGAGTGAACGCGGGGCGCGACGAGGAGCGCGCCCACTCGAACGGGTAGCCGTTGCCGGACTGCTACCGAGCCCTGCCGACGGGACACCGGGCGGGATCGTCGGTTACGGCGAGCTGGCGTTCGGGTCCTCGACGGCCAGCGCCCACTGCTCGACCCAGTCGCGCAGGCCGCTGCTCGGCGGGCTCAGCGAGTGGGTGTTCTCCGGCAGGCTCGGGTAGCCGCCGACGTCGTTGTGATCGGCGATCCAGTAGTCGTACGGCGAATCGAGGTACGCGTCACCGTCTCTGCCTTCGATCTCGCTGACGATTCTCGAGTCGTTGTCGGTCCGGTCCGCCGGTCGCGCCCCGGCGTAGGCGAGGTTGTGGCTTTCCACGCTTCCGGCGTCCATCGTTTCGAGTCCGCTCGGCCAGAGCGGCCGACTCGACAGTTCGCTGGTCCCGCCGGTCAGCGGCGTCGAACTGGGGTCCGTGACGTTGTCCTCGAGGAAGGCGTTGCCGCCCTCGATCGGCGTGTCTTCGACGTCCTGTGGGATGTAGAGGTTGCCGACGATCGAGGCGTCCGAGTCCCCGTCCATGGCGGTCGCCTCGTTGAAGAAGTACATCACGTTGTTGGCGACGACGCTACGCGTGCCGCCTTTCAATCGGGGGACGCGTGCTCGAATCTTCCCCCAGACGTTGCCTGCCAGCGTGACGTTCTCGGCGCCGTCGCCGATCAGCGAACCGTAGTTGTGGTCGGAGCCGTCGCCGTAGGGATCGTACAGCCCCTCGTAGACGAGGCAGTTGGTGACGGTGGTGTCGTTCGTGTCGTATCCCACCGAGAGACACTCGTCGACTCCCCACGAGGCAGTGACGTGGTCGACGACGTTGTTCGTCGTGTCGTCGGCCGTGTTCAGCGAGTCGTTGCCCTGAATGTCCCCGTCAGAGCCGGGCCCGATCCGCGAGCGAATGTGCTGGACGACGCAGTCGTTCGCGTCGATCTGGACCATGCCCTTGATGAAGGTAATACCGGGCGACGGCGCGGTCTGGCCCGCCACCCAGCAGTTGTCCTCCGTAATCTGTAGCGTCTCCCCGCCGAGATCGATCGTGCCGCTGGTCTCGAAGACCACCAGCCGTGGACCGCTGGTCTGGAAAGCGTCCTCGACGGCGCTGCGGGTCGGTTCGGTCACTTTGATGACCTGGACGCTGTCGTCGAACCACGAGGTGTCGGCGAAGCCGTCGTCGAGACCGAACTCCGACGTGGTGCCGCTGTTACCGCCGTCACCGCCATCGCCGCCGCCGTCGCCGCCGTCGCCCGAGAGCTTCTCGAGGTCGAAGCGCTGGTTGTCGCCGCCGTTGTCCTCCCAGGTGAGGACGTCGGCACCGTCGTCGGTCGACTTACCTTCGACGTCCACGACCTTCCCGGTGTGGACGTTTGTGATGCTGTACTGGCCGTTGCTATCCTGGGTGACCTCCCAGCGCTGCCAGTCGACGTTGGCCCATCCGTACTGGATGCACGAGGTGCCGTTCCCGTTACCGGTCCCCTCGATGTCCAGTACCTTGCCGCTGTGGACGTTGACGATTCGATAGACGTTCCCCGAGAGGTGTTCGAACCGCCAGCGCTGGTTGTCGCCGCCGTTCCAGGAGTACTGCTGGACGTTCGCGCCGTTTTCGGTGGATTTGGCCGCCAGATCCAGTGCCTTCCCGCTGTGGACCGGCGTGATGCGGTAGATTGCGCCGTCCTCGACGCCGGCGGCGTCGGCCGCCGCCGATCCAGCCGCACCGCCGAGCGCACCGAGGGCAATTCCTGTCGATCCGATCGCTTTCTTCAAGTATGCTCTTCGTGAGTGTGTCATAGCCAAACACCACCAACGACTATTGCTTCATTCATATTAAAACTTTATACCATGATAAATATGGTAAAATATGCGTATATAAAATTTACAATTTCAATATATTCTCCGATTTCAATATGCGCGGCAACCATCTATCAGGCCGACACTACGACCGCCGCAGCTACCGGCCGGGTCGGCTCTCGGCACCCGTTCTCGAGATCGGTCTGTTGCCCGCCGGCTTTCACCGTCGGCCCGTCCTCACGGCGGCAGTGGAGACGAGGGAA
Organism: Natrinema salaciae; assembly: GCF_900110865.1. Taxonomy (NCBI): domain Archaea; kingdom Methanobacteriati; phylum Methanobacteriota; class Halobacteria; order Halobacteriales; family Natrialbaceae; genus Natrinema; species Natrinema salaciae. Next base: position 216,103 of record NZ_FOFD01000005.1, read on the forward strand.
TCGACGAGCGTTCGCTCGACGGCGGTCGTCGATTCAGTGGTCGTCCTCGAGCGGTTCGATTGGCTCGACGTCCGTGTAGACTGCCTGCGAACCCTCGGTGGGTGCGGCCCAGTCGACGGCGTTGTCCAGCACCCGTCGGATCTCGTCCTGGAAGAAGATGGGGTACTCCTCGTGGCCGGGCCGGAACGCGAAGATCCGCCCGCGACCGCGGCGATAACAGAGGCCCGAGCGGAACACCTCGCCGCCCTCGAACCACGAGATGAACACGGTTCGGTCGGGTTCCGGGATCGCGTAGGGCTCGCCGTACATCTCCGTCGAGGGAACGTCGAACGACTCCTCGAGGCCGTCGGCGATCGGATGGCCGGGGTCGGCGACCCAGATCCGTTCGGTCTCGCCGCCGTGGCGGTACTTGATGTTACACGTCGTCCCCATCAGGCGTTTGAACGGCTTCGAGTTCTTCCCGGAGTGGATCGGCACGAACCCCATCCCTTCGTGAACGCGATCGACGACCCGGTCTGCCACCTCGTCGCTCACCTCGTCGTTCGCACAGTGGGACCACCACAGAAGGACGTCGGTGTCCGTGAGAACTGCCTCGGTCAGCCCGTGTTCCGGCTCCTGCAGCGTCGCCGTTCTGACCGTCCGTCCGTCGCCGGCGACCGCGTCCGCGATCGCCCCGTGGATCCCGTCGGGATACCGTTCGGCGACCGCCGGCTGTTCTCGTTCGTGAACATTTTCGTTCCAGACTGTGACCGCTACTGTCATGTCCGGCTCGTTTCCGGTGGGTCGACATAAGTCCTCCGTCCGCGAGAGTGCCGGGTGCCGGTACTCGAGACGACTCGCCTGCACACTCCCGTCCGTCCCCACCCTCGAAGCGGCGGCTCCAGTCGGGCTGTCGGCCGCGGCTGAGACGACACGATGAGGCGGCGGTTACAGTCGATCGAGGTCCTCGAGTATCCGGCGGAGCTCCTCGCGTTCCTCGTGATCGATCTGCTCCTGTGGCGGCAGGACGGTGTCGTGCTCGAAGACGCCTTGCATCTTGAGCGCGGCTTTCGTGCGGGCTCGATAGCGCCCTTCGGGCTCGCCGAAGATGTGGTTGGTCAGCGGCAGCAACTGCTCGCGGATTTCGCGGGCGCGCTCCATGTCGTCGGTGTGGACTGCGCGGATCTTCTCGACGTGGAGGTCCGGCACGAGGTTCGCGTAGCCGATGAGGCCGGTCTCCGCCCCGAGCTGGTAGGCGTGTAGAAGGAACGTGTCGTTCCCGGTCATGATCGTGCACTGATCTCGAAGGTGATCGACCGCACGGATCGTCCGGTCGTAGCGGATGGGATCGAAGGAAGCCTCCTTGAACGCGATGACGTGTGGCAGCTTGCAGATCTCGACGTGGGCGCTGATCGGCAGCCCGGGACTCCCCCACGTCGGGAACTGGAAGTTGATCAGCGGTACGTCGACGGTTTCGCCGACGTACTCGAAGTGGTTGATCGCCTCCTGGGGTATCCGATGGGAGTAGACGTCCAGCGGCAGCAGCATGACGCCGTCCGCACCGGCCGCTTTCGCGGTCTCGGCTAGCTTGGCTGCCTCGATGGAGCTCTCGCCGTAGACGCCGGCGAATACGGGAGTGTCGCCGGCCGCCTCGACGTGGGTCTCGACGACCGTACGGTAGGTCTCCTCGTCCTGCATCTTCGTCTCGCCGGTGTGAGCGTTGGCGATCACGGCGTCGATGCCGTCGACGGAAACCAGCTCGTCGACGTGTCGGCGAAGGTCGTCGGTGGCCAGTTCGTAGTCGGGCGTCCACGGGTTCGCCGTCGCGGGGATGATCCCTCCGGAAATCCGTTCCTTGAGGTCGCGAAACTCGTCTTTCAGCATGTCCGACTGAAAAGAGACGATCGTCCAGTAAAAACGTTCGGTTCGTCACGGTACCGAGCCGCGTCTCACGGATCGACGTCCCCACCTGCTCGTGCCACACTCGTTCCCCAGACGGGAATATCACATGCAGATGGGCGCAACCCATATTACAGTAGTATGGATGTCAAATAGGGGTGTGTGAGTTAATACCGCGGATCGGCCGCTCGAAACGCAGACGGTAGTATCGACGAAAGGTGGCCTGAAACGGCTCGTGGGGCCCGGTACCGGCCGATTCGCGAGAGTCAAATCTCGAGTACGGCGGTTTTGTGCGGGCACTGAATCGGTCCCCGGTACGCCGTCGTCGACTGCAAAACGGCCTCGTTCCGGGTAGCGTGTCTGCCCGATCGGAGAGACGAGGGCCGTTGCGGACGACTGCCGATATTCCATTCGGCCTTCGCGAACGCCATGGTTACCGGCAATCCCGCCAGCCAGAGCGGTCTCGACGGTTCGATCGACGGAGTTGCCGTCAATCCGAACGGGATTCAGCCGTCTCGACGACCCCTTCCCGACTCCCTCGACGTTCCCGTAACGGGAACAAATAGTTCCTCTCGTCGTACTGATACCGAATTCCTCGGCGGCGTCCGTCGAGCGATCACCACCTCGCGACGAGTTCCGGCAGCGGTGTCGATACCTGGACCCGCTCGCTCGAGCGTCTGAGCGCCGGAACCGGGTCCGTCGCCCGCGGGCGACGGCTTTCGTGTCTGTCACTCGGATAGTTTATACGTCCGGCCGAAAATAGGCCGGGTATGGATATCGCCGATGTGAGCGGGTACGCTCTGTCCTCACCGATCGATCCGGTTCAGAACCGCGCGTTTTTCGGCGGCGTGCGACGGCTCCACAAGCGAGACGTCGTGCTCGTCGTCGTGGAAACCCGCGACGGTCGTCGCGGATTCGCGACGGCGGGCGCCAGCAGCTCCGCGATGCGCGAGTACTTCGAGGGCGACTCGCAGGGGACGTTCGCCGACGTCGTCGACGACTCCGTCGCCGATGCCCTCGAGGGCGAATCGATCGACGAAATCGCCGACGCTCACGAATTGATCGCCCAACTGCCCCTTCCCGCCCACCTCCGGACGGAAGCGATCTCGGCCGTCGACGTCGCGCTGTACGATCTCCGGGGGAAGGAACTCGGTGCGCCAATCTACGAGCTGTTGGCCGACGAGTACGGAACCGAGCCGACGACCGAACTGCCGCTGTACGCCAGCGCCGGGATGTACATGGAGCCGGCGGGCTACGTCGAGCAGGCCGCCGTCCTCGAGGAACAGGGCTTTTTCGGCTACAAGTACCGGCCCGGGATCGGTCCCGACGGCGACCGCCGGACTGTCGACCTGCTCACCGACGCGGCCGACGACATCGAGATCATGCTCGACGTTCACACGTGGTGGAAACTCCGCGATTCCTACGGTCGCGATACCGTCTCCGACCTGGTCGACCACGCGGCCGAACGGGGCGTCTACTGGATCGAGGAACCGGTCGCCCCCGACGACTACGCGGGGTACGCCGAGCTGGCCGAGTCCGGTGCTCCGTTGGCCGGCGGAGAGAGCGAATCGTCGCCGGCCGGGCTGGTCGAGTTGGCCGAGACGGGCGCGGTCGACTTCCTGCAGGGGGATGTCCGGCACCACGAGGGCTTTACCGGCTGTCGGGACGCGATCGAGTTCTGTGACGGCCGAGACGTCGAGTTCGTCCCGCACAACTTCGGCACGTGGGTTGGGCTACAGGCCAACGCCCATCTCGTCGCCGCGGCACCGGACGTCAGTCTGCTCGAGTACCCCGTCTTCGAAGACGATCCGGCGCTCCCCGACGCGGAGACCGATCCCGGCATGTATCCCTTCGATCTCGCCTTCGAGATCATCGAGGGACAGCCGGCCATCGACGACGGACACATGACCGTCTCCGACGTGCCCGGGCTCGGCGTCGACATCGACCTCGACGTTCGCGAGGACTACCCGTTCGTCGACGGCCCGTGGACGGCGTTTCACTACGACGAGTAGCCGATCCGAGACGTTCCGCTCGCTTGCTCGCTCGCAACGGCCCGTCTCCTGTCGCCGAGTCAGGTCGTTTTCCCCAGCGCCGTCGTCCGGAGTCGCTCGTAGTACTCCTCGAGACGCGCCGCGTCGTCGTCGTCGAGGTCGACCAGCGGGTCGCGGACCGCGCCACCCGTGTACCCCGCGAGGTCCATGCCGTACTTGACGACGGGGACGTTGTTCGCGGCCGGTAGCGTCCCCGTCCCGGACTCCTCCCGGAGGTCCTCGATCGGACGGAGCAGCCGCTGGATCGAGCGGGCCCGCTCCCAGTCCTCGTTCTCGACGGCGTCGAACAGTGCCAACGTCGCCGCCGGCGCGAAGTTGCCGAGGCCGGTGGTGTACCCCGCCGCGCCCTCGAGAGCGAACGCGAGGGCGTACCGCTCGGCGATCCCGTTGACCCAGGTTACGTCGCCGGGCGCGTCCGCGACGGTCTGGGAGAATTCCGCGATGTCGTCGACCGCGAACTTCACGGCGACGACATTCTCGCGCTCGCTCAGTTCGCAGATCACGTCCCGGGTGATCTCGGGGCCGCGCTTGTAGACGACCACGCCGAGGTCGGTCGCGTCGCAGATCCGGTGATAGTAGCTACGCAGTCCGTCCTCGTGGGCGTAGGTGTGGTCGGGGTGCATCACCATGACGGCGTCCGCACCGGCGTCCGCGTAGGCGTCGGCGAGCCGCCTGACCTCCTCGAGGCTGCCGCCGACACCGCCGGCGATCGTCGCGCCGTCGCCGGTCGCCTCGACGTGGGTCCGAACGATCCGGGTTCGCTCCTCGTCGGTGAGCGCGTAGTACTCGCCGGTGTTGCCACAGGCGATGAACAGGCGAGCGCCGGCGTCGTACTGCCTCGCGAGGTTGTCGGCGAGTTCGTCGACCAACACGTCGCATCCGTCGTCGCTGAACGGGACGGCGGTCGTGAACGCGACGTCCCGAAAGCTCTCTCTGAGGGTGGCTCGAGCCATGTCGTGGCCCATACTACGACGAACTGCCGTGATAAATGTACCTCACCGACGCCCGGCAGACGGGGCGGTGGGGCTCCGCGAGGGAACGCCCAGTTGCGGCCACGAGACCCGTCAGCGCGGCCGCCGTTTCCGCGATCGTGGCCGGGCGCTTCGGGAAGCGCATCGACGAGCGTGAGCGGCGCTGCCAGCCTCTCGTCTCGCACCGAGGTCAACGCAAGCTATATTGGTCACGAGTCTGTCGGCTTTGCCATGGAGATCACGGACATTCAGACGATTCCGCTCGCTCACTCGGTACCCGAGGGGCAGGGGCTCGGCGATGCCCGGGGGTTCGGCACCGACCGCGGAACGACGCTCGTTCGACTCGAGACCGACGACGGGACCGTGGGCTGGGGCGAGGCGTTCGCGCCGGGGCCGATCGCGACGGCGACGGTCGAGGAGCTGTTCGCCGATGCCGTCGTCGGCATGGACCCGTTCGCGGTCGAATCGCTGGCCGAGACGGCCTACACTGACCCGTATCACTTCGGCGGCGACGTGTTCGTCCAGAGCGCCGTCAGCGCGATCGACGTCGCCTGCTGGGACATTATCGGTAAGTCGGTCGGACGGCCGGTTCACCGGCTACTCGGCGGCACACACTGCGAGGAACTGACACCCTACGCCTCGACGATGTACTTCACCGAGGTGGACCGGCCGATCGACGAACCGATTCGCGAGGCCGTCGCAGCCGGGTTTTCCGCCGCGAAGATCAAGATCGGCTCCGGCCTCGAGGCGGACGTCGAACGCGTCCGTACGGCCCGGGAGATTCTGGGCGACGACGCCGACCTGATGGTGGATATGAACGGCAACTACCGTCCGCATCAGGCCCTCAGGTCGGCTCGCGCGATCGCCGAGTACGACGTGGCCTGGATCGAGGAGCCCGTTCCGCCGGAGAACGAGTCCGGATACCGCGAACTGCGCGAGAAGGTCGACGTGCCGATCGCGGCCGGCGAAGCGCACTACGGCCGCTTCGCGTTCAAGCGACTGATCGACGACCGGGCGGTCGATATCGTCCAGCCGAACCTCGGGCGCTGTGGCGGCCTCTCGGAGGCGCGATTGATCGCCGGCATGGCGTCGACCGAGAACGTGGCCGTCAGGCCCCACGTCTGGAACAGCGCCGTCGGGATGGCCGCTGCGATCCAGTTCGCTGCGAGCGTGTCGAACTATCCACACACGCGGCACGTCCCCGAGCCGATGCTGCTCGAGTTCGACCGCAGCGAGAATCCGCTCCGGAGCGAGCTGCTGGAGACGCCGTTCGACCCGTCCGGCGGCACGATCGACGTTCCCCAGGAGCCGGGGTTGGGAATCGAGATCGACCGCGACGCGCTGGAACGGTACCGCGCCGATTGACCGCCGACCAGCCGTCGCCGCTCGTCCGACCGGCGGTCGTCCGGAGGTAGCTTTATGTGACTTCCTTCCGAGATGATACGTATGGAGCGAGGACTCGTCGTCATCGACGATACGGACATCCACGGAGAACTGCTCGCCGAGGCCGCCGAATTCGCACGGAACGGGAACGCCGAACTGGTCGTCCTCGCGTGGACGACCCCCGACACGGCCGAGGAGAGCGTCGAGGCGCTCGAGTGGGTCGAGCAAATGGAGGGGACGACCTTCGACGAAACCGATCCGGCCGCGATGACGCGGCAGTTCGCTCGGGAGTTCAGCGAGAACGTGATCGGGGACGTCGACGTCGATACCGAGATCGAGGCGATCATCACCGAGGAGGGTGAGCGCGACGACGCGATCCTTGCGGCGGCCGATCGTCTGAACTGTGATCACGTCTTCCTCGTGGGCCACAAGCGATCGCCGACCGGCAAGGCCATCTTCGGCGATGTCGCTCAGCGGGTCCTGCTGAACTTCGACGGTCCAGTGACCGTCACGATGCAGTGATGGTACGAGAGACCGATATTTTGATGGTGAACCCGCGAGGGCTAGACGCATGGACGTGCTAGTGACTGGCGCGTACGGCCGGTGTGGAACCGCGATCATCGACCACCTCCACGACGACGATCGATACGAATTCACGTACTACAACCGATCGGGGCGGGCGGACGACGACCCCTACGGCGGGTACGAAACCGTCGTCGGTGACATCGCGGACTACGACACCCTCCGTGAGGCCTGCGAGGGGATGGACGCCATCGTTCACCTCGCGGCGTATCCGTACACCGACGGGGAGTGGTCCGACATCTTCGAGCCGAACGTCCTCGGGATGTACAACGTCCTCGAGGCCGCTCGCGAGGCCGAGGTGGAGTCGATCGTTTTCGGGTCGACCAACCACGTGATGGGGATGTACGAACTCGAGAACGCCCCCGAAATCTACGAGCGCGACCACGACCTCGTCGTCGACCACACCGACCCCGTCCGACCCGACTCCTACTACGGTGCGTCCAAGAGTTTCGGCGAGGATCTGGGCCGGTACTACGTCGAGGGCTATGAGTTCCCGACGCAGTTCTACGCGCTCCGGATCTGCAGCGTCCGGAGCGAGGAGTACGACCATCCCTACGGCGACGCCGAGATCGGCGTCGCGGCGGGCGAGTGGGAGCGTGGCAGCGACGAGTACGACGAGCAGGTCGCGCGGATGAAAGCCACGTGGCAGTCCCGCCGGGATTTCGCCCACCAGATCGACTGCTGTCTGCAGGACGACAGCGTCGCGTTCGATATCTTCAGCGGCGTCAGCGACAACCGCCGGCGCTGGTACGACCTCGAGCACGCTCGCGCGCGGATCGGGTACGATCCGCAGGACGACGGCGAGGAGTGGACCGCGCCGCCGGAGTAACGCCGCTCACAGCGAGTGCAGGGACCACCCCACGTGGACGGACCGTCGTCTCCGCGGCTGGCGAACCGAACTGACCGCCGAGCCGGTGCCGAACCGAAATCGAAGCGGATCGCTACGGGGCGACGGCGACCGTCTAGTAGTTCATGTAGACCGTCTTCGTCGAGGTGAAGAAGTCGAGGCCGGCGTCGCCCTGTTCGCGGTAGGTGTCCGTCGAGGAGTCCTTGTACCCGCCGAAGGGGACGTGGAGTTCGAGACCGGTCGTCTTTTCGTTGACCTTCGCGACGCCGGCCTCGACGGTCTCGGCGAACTCGTTGGCCTCGGCGAGATCCTGCGTGACGATGCTCGCGGAGAGGCCGTAATCGATGTCGTTGGCGACTTCGAGGCCCTCCTCGAAGCTGCCGACCCGCAGCACCGCCAGTACGGGACCGAAGACTTCCTCCTGTGCGATGCGCATGTCGTTGGTCACGTCCGAGAAGACCGTCGGCTCGACGAAGTAGCCGTCGTCGTACTGCCCGTCGGTGAGCCGCTCGCCGCCGGTCTCGAGGGTCGCGCCGTCTTCCTCGGCGGCGATCTCGACGTACTCGAGGGTGCCCTCGAGTTCGCTGTTCGTGACGTGGGGGCCCATGTCGGCGTTCTCGACGCCGGGAGCGATCTCGATCGACTCGGCGTAGTCGGTGATCCCCGCGACGAACTCGTCGTAGACGTCCTCGTGGACGATCGCCCTGGAACAGGCCGTACAGGCCTGTCCGGTGACGCCGAACGCCCCGGCACCGACGATATCGACCGCCTCGTCGACGTCGGCGCTGGGCATGACGACCGTCGGGTTCTTCCCGCCCATCTCACACTGGACGCGTTTGAGGTCGTCCGTGGCGTCACGTGCGACGGCGGTGCCGACTGCCGTGCTCCCGGTAAAGGAGACGGCGTCGACGCCCTCGTGGTCGGTCAGCGGCGCACCGACCGCGCTCCCGGAACCGGCGACGAAGTTGGCGACGCCGGCGGGCAGCCCCGCGTCGTCGAGCGCCTCGATCAACTTCCACGCGACGGTCGGGGCCGCCGAAGCGGGTTTGAGGACAGCCGTGTTGCCAGCCGCCAGCGCGGGGGCGAGTTTCCAGGCCGGGATCGCGATTGGGTAGTTCCACGGCGTGATCAGCCCGACGGTTCCCAGCGGCTCGCGTTTCGTATAGAGGGTCGTGTCCGTGCCGCTGGACGACTTGACGGTGCCGCCGAGGTCGCTGGCTTTCTGCGCGTAGTAGCGGAAGATGTCGATCGCCCGCTGGACTTCGCCGCCGGCCTCGTCGAGTGTCTTGCCTTCCTCGCGCGTGAGTGTCTCGGTGAGCTCGTCTTTCTGTGCTTCGAGGCGCTGAGCCGCCTCCTCGAGGATCGTTCCCCGTTTTGGACCGGGCGTCGACGCCCACTCGTCCTCGGCGGCGACCGCAGCCTCGATCGCCGCTTCGGCGTCTTCGGTGGTCGACGACTGGAACTCGGCGACGACCTCGTCGGTGTTCGCGGGGTTCAGTACCTCGAACGTATCTCCGGAACGCGATTCGACCCACTCTCCGTCGACGTAGTTGCGGTGCGCTATTGGCATTCGAACTAATCGTTTTGTGTTTCACTTTACGTAGATTGCGATTCCGGCAAGACTAACGTCGGCGACGGCGTCGGCGTCGGGTTCTTGGCGAGCCGATACCGGCGACCGAGACGCCGCTCGAGGCCGTCGGTTTCGAACGTGGGGAACCCGAACTAATTTATACGATTGTGACGAACCGACGTGCTAATGGGTTCCACGCAGCGAACGGACGATCCGGATACGATGTCTCGAGTGCGCAACACGATTTCTCGAGCGCGAGAAACGGGCGTCGAACCGGTTCTCGACGTTCTCGAGCCGGTATTCGACGCGCTCGAGCCGGTTTACGGGCCGATCCTCGACTCCGTACTGTTGAAGCTCGCGACGGCAGGAACGGCATTGATCGCACTCGGCGCGATTCTGAACGAGGGGGTCTGGGCGGCGATCATCGCCGTCTGGGGGGCCGGATTGCTGCTCGCCGGCCTGGTGCTCTACGGCCTCGTCTGGTGGCGACGGAACTGACTGCTCTCCCGGTACCGATCAGCGCACGTCGACCGCCGCGTTCGGGCGCGATTCTCTCGTCCAGTTCCATCGGCCGCGTTGCGGACACGCAAGCGACGCGAGCGTCAGCGGCGCACGAGCCGGGATACGTTCCGTTCGCCCGGTCGTCGCTCGAGCGAGAGTCCCGATAGCTTTCGGATCGTCACCTCGCCGAGCACGTTGACCTCACAGCCCGCCTCCAGATGGCCGCCGACGGTCCGCTCGCCGTCGAACGCAGTCACGTGGAGGTGCGGCTCGCCGTCCGCGATGACGCCGTTGATGTCGGTGACCTCCCACGCACGCTCCAGTTCGAGGTCGACGTTCCGGTCGACCTGGTCGTCGGGAAGGTTCGTTCGGTCGACGTAGTGGATGTTCAAATTGCTGACCGTCCCGATGCCGGTGACGACCGTCCCGGTGTCGACGTCGTGATCCTCGCAGGCCTGCGCTATCGACTCGAGAACCATGTCTCCTCGGTCGAGACGAATGATTACGTGTCCGTCGTCGGATTCGAACGATTCCATGTCGGCTCGTGGCACGGCCATCGGAATAAATCCTGATGCCGCGGCAGGTGGGGATCGTTCCAGTACTGCATCGTCCCGCGTTCCCGCTGGCATCACTTTCATGTCGTGCCCGGCGGCTATCAGTCCGATAGCCCGTCGTCGGGGAGCGAGTACCTGTCCGCGAGATCGATCCGCGCGTCGGCGCGGCCGGACTCGTAGGCGGCCATCGTAACGATCAGCGTCCTGAACGCGTCTCGGACCGTGATCGGCGGGTCGGCCCCCTCGCGGACCGCCTCGGTGAACGCTTCGGCCTTGGTCTGTCGGCCGTAATAATCGAGGGACGGGTCGTGTTCGGTTCCTTCGGCATCGATCGTGTAGCCGGTGCGCTCGTTCCACTCCCGTCCCTCCAGGTAGACTGCACCGTCGTCGTCCCAGATGTGGATGTGCTCACGCGTACACGCGACGATACCCGTATCCGAGACGGTGGCCACCGCACCGTTCTCGAACTCGATGGTGATCGAGGACTGTTCGTCGAAGCGCTGCTCGTCGTCGTGAAACTGGACGGTGGCGTCGACGTGTGTCGGCGTGAGTCCGGTCACCCACAGGATCGCATCGATAACGTGCGACCCGACGTTCAGGAGGTGACCGCCACCGCTTAGCTCGGGGTCCATCCGCCAGTCGTCCATGGTTTCGTAGTACGACCGCCAGTCGTGGGTGATCTCGCCGGTGATGAACGTCGGGTCGGCGTCGCCCGCCGCCCACCGCTCGCGGGCCCTGATGAACGCGGGGTTCAGGTGCCGCTGATAGCCCAGCATCACCACCCGGTCGGTTTCCCGATCGCGCCGGTAGAGATCGCGGGCGTCCTCGACGGAGGTCGCCAGCGGTTTCTCGCAGAGTACGTGGAGATCCCGTTCGAGCGCGGCGACGGTCTGGTCGTAGTGGAGCCCGTTCGGCGTGGCGATCGCCGCCGCGTCGAGGGGGCCCTCGTCGAGCATCGTCTCGTAGTCCGTGTACCGATTCGACGGCGCTACCTCGAGTTCGGTGCCCGCGTCGGCCAGGTTCGCCTCGTCGATGTCGGCTATCGCGACCAGTTCGGCGTCGGAAACGCCATCGAACTGTCGTCCGAGTCGGACGCCGAGGCTACCGAGTCCGACGAGTCCGACGCGGAGAGCTGCTGATGAGTTGCCCATGTCGTAGTCACGCATACAGGCAAATAACCTATAATTGTTTTGTTCGATCGTTCTTCAGCGGACGAATATCGATAGCGGACGAAGCCGTAGAATCGACGTCAGGAGCGTTCGATCGTCACGTCGCTATCGGCTGCCACCTCGACGTGTTCGGCCAGCGAGCCGTGGTTTCCGGCGAAGGAAATCTCGTCGGTCTCCGACCCGCTCGCCTCCAGGAAGGGGCCGTCGGACTGCGGCGCGCAGCCACGTACTCGCGTTCGACCGACGTTCGTCAGGGAGACGGCCGGGGCGGACTGCGAGTCCGGTACCCGAAGGCCGTCGATCGTCACGTCCTCGGTCTCCTCGAACCGCATCGCCGGGCTGCCGGGCGTTCGGAGCCGGACGTCGGTAAACGAAATGTCGGCGATCGACTTGCAAAACAGGCCGTGGGTCTGCTCGTAGTCGTCGGCCATCGCGGGATCAAGGTCCGTCGCGTCGAGCGATCGGGTCGCGTCGATCCGGACGTCGGTAAACGAGATGCCCTCGAAGTACTGTTCGGGCAGGCCGGCGAAGAAGCCGGCGGTTTCGACCTCGCGGGCGGTGATGTTGGTGAAGGAGACGTTCCGGACCATCGGCGTCCCCTCGTCGATCGGTTCGGGATCGCTGTCGAGCGGTGTAAAGTAGTAGCCGTTGATGACGAACGGGCAGGCGGTCCGCCGCATGACGATGTTGGCAAAGCGGAGATCCTCGACGACGCCGCCGCGGTCGCGCCGAGTCTTTATTCGGACACCGCGGTCCGTCCCGGTGAACGTGCAGTTGGTGACCGTGACGTCTCGGACGTCGCCGGACATCTCGCTACCGACGACGATGCCGCCGTGGCCCGCCTCCACCGTACAGTTGGTCACGGTGATCTGGGAGGCCGGTTCGCCGACGTCTCGTCCTTCGCCGTTCTTGCCGGACTTGATACAGATCGCGTCGTCGCCCGCGTTGATGTACGTATCGCTGATCCGGACGTACTGCGAGGAGTCGATGTCGATCCCGTCGCCGTTGGGCGCGTCCGCGGGATTCTCGATGGTTACGTCGTGGATCGTGACGTTCTTGGAGTAGACGACGTGCGTGTTCCAGAACGGGGAATTTCGGAGGGTGACGCCCGAGACGCTGACGTTTTCGGAGTCGACGACCTGGAACAGCGGCGGCCGGTGGGTGAAACTGCTGACGTCGTCTTGCTTCTCGTTTCGCTCCTCGAACTCGGCCAGCCGTTCTCGAAGGCCCTCCGGGATCGCCGACTCGGGGGCATCGTAGAACTGCCACCAGTACTGACCGGTGCCGTCGATCGTCCCGCGCCCGGTGATCGACACGTTCTCGGCGTCGTCGACGAGCAGGCAGGGGTGGAATCCGACCTGCTCCCATCCCTCCCAGCGGCTCTCGACCGTCGGATACGCGTCGTAGTCGTCGACGAACTGTAGCGTCGCTCCCGCGTCCAGGTACAGGGTCGTGTGGTCGCCCACCCGCAGCGGGGCGGTCACGTACGTGCCCGGTGGAACGTACACAGTCCCGCCGGACTCGGCGCACTCATCGAGCGCAGTTTGAATCGCATCGGTGTCGGGATCGTTCGAATCGTCGATCGCGCCGTACTCGCGGATATCGAACCGGCCCGTGTTCGGTACAGCCATCGTCTGCTCATTCAGGAGTACGAACATAAACGTTGCGTCGGCGGCTACCCCGAACTTCCGGGACCGGCTCACCGGTTCGACCGATCGCGTCCTCGCCGTGACTTCCTTTTGCCGAGACGGGAAGAACGGACGGTGCGGGTCTCGCGTTCGGTGTCCGATCCGTCACCGACTGCCGTGCGTGCGATACGTCGACGGACGGCGGAGTTCCGTCCGAGCGATCGCCGAACCGGCGGCGCGATCGGACGGACTACCGCTATATACGCTCGCCGTCACCTCGAGAACTCGCCCGGTTCCCCGCAGCCGAATAGTTACGGCCATAGTATTGTAATCCTCTGGCCGAAATCATTACATCTGTATGGTTGTAAAACTCTTCTGTCGTCTTTCCACGGCCAGACGAACTGAATCGGAATTCGACGCTTTTGGGGCTATATACGCCAGTACGTTGGACGTGAGCGGTGTTCGCGAGAGAGAAATGGCGGGTTCGGGTGCGGAAACACTCCGCAAATGACGGGATAGTTGAATGTGCCCGCGGTGGGTGGTCGAAGTGGGAACGATCGTCGTTGCGACGCGACGGCGGCGATCGTCCGCCACTCCCGGTTCGGACGTCGACGGAACTGCAACAGGTACTCGGGTCGCTGATAGTTCCTTTCTCGGGAACAAACTTATATGAACGAAACGTATTGGGTTATCGTATGGCAAACACCCCCAAAAAACCAACCGGACGCCGGATCCGATCAGTAGAGATCGCGTTCACTATCCTCGACGCCGTCCGCAACCACGACGGCATCGGCGTGACCGAACTGGCCGACGAGCTCGGCCACTCGAAGAGCACGATTCACAGCCACCTCCAGACCCTCGAGAGTCAAGAGGTAATCGTTCGTCACGGCGACGGCTACCGGCTGAGTCTCCAGGTACTGGACATGGCAAACGACGTCCGCGATCAGATCGCCAACTACGACGTGATCGTCGATGAGGTGGACGAACTGGCGACCGAAACGGGGGAAATCGCTCAGTTCGGCCTCGAAGAGCACGGGAACGTCTCCTATCTCTACAAAGCGATGGGGAATCGCGCAGTCGAAACGGCATCACGCGCTGGCGGGAAACAGCCCATGTACTCGACCTCCCTCGGCAAGGCCATCCTCGCGTTTCTTCCGACCGACAGACGGGAATCTATCATCGATGATGCGGCGTTCGCTTCGAAAACGCCCAACACGATCACCGATGCGAGCAGACTCTACGAGGAACTCGAGGAGATCTCCGAGCGAGGGTACGCAACCGACGACGAGGAAAACATCGAGGGGCTCCGCTGCGTCGCCGCTCCCGTCCGAAACGAGCAAACGGTGCTCGGTGCGATCAGTATCACCGGCCCGGCCAGTCGGATCACGGACGACTACCTTCACGGCGAGCTCGCCGAGAGCGTCCAACGGGCCGCGAACGTCATCGAACTCAACACCAAGTTCTCGTAATGGCGGTTATCCGGGCCTCCACGCCAGCGCCGCGTCTGGACGCCCCGCAGACCGGCACGCGCGACCGGTCGTGCATCGGCTCGGCCGGTCGAATAGCCGTTCCGGCCGGGCGCACGATCCGGGGTGTCGGAGCGACAGAGCACATCATTTATGCCGTCGTGTTCTGTGCCTTCAGTTACCACACGATGACGGACAACCCGCGATACGAACCCCGCATCACGAACGAGACGCTCTACCTCGAACACGACCACCACCGCCTCGAGGTCGGATCGATGGAGACAGTCGTCGAGTTGGTCGGCGGCGAAACGTACACCCTCGAATACACCGACCGGCAGAGCGCAGCCGCGTGGCTGTCGACGGGCGACGACAATACGGTCACGTTCGACGTCCGCGAGGTCGTGGGTGAGATGACCCACACCCGGGATTTCGTCACGAACCTCGAGAATTGTCCGATCGACGAGACGGATGCTGACGGTGTTCCGAAGCGAACGGCGCTGTTCGTCGACCTCCTCACCGACATCTGGGAGTCGAAGGGGAACCTCGACGGGTAGCACAGCCGTCCCGCTGAGGTGGGACTCCGACAGCCGGTCGCTGCGGCTGCAGCTCGGACGCTGGCGGCTCGAGGCCGAATCCGGTCGCGGGTAGCCACGCCCCGCGACTGCCTGTTCTGTCACCACCAAAATATTAATGCGTTCGACCGCCACCGCATAGGTATGTTCGAGATCGAGGCGAGTGAGTCGCTCGCACGGCCTCCCGATTGGGCCGTGTTGCAACGAACGCTGCTCGAGACGATGGCCGACGCCGTCGATCGGTTCGCCGACGGGTACTTCGACGAGAGCGGCGAGCCCTACTGGCCTCCCGACGACCACGTCGGGATCGACGGCTTCGACGATCTGCTCGAGGGCTTTTGCAATTGGCCGCTTGTGTACGCGATGGGCGGCGACGAGCGGTTCCTCGAGCACGCGCGGGAGGCGTACGAGGGCGCACTGAAACGGGGTCGCGAGACCGAGACCCCGTTCGGGCATCCGATGGTCGTCGACGAGTTCGAGCAGTGTCGCGACTGGTTCCACCTGGGCGAGGGCAACCGCTTTATCTACAACATGGGTCTAGCGGCGCCGGACGACGAGACCGTCGTCGACCGGGCCGAGCGGTTCGCGCACCTCTACTTCGATGACGCGGACGTGAACAACTACGACGGCGAGAAACGGCTCGTTCGAGCGCCCCAGACCGGGAGCATGGGACCGGAGTACAGCGACCTGTCCGCCTTCGGTGACCGGTCGACCTTCGGCGGCTACGGCTCCGACTACCGCTGGGCGAGCCACGGACTCCCGTGGCGAGACACGGCGTTCGACGAAGCGGCCGAACTGCTCGACCCGGCGAACGAGGAGCGACTCTACGAGATCTACCGCGAGCGCTGTTCCCGTGGCGACATCCCCCTCAACCTCGGAATCACGAGCCTGATGACGAACGCCTACCTCCACACCGGCGACGACCGGTACCGGGACTGGGTGATCGAGTACCTCGAGGCCTGGCGCGAACGCACGGCCGAAAACGGCGGTATCATCCCCGATAACGTCGGGCTGTCGGGCGAAATCGGCGAGTACACCGACGGGAAGTGGTACGGCGGTTTCTATGGCTGGTCGTGGGGCGGCTGGCACTACGTCGGCATCGGACCGACGGTCGCCGCGGAGAACGCTGTCCTGCTGGATGGCAACCGGGAGTATCTGGCGTTCCCGCGCTCACAGCTCGACGTATTGATCGAGAACGGCATCGAGGTTAGCGAAGGCCCAGTCCACGACACGCTGTACGTCCCGCACAAGTACGGCGACCCCGGGGATTACCACTACGACGCGTCGGGCGTACTCACGGAGGACGACGGCGAGGTCCTGTGGCGCGACGGCTGGTACGAGTTCAAGCCCCACAGGGACGATCCGTACGCGTTCCACCTCTGGTATCTGTCCCTCGCCGAGGGCGATCGCGAGCGCGTCGATCGGCTTCGCGACTGGGGCAGCCAGGACTGGAAGCAGGTCGACTTCCGGACCTCGACCAAGCACGGCGCCGGCGAGGAATACGCCTGGCTGGCGTATCTCGACGGCGACTTTCCCGACTATCCCGAGCGACGCATGGAAGCCGCCCACGCCCACGTCCAGGATCGGCTGGCTCTCGTGCGCGAGGATGGCGGTGTTCCCGCCGATCTCGACGAGGACTACCTCCGCAATCGAAACCCGGTCTTTCACCGGGGGTTGCTCCAGCTCACGATGGGATCGCCACAACCCGTCTACTACGGCGGTCTCGTCATGGCACAGGTCCGCCACTTCGACGCCGAGCGCGAGCGGCCGGGACTCCCGCCGGGCGTCTCCGCCCTGGTCGAGGACGTGACCCGTGAGGGGGTCTCCCTCACGCTGGTCAACGGTGGCGGCACGGACCGCGAACTGATCGTGCAGGCCGGCGCCTACGGCGAACACGAGTTCGCGTCGCTCGAGTACGGCACCGAGCGCGCGCGGCCCGCGTCAAACGCGATCCGTGTCTCGCTCCCGAGCGGCTCCCGCGTCTCGCTGTCGGCGGCGCTCGATCGCTTCGTGAACGATCCGACCTACGCGGTTCCCTGTGAGTAGTTTACGTGACTCCCCATGTGACCGACCACGCCATCGAAACCGCCGAACGCGGTCGCTACCGGCAGCGGGCGTCCGCCGTCGGTACAGCGGTCGCTTCGATGGCCGTCGGACCGACGACCACCGACTCGGTGGGTGACGAATCGCTATGATCGAACTCGCGACGACCCTCGTCGCCGCGGCCGCATTCGGGAGCGCCATCGCGACGGACCTCGTAGCCGTTGCCGGCGTCGGTGTGCTCGTGTCGCTGTTGGTTCTCTCGGCGTTTTTCTCCTCGGCGGAGATTGCGATGTTCTCACTGGCTCACCATCGTATCGAGGCGCTCGTCGAGGACGGCGTCGCGGGTGCCGAAACCGTCCAGACGTTGCAAGCCGATCCCCACCGGCTGCTGGTGACGATCCTCGTCGGGAACAACCTCGTCAACATCGCGATGTCGTCGATCGCGACCGGGCTGCTGGCGATGTACCTCCGGCAGGGGGAAGCGGTGCTGGCGGCGACGTTCGGTGTGACGGCCGTCGTCTTGTTGTTCGGCGAGAGCGCACCGAAGTCCTACGCGATCGAGAACACCGAGTCGTGGGCCCTCTCGGTCGCTCGGCCGCTGCAGGCCTCGAAGTACGCGCTGTACCCGCTGGTCGTCCTGTTCGATCGGCTGACTCGCATCGTAAACAGCCTGAGCGGTGGCGGTACCGCCGTCGAATCGTCGTACGTGACCCGCGAGGAGATACGGAACCTGATACGAACCGGTGAGGACGAGGGGATCATCGAGGCCGACGAACGCGAGATGCTCCAGCGCGTGTTCCGGTTCAACGACACCATCGCGAAAGAGGTGATGACGCCGCGACTGGACGTCACTGCCGTCTCTCGAACAGCGACCGTCGACGAGGCCATCTCGAAATGCGTCGAGAGCGGCCACACTCGAGTACCGGTGTACAGAGGAACCCTCGATACGATCATCGGAACCGTCGAACTCAGCGACCTCGTCCGCGGCCGTCAGTACACCGGGTCGAGAGACGACACGCTCGAGACGGCCCTCGAGGACACGCTGCACGTCCCGGAGAGCAAGCACGTCGACGAACTCTTTCGAGAGATGTGCCACGAGCGCGTCGAGCAGGTCGTCGTCATCGACGAGTTCGGCACGACGGAGGGTATCGTCACGACCGAGGACATCGTCGAGGCCGTCGTGGGCGAGATACTCGATACGCGAGAGGACGACCCCATCGACATCGTCGACGAACGGACCGTCCTGGTCGACGGCGAGGTGAACATCGAAGACGTCAACGACGTCATCGGCGTCGAACTCCCGGAAGGCGAGGAGTTCGAGACGATCGCCGGCTTCGTGTTCAATCGCGCCGGCCGACTGGTTGAGCCCGGCGAAACGTTCGCGTACGAGGGCGTCGATCTGATCGTCGAGACCGTCGATACGACGCGCATCAAACGCGTTCGAATCTCCGAACGAGAGCCGTCGGCCGCCGTCGACGACACCGGCGCACCCGAAGCCGGTCGAGCGAGCGATCCGTGAGCCGCACGCTCGCCGCGAACGTGACGGTCGATACAGCCCGCTCGCGACGGTGCGGCCAGGAACCCGTCGCTGGCCGATCGCGGCGCGGTGTCAATTTCGGGTAGCCACACACCACTATCGAGGTGTGATATCGACGAACAGCGGCTCTCGACCGGTATATCGGGAGCGCTTCGACGCACCGATTTCATTTCTCGAGACAGAGGTCGTTCGACGTGTCGAACGACCGGTCCTCGCGTCCCCGAGTTGATGGCTCAGCACGAGCCCGTGAGATCCGTCTGTCCCACTCTCGGCTGGACCTCCCTGCCGCTTCGACTCTCCGCTACCGCGGCTGGTGAGTGCGTCGTGGATTCGGAAGACGACCATTGGAACGGCCCCAGAGCGGCGATAGGTCGCTCGAGGACTGGACGATGACCGTTCTCGTAAAAACGCAGGCCGAGGCGGATCGCCGCCGAACTACAGTTTAAATCACAGATCGAATACAAGTGCTGGTGGAAGACTATATATGTCTTCATATTATGTAATTATTTGAATACTTTGGCGTTATATGTCTGTGATTTTGGATATAGTTCACGCCTGGGGAGAGTAGGTTCATAGGTGGGAAAAACTGGAGTCTCCCAACGGGACACGTCGTGTAGTCATCCTTCTAGACGTGACGGGAGAACTATATGTAGTATTGTATCGAATGTGGTATCTATGGTATATGGCCTCTAATTGCCTGTGGTGGTCGAATCATTCTATAGGCGAGTATATTGGTTACTTGATAAATTTGCATTATGGAAACGCATTCCATCCAGTAGTTTGACCCCCCACACTCGCATCGGGAATGTGCTGCAACGCCAAATTTATTCTCCAGATTTCTAGTCACGAGTAACCGTCCGGGCTCCGTCTCCCGTCCGTTCGACCGTGAACAGGTCGTCGTCGGTCAGCACGGTCCGGACGCGGCCGTGCCAGGCCTCGGCGAACGCCGCTCGCTCCTCGGCAGTCGCCTCTCCGTCGATACACTTCCCGAGATACTGCGTGGTAGGCCCCGCATCCGGAACGTCACTGACGTGGTAGGTGACCCGGACGACGTCGTCCGTGTCCGATCGCTCGAACGAGAACGTCAGGCCGTCGGCCTCGAGGTCGTCGAAGTGCAGGTGATTCCTCCGGTCGCCGTACCCGCCGGCGAGTCCGCCGAAGCCGTCTTCCTCGGCTGCGCCCGTGACGTACGAGACGAGACGGGACATCACGCCGTAGGCGGCGTCGTCCTTCGGTCCGCCGGCCGTGACGACGATGTCGCTCCGGACCGGGAGTTCCGTGCCCGGGTACAGCGCCTCGAGGCCGAGCTGTGTGATTCGGTAGGCGCCCGCGGCGGTCGGACACGAGTGGCCGGCGGCGGTGACGACGTCCGCGTAACTGATCACGAACGGCTCACCCGGCTCGAGGACTGCTAGTGCCTCGGCGACGGGGTCTCGGATCCGAATCGGGTCGATCGCTTCGTAGTCGATACTCCAGTTCGTCTGGTTCGTATGCGTGGGCTGGCTCATGTGAATACACTCGTCTGATCGTCAGTATCGCAGTAGTCGCATTCCGTTGAGGATGACTAGCAAGACGCTCCCTTCGTGAACGAGCATGCCGCCGGCGAGGTGGACGGTGCTGGTCAGCACGCCCGCCAACAGCACGACTACGGTGAGGACGGCGAGCCCGACGTTCTCGTACACGTTCAACCGCGTCGCCTTACTCAGCGAGACGGCGTCGGGGATGCGCTCCAGGTCGTCGGCCATCAACGCCACGTCGGCGGTCTCGATGGCCGTATCCGTCCCGGCCGCGCCCATCGCGATCCCCACGTCGGCGGTCGCCAGTGAGGGCGCGTCGTTGATACCGTCGCCGACCATCGCGACGACGTGGCCGTCCTGTCGAACCGTTTCGATGGCGGTACGCTTGTCCTCGGGCAACAGCTCGGCGCGGTAGTCGTCGATACCGACCTCCTCGGCGACGGCGCGGGCGGTCCGCTCGTTGTCACCGGTCAGCATCACCGTCCGAACGCCCGCCGCTTCGAGGGTCCGGACGACGCCGGGTGCCGCGTCGCGACGTTCGTCGCGGAGCGCGATGACGGCGACGACGGTGCCGTCGCGGCACACGTGGACGGCCGTCTCGCCGGCGTTCTCTCGCTTGCGGACGTGCGCGGCGACTGCGTCGGGGATGTCGATCCCGCGGTCGTCGAGGAGCGCGCGGTTGCCGACGACGATCTCCGTCCCGTCGGCGTGTGCGACGACGCCCTTCCCCGCGACGACGTCGAAGTCGTCGGGGTCGGGGATGCGCGCTCGAGAGACGACGCTTCCGCCGTCCGTCGCGGCGCCATCCTGCGAATCGCGGTTCCGGGCGGCAGTGCGGATGGCATCGGCGAGGTGGTGCTCGCTGCGCTTCTCGGCGGTCGCGGCCAGGCGGAGCGCCGCTTCCGGATCGAAGTCGAATCCCTCGACGTTCGCGACGGCCGTTTCCCCCTTCGTGAGCGTCCCGGTCTTGTCGAACGCGACCAGATCGATCTTCCCCGCGCGCTCGAGGTGCTCGCCCCCCTTCAGCAGGACGCCCTTGCGAGCGGCGTTCCCGATGGCGGAGACGATGCTCACCGGCGGCCCGATCACCAGCGCCCCGGGGCAGCCGATGACCAGTAGCGTCAGCGAGAGCAGCGGGTCTCGCGTGACGGCGTAGGCGACGACTGCAAGCAGGATGATCGCGGGCGTGTAGTACGTCGCGAATCGGTCGATAATACGCTCGGTCGGGGCGCTCTCCTCTTGGGCTTCCTCGACGCGGCGAATGATGCGCTGGAGCGTGGTGTCCGTTCCGGAACCGGTCGTGCGGACGTCCAGCGCGCCCTCTCGATTGACCGTCCCGGCGTACACCTCGTCACCGTCGGCTTTGTGGACGGGGGCGCTCTCACCGGTGACGGGTGCCTGATTGACGGCGCTTTCACCGTCGACGACCACGCCGTCGACGGGCAGCTTCGCGCCGGGGCGAACGACGACGACCTCGCCCTCCTCGACCTCGCGGGCGGGGACCTCGACTTCGTTCCCGTTCCGGCGCACGATCGCGGTGTCGGGCGCCATCTCGAGGAGGTCCTGCAGCGCGCTGCGCGTCTTGCGCATCGTTCGCCCCTCGAGGTAGCTGCCGAGGCTGAACAGGAAGACGACGGCGGCGGCCTCCCAGTACTCGCCGATGGCGATCGCGCCGATGGCGGCCACCGTCACCAACGTCTTGATGCCGACGGTCCGGCTTCGGAGCT
Source organism: Natrinema salaciae (assembly GCF_900110865.1). Classification (NCBI taxonomy): domain Archaea; kingdom Methanobacteriati; phylum Methanobacteriota; class Halobacteria; order Halobacteriales; family Natrialbaceae; genus Natrinema; species Natrinema salaciae. The sequence goes on from NZ_FOFD01000005.1 coordinate 238,099, forward strand.
CGTGAGTGGCCGTCTTCGCGATGTCGTACCCGCCGACGATCGTGGCGAGAATCAATATGCCGGCGCTGGCCGCGTCGACGGACGCGACGGCGCCGAGGCTCCAGCCGCCGACGTACAGCAGCCCAGTCGTCCCGGTGACGATGGCCGTGCGGTGGTTTCGAACGTACCGTGGAAGATCCATGAGAGAACTCTCGATTACGCGGGCCGGGGTGAGTAGCCCTGATTCTCGATTGCGGTCTGGAAGTCGTCCGGGGTGGCGAGCTCGGGGTCGTATTCGATCTCGACGCGACCCGTCGTGTAGTGGACGGTGACGTCCCTGACGCCGGTTCGCTTCTCGAGCGCTCGTTCGACCGTGCTCGCACAGGTCGGGCAGTCGAAGTCCATCACGCGGAGTTGAGTGGTCGTGGTCATGGGTTCTTTCCGGCTGAGTCTACACGCCGGGTCGCCTAAAGTATTGTTTATATGATGTATTTGGATACAGATACGACCGATGCCACCGGTTCAATGGATCGTCTAGCGGGTTCGGACCAATGCCTAAACCCCCCGAGACTGTACCGTTACCGCATGACCGAGTTTGGTGCCGACGTGCAGTTGCGCGATATCGCCGTCCGGGACACCGACGTCTCCGACGCAGTCGACGAGCCGGTTCGGGCGACGATCCTCGACATGCTGACCGACGACGCCCTGACCGTCACGACGATCCACGACCGGCTCGCCGCCCGCGGCTACGAGCGGACCGAAAACACCGTACGCCACCACGTGAACGAACTGCGCGACGCCGGGCTCGTCGAGGTGGCCCGGCTCGAGGAGCGCCGCGGCGGGACCGCGAAGTTTTACCGCGCGAATACCATCGTCCTCTCCTATTCGGTTCCCGAAAGCGCCGAAAACCGTCTCGACGAGATGGCCGCATCCATCGCGCCGGGCGTCGGCGAACTCGTCGAAGACGTGCGTGAGGAGTACGACGACGAGCTGGCCGAAATCGTCGACGAAATGGCCCCGTGTACGCACTGTCGCACGCAGAAGTACGAAACGTACCTCCTGTTGACCGTGTTACGCCGGGCGTTCGTCGACACGCTGTGACCTGTCGGGAGGACACTTGGCGACCGAGCGGAATTCGGGTTCGTGGGTAGTGAGTGAGCGGATTGCTCCTCACAGATCGGCAGAATTGAATCGGTGATAGCCGACGACGAACGGAACCACGAGCCACAGCACGAGAACGATGATCCCGACCGTAGGGGTCACGTAGAACGGGTCCGCTTCGACCCCCGCCGCTCGAACGCCGGTCTGGGCGGAGCTGCCACTGGCGTTCGCGAGATCGGGCAGCAGCGCAACGATCGAACTGAAGTACGCTGTCGAGGGCGAGAGCTGGGTGACGAGAAAGATCCAGTCGGGCGTCTCGGTCGGGAGTCGAAACCCTTCGACGACGTAGAGAACGCCCATCGGAACGACGTCCCAGAACAGTTCGAAGATGACGAAGAAGCCGAGCGACAACGTCGTCGCCCGTGAGGTGGACCCCGTCGTTGCAGACAATCCGACGATAATTCCCGAATAAACGGCCGCGAAGGCCATCGTAGCGAGGATCACTAGCAGCGCCGACAGCGGCTCGAACTCGCCGAGCAGCACGGAGCCGAATCCGAGGCCGATGACGAGCCCGACGGCGAGACCGAACGCGAGCACCGCCCCCCGCCCGACGAGTTTTCCAGCGAAGACGTTCGAGCGAGTCGTCGGCAACGAGAGCAGCAACTTGATACTTCCAAGTTCGCGCTCGCCGGCGAGCGACTTGTAACAGACCACGATGGCCGCGATCGGGACGAAGAGTCCGATGAGGCCAACCATGAAGAGGATCAATCCGCCGAACGTCGCCCCTCCCGGTTCGCCGAACAGCTCGGGAACCTCGACGTATGCGTACGACGAGAGTACCGAAAGCGAAACGAATACCGCCACGAGCGCCCACAACGCCCGCGATTGTACGGCGTCGCGGAAGTCTTTCTTCGCGATTGCAATCCAGGTCATTCTGCCACCTCCTGTTCGTCGTTCGTATACCGGACGAACAGATCCTCGAGCGAGGACTCGACGACTGTGAAGTCCTGGATCGGAACGACGTCGGCATCGATCGCGTGTAGTACGGCGAACTTCGAGACGCCATCGACGGTGACGCGAAGCCGACCCTCGGTGATCGAGGCGCTCCCGACACCGTCGAGTTCCAGTACCCGATCGACAATTTCGTCGGTGAGCTCGGTGGTGTAGACGTACAGCGTTTCGCCCGTTTCCGTGGCGTCGCGGAGCCCGTCGATCGTATCGACGGCGACGAGCCGTCCCTGGTCGATGATCGCAACGCGATCACAGACCGCCTCGACCTGTTCCATGACGTGACTGGAGAAAAACACCGTCGTCCCACGCTCGTTCTCCGCTCGAATAATCTCGCGCATTTCGCGGGCCCCGTTGGGATCCAGTCCGGTCGAGGGCTCGTCGAGGACGAGGAGATCGGGATCGCCGATCAGTGCCATCGCGAGGACGAGCCGCTGACGCATCCCCTTCGAGTACCCACCCGCCTTCCGATCCGCGGCATCGGCGATCCGAACCCGCTCGAGGAGTGCCATCGGATCTTCGTCTACAGCTTTCATCTCCAGAGCGAACTCGAGGTGTTGGCGACCGGTGAGCCGATCGTACACGTGGTAGCCGTCCGGGAGGACACCCGTTCGTCGCCGGACCGTCTCCCCTTCCGTCTGTGCATCGTGGCCGAGAACGGTTACGATCCCCTCGGTCGGTCGGATAAAGTCCAGGAGGATATCGATCGTCGTCGACTTCCCCGCGCCGTTCGGGCCGAGAAACCCGAAGATTTCGCCTTCTTCGACTCGGAGCTCGAGATCGTCGACCGCGACGACGTCGCCGAATCGTTTCGTCAGCCCGTCAATTTCAATTGCAGCCATCGTCCCCTCTCATACGACCGTTGTTTCCGTCCGTAGTTATACTGTCAACTGTCACGTAGATCCATAGCTATCGTCGTCGCATAAGTATTGTTGTTTCTTTTACATTTTGACAGCGGGTTTACTCAAAGATATTTGAGACGCGTTGCCGCGTTCTCACGGCACGTGAGTGCAACGAGAGTATCGCGTAGAACGGGAGCGAGCAGCTACTCAGTGGCTCCATCGTCAGCGGACTGTTCGAGTGTGACCGTCGCTGTATCGTCCATGCTGAGACGAAGCGGCTCGTCGCCCAGCGTCACGTCGAACGTCGCAGCGAACGGATCGTCAGCGATGATATCAGTCGCGATCACATCCGTTGTAATATACTCGAAAAATTCCCACAGTGGAACGTCCAGTAGCGAAATGTCGTGCTCCCAGAACGAGTAGAGCACTGTCGGGTGGAACGCGACCGGCACTTCGACCGGCAAGCTGATTCTGTGTCGGCATTCACGACACGAACTGACGTGGAGATGAACCGTTTTCCCGGTATGTTCGTACACGTCGACACCCGTCTCCACCGGGCCGAAACACTCGGGGCAAACGTCCCCTCGTAGCTGAACGTACATACTCCAGATGCGGTAGCCGAAGCTCTCGATGATCTCCGACGATGTCCGGCCACGCGTTTGACTCTGCGGGAAGAAGTCGGTAACGAGGATCGCGTCGCACGAGGTGCAGCGAACGCGGAACTGTTCGGCGTCGAGCGTCGCTAACAGTGACGATCCGTCACAGAACAGACAGACACCGGATACCGACGTGTCTTCGAACGTCGACGTACTCTCGTACACCTCGGAGAGGACCGTCCGAACGATTTTGTGACCGCTATACGTCAGTCGGTAGCCGTCGGGAGTCTCACTGACGAACTGGTCGACGAGCCGGTCGAGGTGATACGAAAATTGGGACGAGCTCCCGACATCGACTGCGTTGTACAGTTCGGTAAAGGACATCGTATACCACGACTCTTGATGTTCTCGATCCGCGTTGTCCAATGCCAGTAATATTTGCAACCGATGGGCGTTTCCGAGCGAGCTGATCGCGTCGACCACGTTCTGATCGATCTGAGCGTTTTGGTCCACTCCCATGTTCAGTCACTACCGGTCTCTTCTCTCTCGGCCGAGATAAGGGCGCTTGTCGACATCCTCCTCTATATCGGGAGTCGTGGACTTCGTCTCGTGAGCATCGACTAGCAGACGGTGAATCCCGTCTACCGTTTTGATGCGAAACACATCGGTGTCTGCATCCGGGGACGGATCGATGCGGACTGTTATCTCTTGGTTCGTCATTCCAGACGCTGTTTGATTTTGTGCAAGGAGGGACAGATGCCGTGCTTTGCTCAACCGGGTTCCGTATCAAATGGGGACCGCTCTCGAGAACGGAATCGTGATGACGACGTCGAAGTATGTGTAACAGACGTCTGTAACAGATAGATCTGGGTATCGTCTTTCGCCTCGACTTCTTTCTATACCCGGTCGCGACGTTTCTCGCTCCGGTTCGTACGGTCCTCGCTCCTTCGGGCGGGGAGGATGTCGAGACTGTCGCCCGGTTCAGTCGTTGAGGAATTGCTGCGTGAGCGCACCGACTTCTGATCGGAACGTCTTCGTGTCGACCGATGTGTCGCCGTGATAGAGCCGTTTGTGTTCTTCGCGAACGATATCCTCGAGGACGCGCTCGTAAAGCGTTTCGAACGTGACGGGACGCTCCTGATCCTCGAGCTTGCTCGCGAGTTTTTCGAACCGACGCTCCGTCGCATATCTCTCGGCTAATTCACTCGCGGAGGCGTCGACTGGAATCGTCTCGTCGACCTCGCGAAACGAGGGATGGAGCAGCTTCGCCCGCTGGCTGCGTTTGTTTCGGACGACGACTCCCTCGGCAGGGCCGTCGTACCATACGGATTGGGGGATCGAATACGAATCCGGGTCGAAATCTCGAGCGCGGCGTTCCCGTTCGAAGACGTTCACCGACTGGAGACCGATCCGATCGAATATCCGCTCGACGGTATCGACCGGGTAGAAACTGTCTTTCTGGGCGGACCAGACGTCGAATCCGAGAACCGATGGCGTCCGCTCCCAGTCGTAGTCGATTGCGTGCTGGTGCATCGCCTCGCCGAAGAAAACGAGGGTCTCGACATCGTCGACGGCATCCCGGAGCGCCGCTCGGTCGAGGTTCGATCTCACGTGGCGAACAGCGTGTTGATACGGCTCGGGAACGGTTTCCGGGTCATCGTAGACACGATTCCGATCGCCGAATCGTATCAGTCCCGACTCCCGGAGTTGGAAGCGAAAGTTCGCTCCGTCGACCTTCTCGAGGAGCCACAGGTGTCCCTTCTCGAAAAGACCGTCGGGAGCGTCCGCGACGCGAGGAATCGATGGAAACGTCTTCATTTACTATTAGTCACTGCCTCCTCACACTTAGTCTCGAGTTCGTCCTGTGGGTGTGAGTCGTCGTCGACGACCAGCGGGTTGCGGATGTCGTCGGTTCGTCTGCCGTCGGGGTGATGGCTTCCGCAGGGCCAGCGAGACACTCGTAGAGACGCTCTTCGACCGATGGCCCTCCGCGGCAAGGGTAGCGGATTTGGCCGCACTCGCGATAGTTGTACCGTGATACTCCGCGAGTTCAGATCCGTCGTGATAGTCCGACGGTTTCTCTCAACGAATTTTATCACCTATTGGGTCTCGTTATATATTATATCTATTTATTTTCAAGTTATGTATGGTCAGTTAACTTTATTTACTATTGCCATGTGGGAACGAATATGGAGGAACAAAAACAGGCAGTCTCCTCAGTCGATGACTTCACAGTCATAGATACTGATCTCCATCTGACGGAACAGCAGGAAGACATCCTACCATACCTCGAAGAACCGTTCAACAAGGTTCTCAACGTCAACAATCAGGAAAAACGAGGACAAGTAGAGGGCGGATATCTGAGCCAGTTGTACCCTTCCGCAGGCCACCTCACTCCAACTGATACCGGTCGAGCCGAGACTGACGACGTTCGGAGTCCCGAAGACGTTGAGCGCGCGATGGAACTACTCAGTCTTGATGACGCCATCCTCACGCCTGGCCTGAATCTCCGCCTCGGGTTGGTCCACCACGACGAACTCGCAGCAGGATTCATGACCGCATACAATAATTGGATCATGGATACGATTCTCGATGAAGGGTACCACGGTTCGATGGTTGTCACACCACAGAAGCCCGAAAAATCAGCCGAGGAAATTGATCGACTGACTAGTGAATCCCAAATAAAGGCGGTTATGATTCCTGGCGGTGGTGTCCACCCTCCGCTAGGCCGCGAGAAATATTTCCCTATTTACGAAGCCGCCGAGGACGCCGGGCTCCCAGTGATGATTCATAATGCTGCGACTGGCATCGTTGGTAACTACCCTATCCAGTGGCGCGGCACGAAACGCTATATCGAGGTCCATGTTCCTTACCACTCTGCCGAACAGATGTGGCACCTATCAACTATGCTCACGAACGGCGTCCCGGTCCGCTTCCCTGACCTTGATTTCGTCATTCAGGAGTCCGGAATTGGATGGATTCCGTACTTCATGCGGCGGTACGACAACGAGTACGGCAAAAAGCAGAACGACGCGCCCTTGCTGGAAAAGCGCCCAAGCGACTACATTCGCGACCAGTTTTTCTTCACCAGCCAACCGACTGAAGGGATCGATGATCCTGAATACCTTTGTCACACTATTCGGATGTTCAGCGGTGCCGAGAACCTCATGTTCTCAACCGACTATCCCCACTACGACTTTGACTACACCGATGCACTGCTGAGTTCACTCCGCACCGAGTTCAACGCCGATGAGATACAGAATATCTACGGCCAGACTGCTGCAAACGTATTCGATCTATGAGCGAAAAACAAAAACACTTTGTGACAACCGCAGACGAGCTCGACGATGGCGAACACGTTATCGTGGACATCAAGGAGCGCGAGATAGCGGTATTCAACCTTGACGGAGACTATTACGGTCTCCTCAATTACTGTACCCATCAAGGAGGTCCTGCCTGCGAGGGTCGACTAACCGGCGAACTCACTGAAGATGAAGATGGGGAACTCAGCTACGAGCGTGATGGCGAATTCGTCTGCTGCCCCTGGCACGGCTGGGAGTTCGATATCAAGTCAGGCCACAACCTCGCGCGATCCAATGAGTATCGAGTCCCCACCTACGAGGTCGTTGAGGAGGGCGGTGACCTCTACGTAACCCTCTAATCGTAGAATGGCACGGGACACATCCATCGCCGTTGCGGCTATTGCAGACCGAGATCCCGGAGAAGATGACGACCCCTACGATGACGTTGAGATAGCATCTCTTCCTGATTGGTGGGCGGACGCAGTTCAGGAGTTTGAGTCTTACAACCTTCGGGCGTACCGACCGCCACGGTTCGCTGATGGAACGCTCAAGCACGCCGTCGTCAAGAAACTAGAGACGAAGCTCGGAGTTTCCATCCGGTTCGTCGGCCGAGACGTCTCGTATCGGGACGACTGGGAAGTCCAAATCGACGGCGAAAAGATGATCGACATTGGCCGACACCGGAATCCAGATGGCTACACCGTATTCGAAATTGGAGCTGACGAGTTCGTCGACAAAGTTACGGAGGCACTTGAAGAGTAATGTCTGATGATATCCCAGGCTCTACGTTTATTGAGGGTGAGAGAGTCCGATTAAAGACCGTGGAGGAGGGTGATTTCGACTTTTTGCGGAACAATATCAACGACGCTCGGATTCGACGGGCGATGCTCGGTGCCGGCCCAACCAACACTAGGCAGTTACGTAACAACCACACAGAGGAACGTGATTACCAGTTTGTTATTGCCACCGCGGACTCCCGCGTCGGATACATCTCTATCCATGACGTGAGTTACACGCACGGCACGGCAGCTATCAGTTACTGGGTTGCCCCTGAGAAGCAGGGGCAGGGCCACGCAACCGAAGCTATCCAGCTACTCGTTCAGTACGCGTTCGACCAGTTACGACTGCACAAGCTTCGGGCCGATGTGCGAGAATTCAATAATCCCTCGCGTCGCGTCCTCGAGAAAATCGGGTTCAAGCACGAGGGCGTACTCCGGGAAAGTCGATACGTGGACGGTGAGTATTGGCACCGCCACCGATATGGCGTCCTAAGACACGAGTGGGATGCCACAACGGTGGAGTGCCAAGAAGTTTCGACTACCGGGGAGTGGGGAGATTCACCTGATTAACCCAGCACCCAACTTATCATTCTGAACGATACCGCCGTCGCGCTGGAGTGACTTCTTCGCGTTAGTGAGTTTGGAGACGTTTCGGAGGTTGTCCTCGGCGAAGTTCGCGAACGCATCGTTGTACTCGACGTTGTCCGCAAGGAGTATCGCGTTTGACTCCATTCCTTTGGCGGCAGCATCAAACTCGAACGCCATGTGGTCAGCATCGTGGTTGGAGTCATGGAGGAATAGATCTATTGCGGTCTCAGCTGCGACTTCAGGTAGAATTTCACGGGTGTCGCCAATTCGAAGGTCCCAGTACGGCTGTAAGTCATCGGGCACCATCCAGCCTGGAGTAGAATCTTCGATGTCGCTCGGCAGAATTTCGAGGTCCTTAATGTCGATAGAGATCAGTGATCCCCCTCCGTTCACGTCAAGTGCTCGGAGTAAATACGCTGAGCTCAGTCCGTCGAAGACGCCAGTTTCAACCACAGTATCAGGCGCTTGGTGACGGACGAGAACGTAGAGCACGTCCCGCCAGTTCGGTCCGAGATCGTCGGGTCTGACGCTAGTCACAGCTAATCCAGACTCAATAACGTCATGGAACGTCTCGTCGTCTCGAATCTCTCTATACAGCTTTCGAACACGGTCGGGATCTACATCGAGCAACGACGTAACGAACTTGACGCACTCCTCTTCGTCTATCTCGCGCTCGAAATTATAGAAACAGTCCGAGTATGGACTATCGTTATCCATATTGTTTAATTGTTATGACGTCTGTTTAATCTTTTGATGTGAACTATTGTACATTTTCCGGGTGCTATCGGTCGATTCGATATTTTTCGACGTTGGACTCATCGACGGTTATACCGAGGCCGGGCGCCTCAGGTATTGGTAGTGTCCCGTCGGATAAATCGAAGGGTTCTTCGATAATGTGCTCGTCCCAGGCGTAGTAGACACTGTCCGGTGGCAGGTTAATTGCGGGTGTAGTGGCGACGAGGTGGGCCAGTGCTGCGGACTTTATGCCAAGATCAAACGCACAGTGGTGGGACAGGGAGATTCCAGCGTCGTCGGCGATACTTGCAAGCCGCTTAGCGGCCTGCAATCCGCCCGCGGGAACCATATCGATAACGCCCGCGTCGATGGCATCTCGCTTGACGAGCTCGAGCAGATTGTGCCGGAAGTACATATCCTCGTTAGCGGCGATAGGTGTCCGGAGGCGCTCACGCAGGCGCTTGAATGACCCGAAGTTATCGATGCGCAGCGGCTGTTCGAGGTACTGGAGGTAAATTCCCTCGTCTTCGAGTGAGGCAGCGACCCTGACGGCTTCCTCGGTGGTCCAGCCCTCATTAGGGTCAAGTCGGAACTCTAGTTGGCCGTCCACCTCATCGTGCATTGCCACGATGCGTTTGACATCCTGTCGCCAGTCGCGGCCTGCTTTGGTCTTGAGTACGTCGAATCCGTGTTCGAGGGCTGTACGGGCATGTTCGCGAGACTCCGCCGGTTCAAGTACGCCGAGGCAAAACGAGACATCGACCGTCTCGCGGACCTTTCCACCGAGGAGATTGTAGAGGGGTTGTTCGAGGTACTGCCCCCACGCGTCCCACATTGCCATCTCAACGCCACCGAGGAAGGGATCAATGTCGAAGTATTGAAACGAATCGAACCGCTCGGGAAGTGACTCAACGGCTGAAACGGGCTCATCGATGAGTTTGTCTGCAATATCAGTCTCGATGATCGCCTTTGTGGAGTCAGTCGAGAGAGTTGAGCGCATTTCTCCCCATCCGGTGATATCGCTATCGGTGTCGAGTCGAATGAGGACTCGCTCCATGTCGTAGAATTCCGTGTACGTTGTCACGTAGGGTGCGATTCCGAGTGGTTCTGAGAGGGGACGTATGTCTAACCGGACTGGTATCGCTTCGATTTCTGTAATCGTGATCATACATCTATACTATTCTTTCTCCATTACTTAAATTTATTGATTGACACTTAAATTGTGGTATTAGCATCTATTGTCGCTTCCTTCATCGGCTGTACGCATCACATCTCGGCTGCTTTTTCTCTCATCTTACTGCCGGTCTTGGCGATGCGACTTCTGGAGGGCCTATGAGATCGTTCGAAACAGTAGAACGGCCGCAACCCCACAAACGAGTGCAACAAGGACGTTCTCCGTTCGCCACATCACTAATAGCACGACAGCAGCAGCACTCCACTCCGCGGGACCAGCGCTAGTCAATTCAGGGCCAAGAATCGAGATTATAATTGCACCCGGTAACACCTCGAGTCCGGCTTCAGTCCGGTCTGAAACGTTAATACGACCCAGAAGCCAGAGCCCGCCGGCCTTTGTCACATAGGTAGCGACACTCATTCCGATGATGACGGCAACGACTAACGGATCAAGTCGAACGCTACCCATCAAAGCGAATCACCTCAACGAGACTACCGGCCACGCCTCCAAAGAGAATGTACCAACGCCCAGGCAGAAAGTGCGCGCTGAGAACAGCAATACCGAAGGCGGTTATCCAGGGCAGAAAACTCGACTTCCCCTCCCAAAGCCCGACAGCAATCGCAACAAAGACCGCCGTCAGAACGAAATCAAGTCCATACTGTGCTGGCTCTCCTATCACACCGCCAGCTATCGCACCGAGAACCGTCGCAACAATCCAGAACGACCAAATTGCGAGCCCACTTCCGAGAAGATACGCACCCTGGTGGCTCCCCGATTTGAGCTTCCCCATGGTAAGTGCCCAATTCTCGTCTGCCGTGAAGAAGACGCTTCCATACGCTTTCAACGGGGAGAGCTTGCTGAACCAGGGACGTAACGCTGCACCCATCAGCACGTAACGTAAATTAACGATAAACGTCGTTCCAATAATGGTGAGTATCGGAATTGGTGTTTCCCACAGCTCGATTGCGATTAACTGAGCTGCGCCTGCAAGGACGGTTGCGCTCATGAATGCTGCTTCTGCAACACTTAATCCGGCTTGCTGGGCGAGGACTCCAAAGACGATACCATATCCAGCCACGCCGAGGGCGATCGGAACACACTCAATATAGCCATCTCGCACACCACTAAGTGAAAATTCCACAGTAGATCCTTCCGGTTCCTCCGATTGGTGTGCTGAATCAGCGGACCTATTCCCCATCTATGCCCCCCGTGACATATTCCACTTGTCTTCAGTTGGGACTACCATAGGTACATATTAGACACGAGCAGGTCTAAAAGTTCGGAGAAATTTATTTCTCCCCAACTGCCAGTTATTCGCGGTTAAGGACTATTTCTTCAGATATAATCCTCTGTATGAATGTTTCACCACGGTTCGTCAGCGTGTATTCTCCATCCTGGGTACAGACAAGGGGTTCTAGTTTTCGGAGGTGATAATTGAATTTTCCCTTATCATCGACCGATACGACTTCTCGAAGCTTCGTGTAAGAGAGTGATCCGGATCGTTCATGAAGTGCGACGAGAATTTCCAACCGGGTAGTATTCGATAGCACCTCAAATACGCTGGTCGCGTGCTCGATCTCTAATCCTTCGACCGAAGGAGAGTGATGAACCTCCCGATCTCCATACTGATTATCAGGCCAGATCCAACCAGGTATTGCCATCATCTGATTATTTTCTACAACGTTTATAAAACTATACTCGAAGCTTGGCCGATTAGAATACTACAGTAGAAAACGGACCACCCATCCAAACATATACGTTGGCCTCACCGGGAGTAGACGAGCTTTCGACACTCATCTCCGGGAATGATCGTTCGTGAATGCGTCGTCAGTCGACCGCTCGCAATGTGTCTCACTCTGGATCGGTCGGTCTGTGCTCACCACGGATCTCGAGACAGCGCCCATCAGAGGGGACAAACCGGTTCCGCCCCCAGGCCGAGAGCGGTATGGACAAGAGTTGCTCGCACGGCACTCGGTGGGCTGTGGCACTGCCGCGGGTGCGCCCGCCCTGTGGCAAGTCATCGTTGTCTGGGCTCCAGGGACAACTCTCACCGCGTCATCAGAGCAGATTCCAATGCGCTGTCGACCGAATAGGACACGGTAGCTCCGGGTCAGCTCGTCGGAAGCCGCGCCACGCCACCGCGGTTGCGGGAAGAAATGTAGAGCGCGCCATCAGCCGTCGTCACACCGATTCGGGAGGACTCTGGATCGTACCGCCACCGGCGCTTTCCGGTAGCAGGGTCGTAGGCGGCGAGTTCGTTGTCGCTGGCCGCAAAGAGGATCTCACCGGAACGCCCGAGTGCCTCGACTGTCCCGCCGATCGAGATGTCAGTTGTCGTCTGCCACCGCCGGTCCCCATCGAGGGCGAAGGCGTCTAGCCGGATTAGGACGCCACCGTCGGGGTTGTCGACCGAACTCGCAGCGAACACACCTTGTGAGGTCGCCGTCACCGTCTCGAGTTCGTACCCGACGGCCCGGCGCCACCGTATGGTTCCCCCATCGCGCTCGATGGCAACCAGCTCGTCCGAGCGATCATCACGGCGGACACGCACGTAGACGTGCTCGCCGAGCCAGACTGGCGGATCAAAGTAGCTAGTCACGTCGTCGTCCACTGCGGTCCGCCACAGGACGTGCCCGTCGCGGACCCGGCGCATCCGCACGGTAGAATTGCGGACCGTCACGATCCGATCGCCAGCAGCCACGACGTAGGGGTAGTCATTACGATGTGGCGACTCCCACAGCAGCTCACCGGTCGCCGGAGCGAGCGTAACCAGCTTCGTGTCGTCATCCGCGTTCGTGACGGGGAAGATACAGGCCGAGTCACTGAGTGTCGGGGACGGATACTCTCGACCGGACCGCTGGAAGCGACGTGTGCCGTCGCGCGCATCGTAGCCGGTGACCACACCGCCGACCGGATCGATACCGACCAGCAGCGAGCCGCGTCGACCGAGCCACCCGTTCCGGGCTTGTCCCTCCACGTGCCATAGTCGCTCCCCCGACAGCCCGACCGTGTAGAGGTCGCCGTCGGTGCTGTGGACGTGGACCGGGCCGCCCGATGACGGGACAGCCGGTCGCGCCTCGATGGGACCACCGGTTTCGACGGTCAGAATCTTCTCCCCGTCGGCCGTGAACCCGTGGAGGCGTTTGTCCTGTCCACCGACGAGGACGTGTTCATCGGTTGCGGACGGTGGACTTGCCGCCGTTGCGGTCGAGAAGTCACGCTCCCAGAGGGGTTGGACGCTGGACAGCGCCGACCGCAGGCTACACCCTGCTAGCGCGAGCGTGCCCGCCGACGCGAGCGAAGCGAGCGCCCGGCGGCGCGACCAGTTCCGGCTGTCCTGTCGCTCGGTCGCGTACCGCGGCGGATCGTGCTTGTCGACAGCGGTGTCGGGGTCACGCATCGCTGATCGCCTCCGGAGCGACCCGTGTCAGACCGTACATCTGTCCCAGATAGACTGTCTCACCGGCCGCCTGTGCCCATTCGATGCTGCCGCCCTCGAGCGACTTATCATCGAATCGGACTTCACGGATGCGTGTTCCGTCTTGCTCGTGGAGATAGAGTACAGTCGGGTTGAACGGGATGGTGCCGCTCGGGCCACGGACGCGGTGCGTCCCACCGACTAGCGTCACCAGGCGGTCGCCGACCTGCATCGGCCCGTGGGTCACGGCGTTTCCGAGGTCATCGCTCCACAACTGCTGGCTCGAGGCCGGGTCGAACGCCCGGAGGGTGTAGTCCGCGCCGCCGACGTACACCCGATCGTCGGTCACCAACGGTCGTGTGAATACGGTGTTGGCCAGCGAGCCGCGCCAGGCGACTGTGCCGGTCGCGGTCTCCAGCGCCAGCAGCTCCTCGGTGGCGGCACCGAGGTATGCGGTCCCGTCAGTAGCCCCAACGGCCGACAGTGTAGCGCCAAGATCCCGTGTCCATCCGACTTCGCCGGTTCGGTCGAGGAAAACCACACGACCGTCGATCAGGGGCGCAACCACACCACCGGATGTCGCGCCAGGAGCGCCTGATAGCGATGCGGACAGGGCGTGGGTGAACAGCGTCTCACCGTCCGCCCGGGCGACACCGACCAGTCGGTCGGGAACGTCATCTTCGGTGCCCGAGATTGGGACCACGATGCGATCACCGAGCGGGATGGGGGCGAACTCGACGACCCCAGGGTCGGCCGCGTCGATCGGTGCGAGCCGACGCTGCCAGACGGATTCACCCGTGGCTGCGTCGACAGCGACCATCGTTTCGGCCTTCGAGATAGCGTAGGCTCGCCCATCACCGACGCCGAGAGGCGACTTCTCGCCCTTCGCGACCGTCACGGTCCAGGTGGTCTCACCGGTCTGGGTGTCTAGACCGGCGACGATCGGCCGATCGCGGAATGGGCTGTGCGAGCCAGCCACGAGCTGCCCGGCTGCGGTCATGGCGACAGACGATGGATCACGGAACCCCGTCTGCCACGACCGTTGGATGGGGAACGATTCTCCATCGAGGAGACCAGTGCAACCCGCGACGCTGCCAACGAAGCCGGCGACTGCGCCAAGGGCCGCACGGCGTGTCATGGAGGGCATCTATTCACCGTTGCGACGGCGATGATATCAGTCTTGATCTTTGGGCGACAGATCTGCAGGTCGGGGCCATAACAGTACGCTCTCCCTGGCCGTGCTCACACCGTCGCATCCTCTCGGGTGGTGCGAGCAGTGCTTGTACGTCTGGAATGGGCGGTCACGAGCGGTCGCGGGATGCCGAGCGTCCGAGGGCTTTTGATCGACCGGTTCAGCTGTCTTGGGCTGCATTCAGCTCCTCAAGGAACTGGCCAGTTGTCGTCCCGATTCGAATGCCACTGCTGTTGCGCATCTCGAGGTCGTTCGTGGCAGTCCGAAAGGGGTAGTGGTCGACGAGGATTCGATAGACAACGGTTCGGACGGGGTCGGTCCCGTACCTGTCGACGACAGTAGCCATCATCTCGTCGAGATGCGCGTCCCGGTGCTCCGTCCGGGGATGCTGTGCGCGTTCGAGCACGAGTTCGACCACGTCGTCAACTGATGCGTGCTTGGGATTCTTGGTTCGTTCACGAACGTCGTAGAGAGCGTCGTTTTGGGCATTCCTGTTCACTTCGAAGTATCCTCCGCGGTGTCAGGGCTCCGTGAGCAATGAGCGAGCTCGCTGCACGTAGCTGTTCGCGCCCCAGCTACGAGCGTCGCTAATCTCATCGAGGAGCAGCCGCGCATCGGCAGCTGATAGGTGTTCAGTTCGAACGAGAACCGAGAGCAGTGTCGGTGTCGTGACGAGCCGGGTATCGGCGAGTGAGGCGTGGATCAAGCCAAGTTGGTTGAACTCGTCACAGAGGAAGAGCGCAGCATCGAGACCGTTCGCGAGCGTGACCGCCGCGTTCTCACCGTCATCGAGCGGAAACTCGGCATCGAGGTCGACCGACTGTGTCGTGAATGACTCCGCTTGGTCGAGTACAGCGGACGCAGCATGCCCATGGACGGCATCGTAGGAGGCGATCTCGTGGAGTTCATCGATGACCGCCGTTGGGACGACGACCTCGTACCGGGATAGACAGAGTGCGAGTGGATCGGAGTCGTCGTCAGTAACGATCCCGAGACTCACGAGGGCGGAGGCGTCTGCGATAAGCCGCGACATCTATGCGTCGGCGGCCTCGTCGATGAAGTCCTCGTCCAACTGCTGTTTCAACACTCGGAGGTTTGCCGCCTCCTCGGCGCCGACGAGCGCTTTGAGCTGCTCGAAGGTGATCTCGTCGTCGTAATAAGCGGCGGCGATCTCTTGGGTGAGTGCGTCGTCGTGAGCGGCGTCTTGGAGGTACTCTCGAAGCGCGGTCACGAGGACGTCTGTTCGGTCTTCCCCGAGGACTGCGGCCAGTGCGTCGGCCCGGTCGATGAGCCGATTGGGGGCCCGAAACTGCACGCGCTTCTTATCGGTGCTCATGATGTGTACATTGTGAGCCAACGCACTTAGCCGTTTTCGTGTGTACGATGTGAGCCTCACTCGGCCGAGCGTCACTCGTCCACGAGATGCTCCTCGAGGTCACGCGTCCAGTGCGTGGTGGGCCCACCGGGGCTACAGCGAGCACAAAGCTGCAGCGGCCCCTCGAGATGGCCAAGTTCGACACGGAATCGCGTAAGCCGGGCGGGACCTTCGGTCCCGCTGGAAGCCGGCGTGAAACGCCGGCGACGCTGCGAGCGTATCAACGACGAGCCCACACCCGTCGCAGACGTGGTGATCGCGCTTATCGGGATCGGGTCGCGCCTGGATCGCACAGTCGACACAGATCTGGTGGGTGACCTGCTCTTCTTTCCTCCAGGTATGGGCTTCACCGGTCTCTACGCCGGGCCGCGCCTCACAGAAGGTACATCCGGAGAGTGTTTACTGCATCAGGCAGTCTCCTCGCCGGCGTTGTAGGCGGCCGTCCAGCCTTTGTGGAAGACGGCGAGCTGGGTGACCGATTCGAACGCTTCACTACTCGGCTCGTGGATGAACACGCACTTTTCGGCGATTGGGATGACGATGCCTGCGTCGACGAGGTCACTGACGAGTTGACGGGCTGTCTCGTCGTCGACGTCCGCCGTTGCGACGCGGGCGGCATCCTGATCGTGAGTGATGAGTTTGGCTTCGAATCGTTCGTGGTCGGCTGACGTGTCGTTGACTGCATCGGGGCCTGTCATGGTAGATCTCGCAGGACGCGCGAGAGCGCCTCACGCATTCTGGCGCAGATACACAGTCACAGCTGCTGGATTGCCTACTCGTCTCACAGGGCCGCGATCCGCTCTTCGACCTCGTCGAGGATAAGCGTCAGTACGTCGCGATGGTCGGTCGGCCAGGATGCGTCGTCACTGGGTAGCAAAGCAGCTATTGATGGCTAAGGAGGCGCTGAGAACCCTGTCGCTCACTCGTCTTCGAGCGCAGCGTAGATCTCTGCGTGGCGGCGTCCATCAAGCTTCCCCATCTCGAGGGCGATCTGGTGGCGTTCGGCGTCGCTCTCGGCTGCCTGATACCGCTCGTAGAGCTGGCGGACTTCGTCGTCGATCGCCGTCGAGGAATCGGTGCTGGACGCCATTGTTCTGTTGAGCATACGCTGTGTGTCCCTTTATCAGTTGCGACGAGCACAGGCCCGGAAGTAGATGACTGCAGTATCTGTGTCGACCGCGGCTTCGTCGGTTGCAAAGCGGTGCAAGAGGGCCCGAATTTCATCACCGTAGTCGAACGTGTACCCGTTCAGCATATAGAACACGACCACCGTTCGGAGCGCTGTTCGTTTGTTCCCGTCGACGAATGGATGATCCGCAACGAGCAACCGCATCAGATGGACTGCTTTGTGATGGATCGTCTCAGGCACCTCCCCGAAGAACCCCTCCGAGATGTACTGCAACGCGGAGACAATCGCGTCTTCTGACCGAACTCCTGGTTCCGTGGTGTCGCCTTCTGCCACGATCTGTTCGTGGAGATCCAGAACGAGTTCGACAGAGGGATACGCGAGATCGTCAGTCACGTACCCGACTTTTTCACGCCGCCCGTTAACCGTTTCTCAACTGTCGAGATCAGGCCTCGTCGACAGCGTGGGGCGGCCCAGTTATCGGTTGTCTCCGTCAGCGTTGTCGACAGTCATCGCGTCACCGCCGTCGATCTCCAACTCGTTGAGCGACGCGCCCGACACCTCGATGGCACAGTGCTCGTGAACGACGGGCTGGATCGCCTGCAGGATCCTCTCCGCAGCCAGCAGTGAGACCTCGAGATCTTTGGCCATCAGGCGCGGGTCATCTCTCCTCGTCCGCGAGCGACCACGTAAGTGAGCGCCGTCGCGAGGCCGGTGACGCCGTGGCGGTCGATGTCGGTATCAATGTTGTCGTTGGTTTCTCGACGCCCGACCGCGTCGATCAGCGCCGACATGATCGTGTACTCGCCGTCACCCACGGCCGTCGTCACGGTCAGATGGGACACCTACATTCTCTCGCGTGAATTCACGCTCGAGCCACGCACGCAGGTCACGCTTCATGCTGGCAGCGGAACAGACTCCCCGATCGATCTTTACTGGAGCATTGGCAGTGCAATCCGGAACGACGGCGGTGACACGATTATCGTACAAAACAACAGCGGGACAACCGTCCTTCAGAAGAACGGCTACTGACGACTGATGGAGTATACACGCCGGCTGTAGATCGATTCGAGGACAAGCTCGCTGTGCTCTTGCTCGAAGCTAATGACAAGACAGTCGGCGAAACCGTCATCGGTCGAAAGCAACTCCTCGACGACGGACGACACGTCGACGCGGTGTTGAGCATCGAACACGGGGACGATGAGGTGGTCACAATCACGTACGACACAGACAGGCAGTGGACCGTTCAGAAGAGATCCACCAGCGATTCGACGACCGCTCCCGGCGGCTATCATCACCAGAAGACGACTCAAACTCGACCTGCTCGAACTTTTGTAGGCGAAAGAACCCCGCCGTTTACCGCGAGGAGGCTGTTACTTTGAGTCTTCCATATCATCCACTCGCTCCCGAAACTGTTTACATTTCTCTTCGATCTCGTCTTCGCTATAGTGATCCAGCATCGCGTCGTGGTCGTACTCGAGTCGAATCGAAATATAACAGGTGTCTCCGTCGTCGACTAGCCAATCGGGGAGGTGCTCCGGATGAAGCTGTATCTGAGCCGCTGAATCTCCAGAGTCGATGTGGAGAGTTCGAACGCTCGGTTGCTGAATTCAAAGCCAAAAATTTCTCCTTCGAACTCATGAGTCGAGACGGTCTTATCAAGAGATTCAACCGTGTCGAGACGGCAGTCAGTTACTGCCACTTGGACATCAGAAGATGCGGTGAAGTAGCAGCCGTCAGTCGGTAAAAAGCGGGGTGGATAGTAGATCAATTCGGAGTGTTTCTCACCCACAGTTGGGTGACGTGGGAGATCGGCCACGATGCCATCTTATTTATCTGACGCTGCTAGTTCTTCGATGCTTGCTCTGAATTCAGGCATATCGTTCTCACATCTCGCGGCGGTCGGAATCACTCTTGGCCGCTTGGTATCCCTCGTACGGCTGGCGGACTTCGTCATCGGCCGCCGTCGAGGAATCGGTACTGGACGCTATTGCCCGGTTAGACACACTCGCGGTAACGTTTTCGTTATTGATGACCCGCTGAGACGATTAAGAGAACGATAGCCGCTTTCTGTCGTAGCTTCCGTCATACAGGTAGTGACGCTACCCGTCTAGAAGCGCCAGCAACTGGGTGACGTACGGACTGTTGTCCCAGCTTCGATGTGGGCTGATCGCGGCAATCAGCGTTCGCGCCTCCCCGTTGGTCATGTGGCCGTTTCGGGCGTAGTCACAGATGAGACGCGGCGTCGGCACGATGCGCGGCCCCTGCAACACTGCGTAAATCAATGGGAAATTCGTCCCGCCAAACTCGTCGGTGAGGAAGCCGTCGACAGCGAGAGCGTTCGCGAGGACGATTCCATCGGTTTCGCTACTATCGAGGCCGAACGTCGGCCGTGAGTCCGGGGTCTCCACACGTTCGTATGGGTCCCCAGTTCGTTCCCAGCAATCAGGAGGTTACTGATCGATGACAACTGAGCAGACGTCGAGGCTCTCATCGATAACGATTGCTGCTGTTCTTTCCTCTCCATCGATCTCGACCCGCACACGGAGCGGATTCGAGGAAACAATTCGTATTCTTGGGTCCGGGAGTTCCCACTCGTACTGATCGATATCGATCCCGATGTCGGTCAGAGCCGTCGTTGCGCTCGGGTCAAGCAAGAGGAGAAACAGAATCCGGGGGCCGACGCGAAAGGAACACGAGTCGCAGTCGATCGTCACCGTAGGCTCGTTCCCCTCCTCGAGGGCGTCCGCTCGAATCTGGGACGTCGTCGGCCCCGCGCAGAACGGACATTGGCCGGAGTGCGCCAATTGGACGTGGTGTTTACAGCGCCTGTGGGCGACGCGAACGGCGTCGTCGTCGCTTCGGTTCTCGAACCCGTGCTTCGGGAACGGGTACGAAAACCCGACCCACTCCGCACAGGAGTCACAGTCGACCGATAAGAAGCCTCGTTCGTAGGTCCCGACTGGCTCACTGCCACAGCTTGGACACGCCGAATCAACCGTGAACCGTGTTCGGTCGATATCTTGATTGGGCTGGTAAGCGAGGACCGTTCGATACAACGCAGTCGTGGCCGCCGTCGGCACATATCCATCGTCAACCTTCTCGACATATATCCCTCGGAGCTTCCCGAGGTGGTAGTTGAACTTCCCACTGTCCTGCATGTCGACGGCGTCCATCAACTCTGCGTATGTGCAGGGTTCGGTGTACGCCGCTACCCACTCGTCGATCAGTGCCGCTAGGATCTCCAGGCGGATCTCGTGACCGAGCAACGAGAACGCCTCTCGCATCGGCGGGTGCTCTGCACGATCATCTGTCATACTGGCTGTTCACTCGAGTCCACAATGGGTGTTCTGCCTCGTCGTCGATGCCTCCCTCGTGTGCGACTGTGTCTCGTGAAACTGGCTTCGCAAAACAGCTACTACTATACTCGTCCTATCAATAATCGTCATGTCAGAAACAGTTGAACCTGATGACTACGGGATGCTCGTGTATTTTCTGTTTTTTCTCGGTGCGATCTTTGTCGGACCGCTCGAAGCAGTGCTCGGTTTGGCGGCCTACTGGTTGCTTCGAGGCGACGACGAGGTCTCGGTCAACTAGCCATCTATCCGGTCAGACCCGTTCTCAATCTCGATTTGAAACGTGATCTCCCGCCCAGAGATACTTACTTGGTTCATCACGCATTGATCGGTAGAACTCGTGGGTATTCCTGCGGTCGTCCTCACGTAGTACGGAGACCTCTTGAAATCGTGGGACGAGGCTGGCAGCGGTCCAGAAGTTCGGGCGATCTTGGAGCTGGAAGTGGAGGTGGGGTTCGCCGGAATGACCTGAGTTACCACATTCACCAATGACCTCACCGCGCTCGACGTGATCGCCCGGAGAGACAGAAACACTCCCTTCTCGGAGATGGGCCAGGAGGCTATACTCGTCGCCAGCGTGCTTGATCACGACGTGATTGCCACGAATATCCCAGGTTCGCCACTCCAGCCACCCGCCTCCCGGTCGCGGATAATCTCGGAGACAGTCTTTTGTTTTCACGACTGTGCCGGCAGCGGGCGAACGGATTGGCTTGCCAAACACATGGTACTCCGCAAGTTCGATGCCGTCGCCCGAGTGGGTCGCTCCGTCCTCGTCGGTAATGACGAAATCGTAGGCGTAGCGTTGTGCGACGAGCATCCACGAGTGTGAGGTCGCCTCAGTGACGCCGCCGTTGATGACCGTCCACTGACCGTCGAACGGGAGCGCTAAATCCGTCTCGGGGACGTAACGCTCTCGATTCGGATAGCGCCGTCGGTAGCGCACCATCGCAACCGACTGACCACCGAATTGGAGCGCCTGTGTGAGAATCCCCCAGGGTGTAATACTCCAGCCAAGTGCCGAGACTATGTACCTAACTTTCTCACCGCTGCTGGTCTCGTAGGCATAGCCATGCCCATCTTCTTCGTCACTCTCGATGGTCTGGAAGACCACCGGCAGAATCCCAGCCAAGAGGAAAAACACTAGTGCGAGGGAATCGAACGTCTCGGTCCGCATCACCAGCAATCCCGACGCGCTGAATCCGCCGAACACCACCCAGAAATTGAGATTAGCCATCCAGAGGACGGCACGACGGGGGAGCGACCAGAGGGACCGCTGCCCATCTGATGACTCTGTGGCCCCTGTCGTCCGGTCGGCCATATGGGTCAAGTACCGCTGCTCCACAATTAGTGATTTGCGAAACCGATCTCACGAGACGGAGTACCACATTCCCGTGCTTGTATTCCCTCGACGAGCGTATCTCCTGAAAGGCCCTCCTGGTCGTGGCTGCGCGCGAAGCAAAGTGAGCACGGAGCGGAGGGTGTGGCGGTGGGGTCTGGACCGGTCCGGTATACAAAAAGAGGACTGCGTCAGCTGGCTACTCTTCCCACCACCGACCGCGCTCCGGGAACTCGATCCGCGACCACCCGGTCAGCGAGAGTGAGCACCGACCTTTGTACCAGTTCTTGGCTGCTGCCTGGAACCTGACCGTCTCCCCTTCACGCACCACGTGTACACCGTGGTTTGGGAACCGAGGTGTTTCCAGAACGAGCATCGGACGACCTTTGTCCGAGAGCGGATCGGTCCCCCAGATAATGTCGCCGCGTTCCAGTTCCTCGAACGCGGTCACCGAACTTCCTCCATCTCGTCAGTTTTCAACTCCTCGAGATTTTCCTCGCCGTACTGCTCGTTTGCAGTCTGGTGGTGCTGGTGAAGCCGGTAGGCTGCTCGAAGCCGGTCCTCGTTGTCTGTGATCGCCCAGTACGGGCGCTTGTGCCGCACAAGACCCCGTTCCTTCAGTCGCGAGAGGATCGCACTGACGGCGTCCGTATCCAGTTCGAGTTGGGTAGCGATCGTCGCCGCCTTCCACGCCCGGTCGTCGTTCTCGTCGAGGAACAGCACGATCCGCTCGGTGTCGTTTCGGTCCTCGAATTCATCGTCGTCGGCGTTCTCGAACTCGTCGATATCGATGGTGCCGCTCGACATGAACTAATGTTGGTACCGTGGTTGCATAGCTGTTTTGGGTGTTTGTTACAGGAGGATCACACTCACGTCTGAAGGCCGGTCTGGTTCTGTCATTCACTCGGTCGGCATGATAAACTGCTCCTCGAGGTTGCGCGCTCAGTACCTCGCCGGGCCTCCGGAACTACAGTGCCACGCACCTGGTGCAGCGGGCTTCGTCCTCCAGTTCCACGATGGTTCAGAATCTCCTCATCTACTGATAACCGGCGATTTCACGAGCCGGTCTGCCGCGGAATATCCGAGTCTTCCGACGGACTTTCCCGTCGACATTGAAGGGGTATTCCCCATAGCGGCATCGGCTTCAGATCCGACAAAAAGACTGAGTGACTCGATCGAGACTATTCGAGAGCGAGCACACGCAGGATCAACAATACTGACGACTGCTAGTAGCCTAACTGGTGTCCACCTCGCGTACCTTCTCTTTCAGCTCAACGATCATGGTGCAGGTACTAGCAGGAGATCGATAACCTGAACGAGGTGACGCTAATTGGGATTCGATCTTCGGCCCGTCCAGAGGGCTTTTGATCCGATATCTCTATGTGCTACCAATGACCGATTCCGATCAGGAACGAGAATTGCTCGAAGTGACGCTCGACATTTGGCATCCCGAGTGTTGGGGAATCGCTTCGACGGACGAAGTCGGAAGTGGACTCGTCGGTCACGGTGCCGCGGTCGACGGAAGGTCTGGATACGAACGGTGCACAATCTATGGTGATTCCAGGGAACACGTCGAGCAAGCAATCGACGTGGCATACGAGTCACCGTTCATCAGGACCATCAGACAAGTTGAGGACGCCGTACCTCATTACGGCCGGCAGTCACTAATCGGCCGGACGGCACAGGACGTGTTCATCGAGTACGATGCCACCGAGGGAATGGGCGCTGCATTTCTCTCTCAGGGCTTCGTGCTGAACAGTTCCTATCGAATCGAAAACGGGCTCGAAACGTGGGAGCTGCTGGTCTATACGACGCGGTCGTCGTTCGAGCGGACGCTGGATGATATCCGGAAGGAACGTGACGCAGACATTACCCTTACACGCCTCTCTCCAGCGTCATCTCCATCGCCAGTAACATCTCGTCATCGTCAGCAGGAGCTTACTCCCCGTCAACGCGAAGCGCTCACGGTGGCTCGAAAGCGGGGATACTACGAGTGGCCGCGGGCCGTGTCTGTACAGGACCTGGCGACCGAACTCGACGTCTCGAAAGCGACGTTTCTCGAGCATTTACGCAACGCCGAAGCGAAGTTGCTCGGTGATGGCCACTAAGTGCTGGCTCGTATTCTATCCTCATCCATCTGTTCCGTCCACACCCTTCTATGTGAGGATGGCAGCCATGGGGGTTGTCGATGATCTGTTCGACGTGTCCCGGTCCCACGGGTCCCGCCAACCCGAATCGTACGCGTGAGTGAGCGGGTCCTCCCCGGGAACATGCGAACGAGTGGTGAGTCAATGACTGCTATCGAACCTCAAACCATCGGCGTTCTCGGCGGGATGAGTAGCCAATCGACCATCGAATACTATCGTCGCATAGACGAAGGCATCAACGAGGCCGTCGGTGGACACAACGATGGTGACCTGTTAGTTCGGAGTGTAAATTTCGGCGACATCGAACGGTTCATTCGGACCGACGCCTGGGAGTCAGCAGGCGAATATCTGGTCGAAGCGGCCCAGGGACTAGAGGCGGGGGGTGCCGACTTCGTCGTCATGGCGACGAATACGATGCACAAGGTCGCACCCGAGATTACTCAATCACTTTCCATCCCGTTCGTCCATATCGTCGATGTGACGGCAGACGCCATCCTCGAATCGGGTGTCGAGACTGTCGGGGTACTCGGCACCCGGGCGACCATGGAGCAATCGTTCTATCGGGAGCGATTCGCTGAGCACGGCATCGACGTCGTGGTCCCCGGGCCGGCGGCTCGCGAAGCGGTGGATACGATAATTTTTGAGGAGCTTACGAAAGGTGTCGTTCGAGCGGACGCTCGGGAGCGGTATCTCGCGGAAATCGATACCATGGTCAGCGAGGGTGCAGCGGGAATCGTGCTCGGATGTACCGAGATTGACCTGCTGGTCGAACAGGCCGATCGGCCGGAAATTCCGATGTTCGATACGACTGCACTTCACGTCGAGCGGGCTATCGAGCTCAGTCTCGGAGAAACGACCGGTATCGACGATGGGCGCTGATGATTGAGGGCGAGCCCTGACGATCTCCCACCCTTGAACCCGGTCATGCATCCACCTCGAGCGTGCCGGGTTCTGGCGGGTTGGGTGCTTTGACGTCGGCTTCGTCCTCGAGGTAGCGAGCGATCCGATCGTCCTGTGCAAGCGTCTCGATCTCGTAGTCACGCTGCCGATTTCCATTGGCGCCTGTCCGCTGAATGACTGGTGCGGTCGCTGTGTGCTATAGTAGTGGACAAACTGTTCAAGCCAGTCTCTGGTACTGGCTCGACTGCCAACCCATGAGTTATGGAAGCGGTCGATTCGCATTTTGAGGGTATGAAACCACTTTTCGATCTGGTTTCGATCGACGTAGCCGAGGTGACCGCTCAACCCTAATCGAGAGAGGGAAGTCAGATAGCGATAGTTATCAACGAGAAACACGGTGTTGGAGAGACCGTGTTTCTCGGTCATTCGATGGAAGAACACAGCAGCTGGATCGGTGTCTCGTCGTCCGAACTCTGCGACATCGAGAATGATCTGTGAATCTATGTTTATTGTGGTATACTCCCAAGACTAGTCGCCGTTAATCTTGACAGTAGTCTTATTAATTGCGATTCACGACGGCTTCGCCGTCCGCAGAGCGCTCCACGTTCTGATGGGCCGCACGAGAGCAAAGCTCTCGTGAACGTCGGCGGGTCTGGAACGCTGTCAGCTAGCCGATGTACCCAGTGTAAAATTTTTTATTAGTCCGTTCTCCGCCGACCAAGCAAAGAATCACTTGTGTCCTTCGAAATGAAAAACCGGTCGCGTGAAGACGGATGGCGACACCTGTCAGGGTGTTCGCCGTCCGCTCACCCTCCCAACATTCATCAAATTCTGCCGCGCAGCACTCGCTGAGCAGGTCTGCGAGTTGCATGCCAAACCAATTCTACGACCTGCTCGTTTCTCAAACCGCGCTAACTAGACGGTGTCTCTCGAACGACCCTGTAGGTGGTTATGGAGAACAAATCTAATCGCTGGCGTTTGCCAGCGTGTCGGTCTCTCTCGATTCGGGGATCGAATAGAGCGATTTTCTCGCATCGCGGAGCGAAACGCGTTCGTCGAGGGTATCAGCGTCACGAAGATTATCGAGTGCTTGCCGGACTGTCCGTTTACTCAGCCGCGATTTGGTTGCAATCTGGCTCTGCGTCATCGTTCCGTTGATTTCGAGCACTTTGAACACGAGTTTTGCGCTCGGGGGGAGTTCGTAGAGTCGATCAGAGCTGTGAGTCATACTGTTTTCTTGATTACAGGGATGCATTCTTTTTGACCGGTACTGCAGTTTTTGTACATGACCGTGAGTTCGAACTAACTACTGCTATATTCGATGCCGCTTCGTTGTATATCTGGCTACCCGAACGGCGCTGTACGATCGTGAGCCCATCATACTCGTGTGGGCACAAGCCCGTCGATGCGGTCGAGAAGATCGTCGACGGTCGGTCGGTCGGCTGGCATTTTGCCGCGATGGACATATTCGATCGACGGCTGTTCACCGGTTGCGTCGATGAGGATCGCTTCGGGCATTCGCCCGACCATGTCGTGAAGCGAGCCAAAGACACCGAACCGGGTCGGCTGATCGTATTGATCACTCGTCGTCTTCGATTCGTCAGCCAGTAGCGGAAACGGAATCTCGTACTGCTCGTTCCACTGGCGTGCTCGTTCGAGCGGTTCGGGGAGGATCGAAACTACGTCGGCTTGACGCGATTCGAATTCGTCGTATCTCGAGGCGATTTTCTGGACTTGCTCTCGACACTTCGGGCAGTGATAGTCCCGCTGAAACAGCAGAACGATTGCGTCTCGTTCAGAATTTGATGCATATTCGCTCAATTGAAACGGATCTGGTCCCGTTGTGGCGTTCGGAAGTTCGAAATCTGTAAGTTCGGGCATGGGGTAGGGTATAACCGTATTTTGGGTGAGCGCTGTCCGGAGGTGTCGGCTCTAACAGATCGCTCGAGGATCTCTCAGAGATCCCATTCTTTCTGTGGGATGTGGAGGCTCCGTACTGGTGGTGTGCAATGGTGATCGCGAACCGCCCTGTTATCCTCTTTCAGATCGTCCCATCGCTTTGTCCCAGGGTAGCGATAGGGTCCGATACACGGGTGGTGTGATCGGTCTCGAGTCCGAAGCAGGGTGGTGGTTACGATCGCATGGAGCGCGGGTCACGGTGCCTCCAGTCTATATGTTGTACTGCAAGGATATATATTACAATCTAACCGGTTGGTTAGCGGATTACCAGTTCGTAACCGCTAGACAGAGACAATCGTCATGAATCGCTCCAGTAGTGATGTGCCGCCCCCCTTTCGTCAAAACTCGATCGCTCGTCCGTTCCGTCGAATCGCCTCTCCGCCGTAATATTAGGAAAGTAACTGAAGCACGAGATTATTGACTGCCGGAATCAGTCCCGTGGCAGTGGCGATACTGAGTATCATCTGCCGTTCGAACGACGTGAGATCGTGAGCGGTTCCGGTCCAGACCACGATACCGACGGTCAATCCACCTTTCAGGAGGACGAACAGCCAGGTCGTTCCGAGAAACGGTGTAACTGGGAGAGACGCTGTCACGTTAATGAGCAGTCGAGAGAGTGTAACCTGTTCGTAGAACCCGAGAATATCGATTCCGATTATCGTCGTAATCGCATCCAGTAGCTGTCCGAACAGCAGGATACCACCGGCAAGTCCCGTCCGTCTCGTAACCGCTGGACGGCGTCGCTCGAGGAGCGCCCAGACCCCGAACGTGAGCAATACTGCTGCGCCGATCGAAATCGTGGGCCAGAATAGAGACGCGGGTCCACCTATCGACCGAGAGAGGGAACTCGCTGCCGCAATTACGAGCAAAACACCGGAAGTCATGATTACTGTCGGTGGAGTGATCGGGATACGATCGGATCGAAGCGATCGAGAAAGTGTCGATACGACTGCAACACCAGCGCCAAGTACCACGTATAGAGTGCTCCCCGCGAACGTGTGCCCGAAACCGATTCTCGACCCAGTCGAAAGCATCGCTACAGCGACCATCCACGGAACGAACGAGGGACCGTATCCATGCCCGCTCACGAACTCATGTCTCGAACCCACTCTGATCGTTGTTCCGGATCGGTCTTCGGGTGAATTCTCTCGGCGACTGGGTCACAACTGATCAGTCGACGAGCTGTCGTATCGCTTCCGCATCTTGCATTCCGATAAGGCGGCCAGCAGGAACTTCCTGATCGAATCCGATAACAGTTGGAATCGAACTCACGTCGAAGCGGGCAGCGATTTGTGGGAACGTATCGGTGTCCACTTTGACCACGGGGGCATCGACCGTTTTCGAAATTGCTTCCATCGTCGGTTCCATCATCTGACACGGACCACACCAGTCCGCATAAAAATCGACGAGTACTCGGTCCTCGCTTGTCATGAGATTATCAAATTCGGATTCTGCCTCGAGTTCGATAATTCCCGTCACCGTATCGGTCGGTTCCGTTCGTTCAGCCATATCGAATACCTGTCTTATTCCATCTTAACTGTAAGCGAACCGTCCGGTAAGGGAGTTACGTGTGAGTTATCGGCTCTTGGAAGCGTTTTCGATCTTCGGGCCCCGCTTCAGAGACACGAAATATCCATCGTGGCACCACTCAGGCAGCCCGGAGTTCGTCAAGCTCCAACAGTAGCTCGTTGATTTCGGGTCGATCAAACGTCGACCGTCCCCGGTGGGCGGAGACGAGCGTCGGCTCGCTGGTCCGACGGTCGATAATGACGACTACGGGCATTCGCCCGAAGAAATCGCTGAACTTGCCGAGGATTCCGAACCGAACGGGCTGGTCGTAGGCGTCACCGACCGCAGTGTCAGGATCCGCGAGGAGTGGATAGGGGAGGTCGTACCGGGACTGCCACTCTTCGACGCGATCGACCGGTTCGGGGACGACCGAGACGACTTCGGCGTCCCGATCGTGAAAGGCCTCGATCCGGTCGGCGAGCTCCTGTACCTGGTCGCGGCAGTTCGTACAGTAGTAGTCCCGCTGAAGGAACAGCACGACGAATTCGACGTCGTCGGGGAGGGCAGATAGGGAGAACGGGTCCGGTCCTGCCGCCACGTTCGGGAGCGAAAAATCCGGTATTTGCCTTTCCATACCTCACTCGAGGAGTTGTTACAACAAAATCGTTAGGTCCCGATGCCTTCCTCGACGCGAACGCTCGCGGCTATCGAAAGACAAATCGAATCCGTCACCGGCTATCGATGCAGCTGAAAACCATTACACACCTGATTGCATGGCCGCGTTGTCAATAGTGTGTAACTCGTTTCAGTAGCTACTATATCGACCAGTGTAGAAATCGTTTCGATCAGTATTGTAGCACGGTGAAATCGGATATGTAGTCGAAATGCACTACCGCGGAAGGTATTCTTTTTCCCTGTTCTTCTGTCGGTGTATGGTATCAATACTTGCTGGACTCGTTGGCGGCGTAATTGCAACGATTGTCATGACGATGGGAATGATGAGAATGGGTGACGGCGGGCCGCCGCCGACGGCCGGACTCGTCGCGAAAACAGCGGGCGGAGAGCCCGCGGAGTACGAGATGCCGGGGATGCTCTTGCACATGCTCTACGGCGTCGGTGCCGGTGTCGTCTTCGCTCTGGGGGTCCCCCTAGTCGGTTTGAATTTCGACTCGCTCGTCGTCGCGGCGGGCCTGGGACTCGTCTACGGGATGGTTCTCATGATCGTTGGGATGATGTTCTGGATGCGAATGGTGCTCGGAATGGAGGCCGACCGCGATACGATGGTGATGTTCGGCACTGTCCACGCCAGTTACGGGATCGTCCTCGGTGCCGTTTTGGGGTCCGGTATCGTTGCCTGAGTAAATTTCACACGTAACGACGAACAGATTCTTACAGCCATCGATCCATAGGCACACTGACTCAGTAAATCCGTATCCAGTTACATGACACGACTGCTACCGTTCGAATGCGAGGCCAGCTTCACGTCGCTCACGTCGTATAGAGATCACACCCCGAATTCACAGCCGGTACTCGAATGAGTAGTGTGTCTCCCAAACGGGTCATCCTGGGCAGTGTCGGGCTCTCGGTCGGCTTCCTGCTCCTCGCTGACTCGATCGGGGTTGCAGCGGCGTCCTTCGAGGACTCGGTAGTCACACAGACACTACCTGCATCGTTCCCGACGGAGGCGTTTCTCGCGCACTGGTGGGTTTTTCCTGCGTCAATCGTCTTTTCGATAGTTGCGCTCGCCTCGGGCGTTTCGGGGGCTCTCTTTTTCAGTCCGTTCTTCCTGCTGGTCGTCGGGCTACAGCCCGCACAGGCGATCGGTGCCGGACTCCTGACGGAGGTCTTCGGGATGGGGAACGGCCTTCGATCGTACGTCAAACAGGGGCTCGTGGACTACGCGACGGCTAAGTGGCTCCTGCTCGGTGCCGTTCCGTCCATCGTCGTCGGCGCGTTTGCCGCGCAGTACGCACCAGAAGCGGTTTTGCGGGGCATCTTCGGCGTCGGATTGGTCATTCTCGGTGGGTTCCTCTTTTATTACGAACCGCCGGAGAAATGCGTTCCCGGCGAGAGCGAAGGACGATATCTGGCGAAAAAGAACGCAGGCCGAGGCAAGACGGTCGTCGAGGCCGCCGACGGCGAGCGATACGTGTTCGACACCTGCTGGCGACTTCCCGGCGTGGCACTGGCGACGATCGGCGGGTTCATAACTGGACTCATCAGCGCTGGACTGCCGGAAATCGTCACGACACAGCTCGTCATCCGGTGTCGCGTTCCGCCTCGAGTCGCGATCGCAACCTCGGTGTTCGTCCTCGCCGTGGCCGCCGTCGCCGGAGCGGCTATCCACGCACTGAGCGCGACCCCTGTCTGGTACGTCGTCGCCTGGTCGATTCCGGGGGTCCTGATCGGGGGGACGGTCGGCACTCGCGTGGGGAAATACGTTCCGAGTGACGTGATGGCGGCAGGTCTCGGCGTTATCTTCGGACTCGTCGGTGGAATCGTCCTCGTAACGACGTTCTTGTTGTAAGAAACTGCTAGTCGTGGCGGACAGGATCGACGACCGGCACCGCTCTCTGATGCGCCTCCGAAATGAATGAGAATATAATTATTTCGGCGCCGTGTACTGTCGGTGCCTGACCGAGTGAGTTATATAATGACTCTCGAAGTACGGGTCTATGATGAGCAGTGAAACCGAATTGACACCACCGGAGCTTTCGCCCGACGACTTCGTTCGCATTCCGGACGACCGTTTCACAGCGGATACCGTCGCAATCGTCACTGGCGGTGGATCAGGGATCGGTCAGGCCACGAGCATCGCCCTCGCGAGCAACGGACTGACCGTCGCCGCCGTCGACATCGACGAGCAAGGGCTCGCGGAAACCGCCGACATGGCGGCGTCGTTCGATGCCGACGGGCGCATCGTTCCAGTCGAGGAAGATCTGACCGACGACGATGCCGTCGCGGCGGCCGTCGACGAGGCCGCCGATCTCGGGACGGTACGCTACGCCGCGAATATCGCGGGAATGCAACACATCGCCTCGTTCTCGGAGTTTCCAATGGAAAAGTACGATTTCATGCACGACCTCATGCTTCGGTCACCGTTTTTGCTTTCAAAGCGGGTCATGCCACATATCGAGGCGACGGACGACGGCGTCGGCGCCATCGGGAACATGTCCTCGGTACACGGTCACTACGCGACGCAGAACAAACCGGCGTACATCACGCTGAAACACGGACTCGCTGGACTCACTCGAGCGATCGCGGCCGAAGGCGGTGGGACGCTTCGGGGGTTCTCCGTGAGCGTCGGGTACGTGCTGACACCGCTGATGGTCGATCAGATCGAGGACACGGCCGACGAACGCGGTATCTCCGAGCGGGAAGTGATCGAGGACGTGATGCTTGGCCAAGCCCGCACCAAAGAGATGATGACGCCTGCCGAAGTCGCGAACCTGTTCGTCTTCGGCTTCTCGAGCCACGCGAAACACCTCAACGGCGCCGACTTGCTCTGGGACGGCGGGTACACCACGACCTATGAGTGAGACCGCTGACGACGGAGACGCCCCGACGAGGGTCGCCATCGCCTGTCAGGGTGGCGGCAGCCACACGGCGTTTACCGCAGGCGTATTGAAACGGCTCCTCCGCGACTGGCCCGACGAGTACGAACTGGTCGGGATCAGCGGAACCTCCGGTGGTGCTTTCAATGCACTCGCGGCGTGGTACGGACTGGTCACGGCCGACGAGGACAGGGCGATCGAACTCCTCGACGCGATCTGGGAGGATCTGTCGGCATCCGACCTCTCGGACCGATTCGCGAATGATTTCGTCGTCGGACTGTCCCGGCTCGGAAGCACGGGCGTTCCGATGCCGCAGATCAGTCCGTACGCTATCCCTGGTTCCGAGGCGGGGAAAGACGAAATCAGAGATACCCTCGAACGGCATATCGAATTCGAGGCGATCCCGGACTACTGTGATAGAGAGGCACCGGAACTCGTCGTCGGGACTGTCGACATCAACGCGGGCGTCTTCGAGACGTTCGTCGACGAGCAGGTGACGACGGACGCAGTGCTCGCGTCGGCCGCCGTTCCGACGCTCTTCGAGGCCGTCGAGATCGACGGGCACCGCCACTGGGACGGGCTCTTCTCGCAGAACCCGCCGATCGACGACCTCATGACCGTCGATGCCGATCGCAAGCCCGATGAGCTCTGGGTCATCCAAATCAACCCCCAGGAGACCGAGGGCGAACCCACCTCGCTCGCGGAGATCGCCGATCGCCGTAACGAACTGGCGGGCAACATCTCGTTGAATCAGGAACTGAACGTTATTCGACGAGTCAACGAGTGGATCGACGCGGGACACCTCCCCGAGAGCGACTTTTCGAAGACTGCAATCCGACGGCTATCGATGGGCAAATCGTACCACTGTTCGACGAAAGTCGACCGCCGCCCGTCGTTTATTCAGGAACTGATGGCTCTGGGAGAGGAGCAGGCGACTTCGTTTCTCAAGAGCAGCGAGCTCGACGAAAGCAATTACGTCACCGCGGAGCCACGACACAAACCATCGGCTCAGTAACCAACCAGAAGACAATGTCACGACTCCCACTGCTCGAACTGGACGACATCTCCGAAGAGTACCACCACCTGTTCACCGACGAATACCTCGGCGACCGCCACATCTTTCGTGCATGGGCGCACAATCCTGCGGTACTCGAGGCAACCCTGGAGTACCTGAACACGCTCTACGACCAGCTCGGCCAGCGGCGAACGGAGCTGGTCATTCTCACCGTCGCTCGAGCGCGCGGTGCCCGCTACGAGTGGCACCAACACGTCGATATCGCTCGCGACAAGGGCATCACCGTCGAGGAGATGCGAGCGATCGGCGGCGGTGACTTCTCGTCGTTCGACGACAGCGAGTTCGTCCTGCTCCAGTACGCTCGAGCCGTCGAATCCGGAACGGTAACCGATCAGATTCACGACGCGCTCGCTGAAGCGTATTCCCCGGCGGAAATCGTCGCAGCCGGGCTGTTGATCGATTTCTACGTCGGCCTGTGTAATTACATCGCGTCCGTCGATCTGCCCTTCGAAGGGG
This sequence comes from Natrinema salaciae, assembly GCF_900110865.1. NCBI lineage: Archaea > Methanobacteriati > Methanobacteriota > Halobacteria > Halobacteriales > Natrialbaceae > Natrinema > Natrinema salaciae. Next base: position 271,606 of record NZ_FOFD01000005.1, read on the forward strand.
GCGAGTTCGTCGGATGGATTCCGGACGACGAGACTGTCATACGGCTCTTCAACGAAGAATCGTCGTAGACTGGCGACCCGAATCCCGTCTCAGGGACAGTCAGTTTCGTCGATGGGCCGAGGATCGGACCCCTGATTCACCGACTGCGTCGCAGTGGATTCGAGATTCACGAGCATCAGTTGCCCGCCGTACCCGTGTGTCCGATCGTGGCCTCGGACGACCACGCAGGTCACGTCGTCGGGAACCCCGATCGTCTCCGAGCGCGTGAACGGTTGCTGAGCGTGTGCGTGGCGTAACTCGCGCCGTCCCAGTCGCGTCCCGTCGAGACGCTCGACTTGCCACCAGTTCGCGAACCCGTCTTCTCCCTCGTCGTCGTGATGGAGCGTCACGTCGAACGTATACGCATCGCTGTCGCCCTCGAACGCCACCTCGACGACGTTCGCCTCTCGGAGATCGAGATCCGTCTCCGGCTCGGCGTCCGATCCCGGCGACGCATCGTCAGTCGAATCCGAACTGTCGCTACAGCCAGCCAGTAACCCCGACACGAGTACGCCTGCCAGCCCACCGAGGAGCTGTCGTCTCGAGGGCAACGGATCGCTTTTCATAGTTTCTGCTTCACGCCAGTGACGGAAACGTCCTCGGTGTGCCGCCGTCTCGAGCTATCTCGGGATGTCCCGGAACGCCGCCTCGACGACCTTGCCCAGCGTCGGGTGGGCGTGGATCGTGTTCGCCACTTCGTCGACGGTAACGCCGGTTCGCATCGCCACGACCGCCTCGTGTACTAGCATCGACGCCTCGTACCCCATGACGTGACAGCCCAGGATCTCGCCATCGGGGCTCGCGAGCACCTTGACGAAGCCGTCCTCGAGTTTCTTTGCCCGCCCCATCGCGGAGTCGGCGTAGTCGGCGCGGCCGACGACGTACTCGCGTCCGTCTTCCTCGAGTTCTTCCGTAGTGGCGCCGACGCCGGCGATCTGGGGCTCGGTGAAGATCGTGTGTGGCATCGCGGTGAGATCGAGTGCCCGCCGATCGTCGCCGACGACGTTGTCGATCACGTGGCGCGTCTCGTAGTCGCCGGAGTGCTTGAACAGCGCGTTTCCGGCGACGTCACCCTGGGCCCACACGTTCTCGGCGGACGTCTCGAGGTACTCGTTCGTCTCGACGAAGCCTCGTTCGTCGACTCCGATCCCGGCAGTCTCGAGGTTCAACGAGTCTGTGTTCGGCCGTCGACCCAGTGCGACGAGGACTTCCTCGCCGTCGACGGCGATCGTCTCACCGCTCTCGGTTTCGGCATGAACGCGGTTCCCATCGTCCACCGCTTCGACCGCCGTGACGCGGTGACCGGTGTACACGTCGTGTCGCTCGCTCGCGAGTTCGGTGAACGTCGCGGAGACGTCGCCGTCCTCACGGGGAACGAGCGAGTCCATCATCTCGATAATAGTGACGTCAGTTCCGATCGATTCGAAGACGTACCCGAGTTCGACGGCGATGTAGCCGCCACCGAGGATGACGAGGCTTTCCGGCGGATCTGTCAGGTACAGCGCCTCCTTGCTCGTCAGGTAGTCGACTTCGTCGAGGCCATCGATCGGCGGCACGACGGGGCGGCTACCGGTCGCAACGACGACCTTGTTCGCGGTCACGTCCTGCCCATCGAGTTCGACTGTTCGTTCGTCGACGAATTCGGTTCGTTCCTCGAAGAGCGTGAGGTGATCTCTCTCCCGGTATCGCTGTTTCATATCCGCGGCGATTCCGCCAAGTAGCTCGTCCATCTCGCCGACGACGGTTTCCCAGTCGACTCCCTCGAAGCTCGCGTCGACATGGAACGCTTCCGCGTCTCTGACGTGGTTGATCGCGTCCGCAGCCTGGATAACCATCTTCGACGGATTACAGCCTCGATTGAGGCAGGTTCCACCGAGCGGTCCGGGCTCGACGAGCGCCGTCTCGAGGCCGTGATCCGCTGCTGCCGCGGCGACGTTGTTGGCGGTGCCACCACCGACGACGATGAGATCGAAATCGGTCATTCAGGGGGAAAGACGACGAACGATTATAAATAACGATCGGGGGTGTTCAGTTCCGAAACACGATCGACAGGATCGGTTTCACGTGTGGTCCGAGACGTATCGTTCCACGTTCTGTCGTCCTGGTCCCGGACTGCTTTACAGACATATGAATGTTTGTTGCTTGTGTATCAGTAACGAATGACCGCCGAAACGAGACACGATTGATGGGACGGTAACAGATTGATTCCATTATCAGGAGTGATTCGCGATCGATCTGGACCGCAGAAGTACGTCGTTTTTACCGCGGATCGAAATCACGTACCGGGCTCGACGAGGTTTCGAAGAGGGCGTCACGACGCGTTCGACGAACTCGTCGACCACTACGAGTCGAATTTCCGTGGCGTTTTCGTCCAATCGTAGTCCGCAAACCGGAGTGATGGCGACGAATTTGGGGGGATCTGATCGAACTCTCGCAATAGCTGGCGGAGGCCAGCCCGACCGCCGAAGTCACCGATGAACCAGAGGCATGTCCGTGGAACTCGTACACGATTGCTGTCGGAATCGTATTCGACTGTCTGATCCAGATACGATCGCGTCGCAATGTCGAGCGTTTCGTCGACAGTCTTCGGGTCGTACGCGAGGACAGCTGGACAGCTCGCAGCGCCACAATTGAGTGCGAAGTGGATCCGAGGATCAACCTCGAGCTGATAGGACCCGTCCAGTCCCGTGCGCTCGAGCCGCGGAAGATATCCGAGACCGTATTTCGACCGCCTGTCGCGGAGAACGCCGTGTTCGATATCGTCGAGACTGAGTTCGGTGCCCGCGACGGTCACTGCACGTGTACGAAAGAACCGCACGCGCGATTCGAAGAGTGTCGGCCGGTGTTCGAGCAAAAGCTGCGTTGCTGCGTTGAAGACGTTGAGCCAGAACGCGAGGCCAGCTCGTCGATCAGTCCGAACTCGAGCGAGGTCATCGGTACTGGCCTCAGCGATGCGATGCAGAAACGGGTCGGGCGGTTCCTCGTCTCTGACACACTCCAACAGGCGACGAGCGGTGGTCGTCGGCAGTAGTTCCGCTGATGGTGACCCGCCGTGCTCCGTCTCGGTGGGCCCCTCTCTGGACGGGGTAGGGCTTCCAGAATCCTCGTTCGCGTCCGGTTTGGACGAGTCTACCATACGTAAACACACCAGTCGCGGTACAAAACGGTTGTGCGGTTCGGGACGAAGTCCGGGTAAGCGCTCGGGGAGTTGCTAGCTGCAGCAGGACGAGGCGGACGCCTCGAATCAAGCGCTGTGACGATTCATGACACGACACCGATCCACCACCATGCGATCGTTTCGGAGACGGCGAGAACGACCATCGCGAGGACCGCCGGGAGCGGCGAGCGTTGGCGCGTCAGTACGATCCCGCTCCAGAGGAGAAACGGGGTCGGGACGAGATGAGCTAACGCGACGATAGCTGGGAACACGCCGACAGCCCACAGCACGGCGGCGGCGGTCACAGCAGTACTGGCAAGGATGGCAAAGGCGCGCCTGATCCGTGCTGGCGACCACCGGACAGCGAGCGTCCGTTTGCCGACCGTCGCATCCGCGACTCTGTCCGGCCAATGCGTTGCGAAGAGATTACAGCCGACCAACAGCGTGAACGGGACGACTGCCAGTGCCGCAGCACCCGTCGGGGATGCGACGACAGCGACACCGTACAGCGGGAGCAACACTCCACCAAGCACTGCGTTTATCGCTTCTCCGACGCCCCGCCGAACGAACGCGATCGGCGGTAACGAATACGCCAACCCGAGACCGAACATCGTTACGAGAAGCGCAACTGCATCGCGCGGAAGTCCGGTAGAACCGCCGATACTCAGCACCACGACCGACGCGACCGCGACCGAACCGATCACTGCCGGGCGCAGGAACGATCGCGGCAGGCCGGTCTGGACGAGCGCACCGCTGCCGCCGGAAAACGGTGTTCGATCCGTCAGCGCATCCGTCTCGGCGTCGACGTACTCGTTGGCGTAGTGGATCGCAACTGCGACAGGGAACAGTGCGATTGCCCCAGCCAGAACCGGCTCGAGGAACGCGGGAGACCTCACGTCGACGGGTGTCTCCGGATCGCTCGCGATCAGCGGTGGCCCTGCAGTCGCCATTCCGACCCCGAGAGCGTAGACCAGCACGATGAGTGCGAGCTGACTCGGGCGAGCGGCCGCCCAGAGCGCCCAGAGTCTCGGGACACGATCGATGATCGCCGAACTCGAACCCGAGACGGTATCTGCGAGATTCACATCACGAGCCATGTCCTGATCAACAGTAGTCTTGGGGGGGAGAGACCAGTTCTCGAAAGTGGCGCGCTCTGTCCCCGAGTTCAATGCGAATCGACTCCCAGCCAGGCGCTCATGCCGTTGTCCCGGCGACATCGATCTTGCCGGCGACGTACACTGGGCTCAGGAGCATCAGAACGATCCCCAGCGGCAACAGCCACGTGAACATCGTCAGCAGGAGGCTGCTCGCCTGAATACCGAGAGCGATCAGGACGACGGGTCCACAGCAGACCGTGCCGGACAGCAGTGCGGGCAACGACGCGAACAGGCCGGATCCTGCGCTGATCCCACAGGCCGCCGGCTGCACGACCGCGAGGTAGGTCAGACCGAGGTTGACGCCGACGAGTCCAGCGATCAGGAGCCCGATCGCGACGTTGACTGGCGACACCAGAATTCGAACGATCCCAGTGTCGAGGAGCGCGACGGGTTCGAAGGACGCCGGGCCAGTCCGCTCGAACATTCGGACCAGCGGATCGTCGACCACGATCAGGTTCGTCGCCACGTCGGGTCGAAACGCGAGGTCACCGACGACCCAGAGAAAGGCTGCGAGATAGCCGATCGCGATGACGGCTGCGATCGCCATCGAGTCGCGACGGCGAAAGACGAGCAGCGTCGTGATCAGCGTCTCGTTGATCCGTCTTTTCGGATCCATGTCGAATCGACTGACGATGCTCATTCGTGGACCACCGTCGACGGATAGTACCCATACCAGGCGAACCACATCGCGTCGAATCCGAGCTCGCGCTCGAGGGGCAGTTCGTCCGGAGCGGATTCGGCTCCGTCGACGGTGAGGTCGCCGTCATTGTACTCGACTGTCTTTTTATCGGGATTGTGATACACATGGCCCGTGTCGAGCGTCTCGTCGTAGACGGTTACGTACGGCACATCACTCATCGTCCCGTCGACGACTCCCCGCTCGCGTAACGTCGACTTGGGGACGGCCATGGCACCGTCAGCGTTCCGTGCTCCGACGACGACCGCCTTCGGGTAGAATCGGTCGTCAGTCGCCAGCGGCCTGAATAGCGTATTCTCGTTGTCATAGTATCCGCTTCGAGGATTGTACCCCCCGTAGGGGTCGTCGCCGTAATTACGGAGGTGGCCGGTATCTTCCGTGAGTACGACCGTATCCGGATACTGTTTGCGCCACCGCTCCCACGTCGTCCAAATGACCTGAAATTCCTCGAGGGACGTCCCCTCGAGCGGGCCGCGGATACCCTGTGCAAGTATCTGGGGCCACCACGTCTCCGTCCCGCGGTCGAACATGACGAGGTTGCTGTTGATCAGTCGACCAGAGACGCCGAATTCGCTCTCACCGCGGTAGAATCCCTGTGTAGTTCCGGTCAGGGGACAGTACGTCACTGCGACTGACTCCCCGCCGACGACGTCGTTCGCGACCTCGTGCCAGACGAGATTGTACTGCGGGTAGGCCTTCGCTTCGCCGTTCAGCTCGACGCCGAATACTGGATCACCGGGGGCCAGATTCGCCGGTGGATCGTCTGAGGAAGTGAATTGTGGGTCATCGATGGACGGAATTCCATCTTGCCCCGGACCACCGGAGAGAATCGCATCGTTGAGCTCCTCGGTCGTGTATTCTTCTGGAAGGGACCGCTCAACTGTCGGTGGACCGGCGCTCGGATCGCCCTCAGTGCTCGATCCGCGGTCGAGACAACCCGCCAGAGCGGCGAAACCGACAGCCCCGACCGCACCGATGAAGTTACGCCGAGTAGTCGATCGCCTGTGGAGCCTGTCTCGCATACATACAGGGACGATCTGTTCCCTAATAACGGGCTATCGGTCGTGTGGGACGACTGCACAGACGGTTTCCGGACTGGTGGTCATTTGCGTGTTCACCAATTAGTAATACGAGTCCTGAGAACGAGCCCGAAGTCGCAGGGTCGGTGAAATTGCGGTAGATCCATTGGGCGATCCGATTCGAACTGGTACTGTTCTGTTTCCCTGGAAAAGCATGATTGAGATCTCGCTCGTAGATCGGCAGATACCGCTCTTGGGCGACGAACTCCTGTACGTTCGCACGGAGACGAGACCGCTCGTCGATATCGACCTCTGTCTGAACGGCCGGTGGCGAACGGTCACGGCCAGTATCACCGATCGTTCGGAGATGACCTATCCAGCCCTTCTCGCCCGAAACGTTCCGGAGGCACACACGCTCGATATTAGCTGAACCGTCGAAGATTGGCATCCTCCTCCGGCTAAAGCCGGCGGAATCCCAAGCCTTGGGATATTAAGGTTCGCAGACTCCCTGCTCTCTCGGTGTGAACCGTCCGCTCTCGCGGTCGAACAAGAAGACTCCGGGCTGTGCCAACCAGCCGCTACTCATATCCTCCGGTGTGGTCAGCCCCTCTTCGCTGGCGTGGACGCATCTCAAAGGCGTTACGTGGGCGAAAAACTTCGAGGCGCACTTCGCCATTCTGCCGGCGGCTCTCGCGGCGGAGTTTCGCTCGGAACTGCTCTCGACGCTCGCACAGATCGGGATCAATGCGGGACTCATCGCTGGTGGACCAGAAGAAAACGGTTCTCTGACCGCCGATGGTGACTCGTTGCAGCTGATTTCAGGATTCAGGCCCGGCGGCCCGGAAGTCGTCGATCCGACGCCCCGAGTACACCACCACTCGGCGATGCTCTGGTTCCTTTCGGAAATGGTCGGCCTCTCTCAGGGTGGCTGGTTCGGGTACGAGAACCCAGAACCGCTCATTCCGGCGGGGAAAATTCAGCAGCTCGCCGATGGAATGTTCCAGTCGACTGCCTCTCAGTTCTCACCGGCAGACGTCGCGAGCCAGTCGACACGGCAACTCGGTCAGACGCTCGGAGCGGTCGGATGGTACGGTACTCACGCCGGCAGCGATCGGTTGCAGTCGAACGCTGTCGAATACGCGAACGAGCTTGCCGATCGGGTCGACAGCAACCTCGACGGTAACGGAATGGTCGAAAACGGGGCCGTAAATCAGGCTGCGACACAAGGTATCGTTGGGCAGGGGCTACTGTGGGCGTCCGAGCTCGATGGTGTTGATCGTTCCGACACCGCCGAGACTGTGCTCGGATACATGCTCGACGAACTCTGGGATAGCGACGCGGGAACGTTCAAATCCGGAGCGAGCGCGAGCACGTATGCAATTACCGCACGAGATGCTGGCGATATCACCGGCGGGCTCAACGCCGCCGATGCCGTTCTCGAGATGAACGGCGTCAAGGACACGTTCGCCCAGTTCTTCAATCAGACCTTCAATCGTGGACGACTGCAGCGTGCTGAGCGTCCACAGTCCAGGAGTGAGGACGCCGAGTACACACTCCCATTGCCGCCCGAGGCTGGCGGCGAATACGGTCAAGCGGCCGTCTACAACGCTGCGGTTGAGTACGACTCCAGCGCAGACGAATGGACTGTGACTGACGACCGATTCGACACCGAATGGTCCCTCTATCTTGCTAACCAGGACATCTGGATCGGGCAGTGGGGTGGAGACTTCTATCAGGGTCGCGGTCGGCCAGGTCACTCCGATTCTCCGCCGGATAGCTAATACCGGTACGTATTCGACTTGGCGCTCAACTGATGAGACAGAGGAGTCGGCATTCCCTCTCCTGAACTGACGGCCTCGGGCATATCGTACGTGTAGTGGAGTTCGGCCATATCTATTTCACAATCACCGTTCTCACATGCAATTTCAATCGTCGCAGGCTATCGATGAACGAATCGACTCGGCGACGGTCAAGCGGCCTCTGACTGACGCAATCAACGCCGCCAACGTGGCACTCAATTACTACGAACTGGCACCGGGAGATAGTTTCGTATATGGGTATCATATGCACGAAAACCAAGAGGAACTCTTCGTTATTCAGGAGGGACGGGTCACCTTCGAAACGGAGGACGGCGAAGTCGTTGTTACAGCAGGGGACGTCGTTCGGTTCGCGCCCGGTGAGTACCAGCAGGGTATCAACAGGGCTGACGAGCGGGTAGTCGCCTTAGCAATCGGTGCACCACAAGAAACGAGCGGCTCAGAAATTCTCCGCGATTGTGATGCCTGCGGCGAGCGTACGCCCAATACAGTCGAACGAGCCCAGGATGGCCAGGCCAAAATCACCCGATGTTTAGAATGCGGCAACAAGACAGGACGGTTCGATTAGGACTGCATCTCTCAACACAACCCCGGACATTACGCTGAGGCGACCAGTCGCTGGTGCTCGGGTTTCATACACCGGTCTTGGACGACGCGCAGACCAGCCGCTTCCGCCCTAGCAACGGCCTCGTCGTCGTGAATGCCGAGCTGGAGCCAAATGACATCTACGTCGTCGCGGGCGAGAGCTTCGTCGACGATCCCAGCAACTTCGGGACTTGGCCGAAAGACGTCCACGATCTCGATCTCCTCCTCGACGTCGGAGAGTGAATCGTAGGCAGATCGTCCCAGAATCTCATCTGCGGTGGGATTGACCGGGATGGTTTCGTCGCCCTGTGCTTGAAGATCTTTCGGGATTTCGTGGGCGTCCTTTCCCGGCGTTGACGAGCAGCCGACGACAGCGACTGTTTTGTGTTCGAGTCTGTTTCGGACTTCGGTGTCTGTCTCAACAGGCATATGATTCGTACGGTTTCGCCTATGAAAAGGTTATTCTCGCGACGAATCCGATTCAACGGAGTTCCTCACATCGGGCCAGACCATTTGTCGATGCTTCCCCCACGCTTATGCAGGGACAATCCGTACTCGTTGACGGCGACTCGATCGATCTCGCGCATCCCTTCGGCGGTAACTCCAGTCACGTCCTGGCCAGTCGTTGTTCGAAATGCATTCGGATCTATACGGACGGTACCGTATCGCGGGTGAGCGATCTTTGGCGGGGACGTTCTGCACCCCCCTTCTCGACGTTACGTCAAGGTAATCCCATTACCTTTCGCTTAGCTTACAATTATGGGGTGTCGAAGCGCACCTGATCACAGAAGGTAACCACACATGGCTACTGAAACACAAACGATAACCTCAGTTGGTACCGTCACGTCCGCAGACTGGGCGGCAGGCGCGATCGGCGGCTTCGTCGGTAGCGTTCTGTTCGGACTGATCATGCAGTACGTCATCCCGGCGCCGATGCTCGAGATGGCGATCCCCGCGATGTACGGTATTGAGGGTCCAGCGCTGCTCGCTGGGTGGGCGATCCACCAGTTCCACGGCGTCGTCCTCGGCTGGCCTACGTCGCGCTCGTTCAAGTCGGTCCGCTTCGCGCACCTGCGAAACGCGTCGGTCCGGCGATCGGGCTGGGGATCGGCTACGGCGTCCTGACGACCGTCGGACTCGCCGTCCTCGTGATGCCGATCTGGCTGTCAACGGTCGGTTTCCCCGGTGCACCGCCATTCCCGAACGTCGCGGTTCCCGGCACGATCGTGAGCCTCGTCGGCCACGTCGTCTACGCCGTCCCCGTGGCGCTGGCGTACGCGCTGGTCGCTCGAAACTAGCTCCGTCGTCGGCTATCGTCCGGAACCGAATCCTCCGAATCGATTCGGCCCGTGACGCAGAGAGGTCCACTATTCCATTTTCGAGCGTCGACCGCTGAGCGCTCGCAACCGTTCGAGTCGCTCGCGTTTCTCGAAGGAGTGTGCGAACTCAGCGCACGACCGAGAGCGGGTTAAGATGAGTCATGCCCTACTCTCGAACGAGAATATATGGTGACAGATCCTGCCTGCGGTATGGAAGTCGATCCGCTCGCGGCCAGCGTGACAGCCGAATATGATAGCCAACTGTACTACTTTTGTTCGGACGGCTGTAGAGAACAGTTCGAAAAGAGCCCACAACGATTCGCCGAGAGCGCGATCCCGGCGATCGGCCAGCGGGACGGCGTTCGATCGCCGAGGCTCTCTTCCGGGTCGGCCGGCGGATCGTTCGAACTACACGTCCATCACGACGACCACGTCGACGTCGGGGACGAGGTGGTGCTGACGAAGACGATTTCCGAGGACGATGTGAACCGGTTCGCAGTGGCGACGAGCGATACTAACGCGTTGCACCTCAACGAAGTGTTCGCGAGTCGCACGCGGTTCGAGAACCGAATCGTCCACGGGACGCTCGTCGCGGGTCTCATCAGTGCCGCACTCGCTTCGCTCCCGGGAATTACGATCTACCTCTCTCAATCGCTCGAGTTTCACGGGCCCGTCTTTATCGGGGAGTCGGTCACGGCAAGTTGTCAGATAGACGAACGGGTTGACGAACGCAGATATCGTCTCACAACTCGGGTCGCGAAGGAAACCGGTGAAACGGTTATCGACGGAAGTGCAACCGTTCTGATCGACGAACTGCCGCTCAGTACACGTGACGAGTGAACCTCGGAGACGGTTACCGGCGAGTAAGATACTAACCGATATGTTAGAAGTTCTTCGGGGCCGTCGCCCGTGGCGATCAAGCGCTCAGAGACCATCTAGCAGTCGAAGTCAGTTGTCTGTTCGCGCTCCACTTACTTGTGTTCGCTCTCGTTTCGGCAGTTATCCTCAAAAGGGGAAAAGAAGGCTCGAAAAGAACGGAGACGAATGGCCCCGTCGGGGAAATCGCTACCAGAATCCCGCCGTCGGAAAACGACGACAGGACCTGTCACAATCGATCGACGGAACGGAAACAACGCGCTCTCGCGTTCGATCGCCGCACAGGATCGGGGACCACTCGGGCAGTAGTCGTCAATCGGCTGCCGGAATGATGATCAACGGCTGATCGACATTTGTGGCTAGCGTCGCGAGCACATTCTGCGAGAGCAGTCTGCGCCAGATCGATCGCTCACGCGGCGTCAGTACGATCGCGTCGGCCGAGTAGTTGTCGGCGGCGTCAAGGATCGTTCGACCGACGTTTTTTCCGTATCGGATGTCGGTCGAGACGGGGATGTCGGCGGCGTCGAAACACGCTGTCGCGATGTCAAACACCTCGTTCACGCGGTCTTCGATAGGCCCTCGATCTCCGTCAGGTTCCACTCCGTGAACGACGTGTAACACGTGTACGCGGCAGTCCTTCCCCTCCAGGTACGGGAGCGCCGCGTGACAGGTATTGCGCGCGTCTGTTCGATCCGCGAGCGGTAACAGGACGTCTATTTCGACGAACGAGCGTGGCATAGGATGATGATGATCCGCGGAGTACGCCGATGCGTGACGCAGGAACTCCATCACAAGTTAACACTGCCCGAAATATAGCGGTGTCGTTCACGAGTTCGAGACGGTCTGTATCGCCCGAATTGGCTGTCACTTGAGGGATCGTACCGTTGCTCGGGATGCCGCGCCGTATTAAAAAGGCACCGTCGGGTCGCCGCGCCGTTATCCCGTAACGATCGAGAGGAAGTTCTCGACTGCTGTGTCGATGCTCGACAGCACAGACTCGTCGATCGACAGGTCGCTGCTGCGAGTGTCGACGTCGTGGTCGAGCTCGCTGTCGCTCTGGCTGTCGTCAGCGTTCTCGCTCAGATCTCGTTCGTTCACGTCGCGATCGGTCGAACTCTCGCGGTGATCGTCGTCGCTTCGCTCGCGATCACTACTACTCCCACTGTCTCTCTCACTGGACCCTTCGAACGAGTCCGCCGCTTCGTACGTGTGTTCGCCTTCCGCACATTGGTCGTCGACCTGCTGGAGACCCACCTGGGTGGAACCGACTGCGACGCTGTCCGGCTCGTTCTCCAATCGATTCACACCGGTTTGAACGGTCAGTACTCGGTCACCGTCCGACGGGGAAACACCCCGACGAGTCGATCGGCATCGTAAACAGCGAGACAGATGGTTGGCAACACGATGACCGGAGTCCGTTCATCTGAGACCATCGACGTCCGCTCGCGTCGTTTGAACACGGGTACGAGCGAGTACCCGTTCTGACTAGCCCAGCACTCGAACTCCGAAAGCCGGTCGCGGATCCGTTCGACGTCGTCCCCACCGATGACGGAGGAGCCTGCAGCGATCTGTCGCCCCCAAACTCGGAGCGTTACGTCGGCGAGAGCCCCTGTCAGCCGTAACTCTTTCAACGGGATGAGCAGCTCGCGTTGATCGGGGGAAGGGGCGAATTCGCGAAACCAGACCGTCACACGCAATCGATCGTTCGAGATGTCGCCCGTCGGTGTCTTATCGCTGTTTTTCGAATTCATGTCGTTGTGAGCGGCACTGCCAGTGTTCACGAGACCGTCGTTCGTGTTGCCTCAGTTCGATCAACTCTCGAATACGTCAGGTTAATTCGTCAGCCATTGGCCAGATCAGTGTCCCACACTGCTCGTACGCACAAAATGCCGGCCCGATCAGGCAACGTATGTGAACAGACGCCGTATGCGACTGCTCGGTCGGTGACGAGAGACGGGTGAACAGATAGCTATCGTAACTGAATATCAATACGTAACTATATGACGTGCTAGCACTACTACACGGTCATGGTCGAGTCGACAGAGCAACTGGCAGTATGGTGTGCTGGCGAAGACTGGTGTCCCGTCACGTCCACCGCAATGTTGATCGGGAAGAAGTGGCACACTGTCGTTCTCCATCGACTGCTCGCCAACGGGCCGCTCGGATTCAATGCGCTGAAAGAGGAAGTCGGCGGCATATCGAGCAAGGTCCTCTCCGACGTCCTCGAGGACCTCGAGTCGAAACATCTGATCCAGAGGGAGATCGTCAACGAAAAACCGGTCCGCGTCGAGTATTCGCTGACCGAACTCGGCGAATCACTGGAGCCGGTTATTCAGGAAATGGCCGCTTGGGGGCAAGAGCATCTGATGCCTGCAACGGACGAGAGTAGTTCGATCGCGTGATGAACCGGGATGAAAGTGATCGTGCAATAATTGACTACCCGCAGTGTGCAATACGTTTGAATCCCCGCCAGCATTTTTATCACTTTGACTAATAAATCAGCGTAGTGGATATGGGTGCGTTGAGAAAAAATGATAAACAGGGACCAGAGACGAAGCAGGGACAGACGAAAGCAAGCCGATATCGTGTCCTCCTCGTCCTAGCTGTTGCCGAACTGCTGGCGATGACGCTTTGGTTCAGTGCCTCGGCAGTCGGGCCGGAACTCACGGCGCTCTGGAATCTCTCGAGCGCTGAGACAGCCTGGTTGACGAACGCGGTGCAACTCGGCTTCGTCGTCGGTGCCGTGCTTTCTGCGACGCTCACCCTCGCGGATACGATTCCGCCGCGGTACCTGTTTGCTGTCTCAGCTGCCATTGGTGCAGGGGCGACTGTACTTATTGCTCTTGTCGTGTCGTCGTTTCTCCCGGCCGTTCTGTTACGATTTCTGACTGGTGTCGCACTGGCCGGTGTGTATCCGACCGGTATGAAAATCATGGCTGGCTGGTTTCGGGAAGGACGAGGTTTCGCTATCGGCACTCTTGTCGGTGCACTCACGATCGGATCGGCGATGCCGCATCTACTTCGGGCGATTGGTGGCGTCGGCCGTCCGCGTCTCGTCTTACTGGGTGCGGCTGGGCTCGCGGCAGTCAGTGGTGTGCTCGTTCTCTTTGTGCGTCCGGGTCCCCACCAGGCTCCGGCAGCCCCATTCGATCCCGGAGCGGTTCGCCGGATGCTCGGTGACCGCGGGACGATGCTCGCCAACCTCGGATATTTCGGTCACATGTGGGAATTATACGCCGTCTGGGCGTGGATTCCCGTCTATTTAGCTGCGAGTTTCGCTGCCAGCGGCGACCCGGCACCAACAGTCGCTGCTCTGCTCGCGTTCGGAACTATTGCCGTAGGGGGTATCGGCGCCCTCGTCGCCGGTGTGTTCGCAGACCGAATCGGACGGACGACCGTTACGAGCGTAAGTATGATCGTCAGCGGCACCGCCTGCATTGGTGCTGGCTTCGTGTTTGGTGGTCCTCTTTTTGTTCTCGTCCCGTTCCTATTGATTTGGGGGTTCGTTATCGTCGCCGACTCCGCGCAGTTCTCGGCGGCCGTCTCCGAACTCGCCGAGGACAGTTACGTTGGGTCAGCCCTGACGCTGCAGACTGCCATCGGATTTCTACTCACGGTGGGATCGATCCAAGTCACGCCGATCATTGCCGGTGTCGTCGGCTGGCAGTGGGCCTTCGCACCACTGGTTATCGGACCGTTCGTTGGGACAGCCGCTATGTTATGGCTCCGACGGCTTCCCGAGGCAAATGCACTGGCTGGCGGTCGCGGGTGACCCCGCTCCACTTTCACGCTGCGAGGATGACTTTATTGTAAACCAACCGACCAAGCGTGTTCGCGTAAGAACAATACAGACCAGCGCGATAAGACTCACCCTGGAGTATATTCGTATACTGATTCTGCAACGGGATCAGCCGTTCCGAACGTCAGAATGTGATGACTTCGTAGCCGTCGTCGACGAGCGAACGGATACTGGAGTGCCCGTCGTGGTCGTCAAGCCGAACCACGCCGGAATCGTTCACTGCATCATCGACACCGAACGCCCCGGAGCAGAAATCACACGCGGACGCATCATCTTTGACGGCCTGGTAGCGTTCGTGCTGGTCACTGTCCGGATCTTCGAGTTCGGGAATCCACTGCGTTCCAGCTCCGTCGAAAATGAGCTCCAGCTCGTCTCCGTCAGTCTCTGCGAACTCCTTCGCCGTCTCGAGAGCATTAACGAGGTAGCCGAGGTTCGCATGTCCTTCTGTTCCCGCCAGGATCACAACTGCTGTTTTTGTCATAGCATCCGCTAGTACAATTCCAGAGAATATAATCCGTCTGCGGCCGTGCAACGATGATACGCCTGCGAAGGTGGTTTATACACTCCGGTGCTGTTCGCTGAGATCAGCGGCAGCAAAATTCGCTCCGAGCAGCCGTCACAGGATACACCCTCCAGTGGTGGGGCAACTGGTCACTCAGAAGCGACATCGGTTCAGACCCTCTCCGTATTGCCCTCTCGATCAGCGATGACGTACGCTTCGAGGCCATCGAGGACTTCCTCGAACGTCTTCCGGAAGCGAGATTCCATCATCAATTTCGCCATTACGGTCCCGAAGAATCCGTACTTTGGTTTGAACGTGGCGGCCATCGTGACCGCCGTCGCATCACCTCGTTCCTCAACACTGATTTGGACCCTATTTCGCTTCAGAGGCATACTGCCGACATCGATGAACTCCACAGTGTAATTCGATTCAGGACTGTATTCGATAATTTCCTCTTCGATACGGTCACCATCCTCGAATACACACTCGCGGGTCGCACCAACACCAGTCTCCGGACCGTCGATGATCTTCGACGTCGCAACGTGTGGATTGTACTCGGAGACGTGACCGAACTCATCGAGTGCAGTCCACACGTGTTTAGCTGGTACTGAAATTACCTTTTCAACACTCACATTGTGCATATCTGAGTAGAGTAACCTCACCGGTATAGCGCTGTCTTGGTAGTGCAAAAAACAAACACAAGGAGTGGAGACAGAACCGCGACACTACTCACCCAACGTGGAAGACACTCTCTGCTGGGTGGTAATGCTGTGTGGGATATTTTAGTTCGTCCTTCGGGTCAGAGTTCGACGTCTGTTGCCGACTCGACCTCGAAGCGGGTCACCTCTGGCTCTCCCGCGAGTAATTCCGGTAGTTCAGCTGCGAACCGCTCGAAGTGATCGGACTCAGCGTGCGCTCCGAACGCTGCTTCGTCCTCGTACTGTTCGAAGAACCGGAAGAGGTTCTCGTCGTCTACATCGGTCGCGACCCGGTACTCGACGATTCCGTCCTCCTTCCGTGAACTATTCGAGGACGTCGCGAATCCCCGTGTCGGTATTCGAGCGATCGACTGGTGACGGCTGGCAACTGACAACGGAGCTAACCGAGGGCGTCTACATCGAATCAATGGCGGTGGCCGATGATACGGCTGTCCTGCGGACAGCAGACAGCGACGGGCTCGTAGATGTCTTTGAGCGCGAAGGCGGGGAATGGAGGCGCCGACAGACGCTGTCTGCTACTGATCGGGATGATGGACGGATCGTCAGATCAATCGCGACTGATGGCGATACGTTGCTCGTCAGCGCACCGCACGCTCAGTTCGGCGACTCGGTCGGTGCGGTTTACAACCTTGATCAGCCGTCTAGTACAAACGATCCGCGAGGGATATATTTCAAGTGTCCGATACGTCCGAGCAGTTCGGCGATGCGATAGCGACCACGAACGGAACGACAATCGTCGCAGGCAGGTATTCCGAGGAGAGAGTTGTCTACATCTACGAGCAGTAACCTCCGGTCGCTCCCAGAAGGTGAATCTTCTGTATTCAGCAAACTCTGGATAATGTGTCTGAAAAGCGAGCGACCAGCGCATCGACATTCACTCCGAGTACTCGGAGCGGGTGTTACGACGACACCACGGTGGCACCTTGCGGGTCTGTGCGCTATTCGTTGGGGCCACAGTGGCCCCCTCGATGGGGTACCACCGGTGGTCGTCCCACTGGAACCGCACAGGCCGTGCCGTCGGCCTGACTTCTGAGCTCGTTGCCTGTCGAGGGCGATCTCGCGACGTTCGGCGTCGCTCTCGGCCGCCTGATACCGCTTGTACAGCTGGCGGATTTCGTCGTCGACTGATCCCGCAGGAGTATTTGATGTCATCTCTTTCGCAGCGTCCAAGTGAGTGTCTGCGAGCAGTCACCGGTCACGCAGACGATCTCGAGTGTGTCGACAGCATTGGCAGGCCCGATGTCGTACTCGACGAGGCGGTTCGCTGCGAGCTGCCACGCTTGCTCAGCGAGTTTGGGATCAGCGTTCTCATAGTGAACACTGAACTCGGTCAGTGCAACTGCGACGAGGAGATCCTCCTGTCGATCGGTGGGAGACATCGCCGATGTTGGGTGCGGCTTCTCTGATAAACTGCAGGACCATCATTGCTTGATTGCAGCATTTGTAGAAGGTACCCCCGTCTTTAGGTGCGGGAGGGGGTCAATCCATGCATTGTGCAGTGGACTGAGCTCGCGTCCCTTGCACCCTTCTGAGGAGAGATAGCACCTCGAATGAGCGAGCACTTCTCTCTTATCGAACGAATGTTCCATCCGGACCAAGAACAAGCCCGGTTCGAATCTCGAGATCGACACGGCGAAGATGCTTACAGCCACTCTTTGGCTGGCGCCGTTCGAAATCTGTGCAGCTACAGGTCTCTGCCTCGATGTCTATTTCGTATGTGTTCCCGCTCTCACTATCAACTTCGTAGATCGACCCCGCCGTGGTGAAGCAAACATCCATCTGCTCGCTCAATGCACGGCGTGTTCGGGCGTTATCGATCGAGTAGCCACCTGCCTCGAGCGGGGTTGGTGGTGCTGGCGTCTCGCATTGGTCTCGAAACTCGTCGCGACGGTTTCGTTCCTGGCCGCAGTTCCGACAGCGCCAGTAGCGCGTTCGGTACTCGTAACAGTTAGTCAGGTCGATATCGTAGGGTGTTGGTTCCGTGCCTGGTAGCCACTCGTCGATCGCGATGAGTTCATGCCTGTTTAGTCGAGCAGTGTCTCCGGAATAGCGTTGCTCCCGGTCACTGGTATCGCTGTAATCGTGTTGCTCGTAGTGCTGTTCTCGGTCGATCGGCTGATCTGTACTCATAGGGAATCTCGAGGCACAGATGAGAGCGCCTCACCTGTCAGGCGCGAAAAAACACCATGTAGACTGTCACGTTAGTGGGGAGACGCTCCGGATTGGCATGTGATATTACGAGGCTCGCAGCGGCGGTCGCGGGGCGTTGAGCGGCCGAGGGATTTCGAAACCTGTACGATCTCTCGCTGATTAGGAGCCCGTCAGCCGGCGGCGGCGCGGAAGTTGTTTGGGCTTCTCCCCTCGCCGTAGTTTCTTATTCGTTGAGGAGCACTATCCGATAATGACTGATGAGTTGACGGACCGCGAGTACGAGGATTGTTGGAGTGACTCTGTCGAGACCATTGCGTTGGAATTTGAGGTTCCTCGAGCCACTGCAGCCTCTTGGGAACGGAATATTGGTGATGTAGGGGCCCTCCAGGAGTCGCTTGGGAGGTACGGCCCCGATAACTATCTTGAGCTACTCCGTCGACGACGACGAGAGTGGCTTCCCCGCGAGCGAGAGAAACGCGAGGAGGAGTGGGTGGACTCCCTCAAGCGGTGGTGTACGAGGAAAGCCGATGGCGTCTATCTAGTCCATGAGTCGGAAAGGGAGGACTTCCGGAGTGAACACAGGGCTGTAGGGATGCAGTCTATGAGTCTGGGTTCTGAGTGGCGAGCTGTCGCTCTGACGGATGGTTCAACGAAACGCCGTGAAGTTGGTGCGGTCAGTGGAATGACACGGACCGAGGAGATGGCGGCACTTCGGGAGGAATTGGAGCGGAAGGAGGAACGGGTGAAGTATGATCTGCGGCGAGTTGATTCCGAATGGATCGGCTTGACGGGAGAACTTAGGAGGGTCGAGAAGTTCGTCTAACGTATCGACGAAGAAGTCAACTTCTCGGTCGGTATACTGGTCTCGCATCGGCTCAACTACCTCACGCCACCGGACGCCGATTAGAAATCAAAGCCCGCCACGGACCAGGCCGGAGCGGAGGTTGACGATCGGGGATCCGTCACGGACGCGGCGTCGCGTCCGGGCCGTACTCCACGTCCCAGTTGTCGAAGAGCGCTCGGAACTCCTCGCGCCTGCGTTCGATCTCTTCGTCAGTGAACTCCTCTTCCGCTTTCGTAAGTTCCTCGTCGTAGGTGAGTTCGACGGTCGCATAGACGCCATCGCTCTCAATGATCCAACTTGGCAGACAATCGCTCATTATGGTAAAATAGTACTCGTACCCCTGGGCACCCATACACGCTGCGTTGTATCCCTTGTCGGTTATTTTTTCGAACGTCGTCTCAAATTCGGCCACAGACCGAGTCGGACCGACGTCGACGCTCGTCCCGGTTGGGGAACGGGAGAATGAAACGTCAAACGTCACGTACGACCATCGATACCGAGCGTCGAACGGGAGACACGGGTGCCCACAGTGCATCAGTACGATGTTGGGATACGGCTCGTCACTAGGGTCGTACATTCGACACTCGATCCACGACTGGAGAATCTCGAATTCGTCGACGATAAACGGTCTCGCCTCGATGTTGCCCATATAGTGCGATCAATCAGACCGCTTTTAGAGGCCCTGTTCATGCGGAAAAGAACGCATCGGACAAAAGAGCAAGCGGCGTCCTTAGCCCGCGAGGGGTGGGCCAGCCGCGGCGGCAGAGACCGACTGCGCGGGCGGCCGGAGCCGCGGGACGCCATTCGCGCTCTCCACCCAATCGCCCGGATCCGTTGACTGGCCTCGTCGTACTCCACCGACAGTTCCTCGTCCTGGACCACGAACGTGATTGCCCCGCCGGACTGGTGCTCGCTTGTGATATAGAAGTTGGGCGTGTCGCTGACTTCGTCGACGTTGGTCACCGCCTCTGTGGTCGGATGCTGCTTCGAGTAGTTTGCTGGTACGACAACATGCTCCGGCGGACCCATACCGCTGATCCAGCCGGGACTGCTCATATTCGGCTACTCAGTAGTCGATGCGGCGCCGTGGTGTTGGAGCGTGAGAACGTCTACGTCGCCATCCGCCTTCACGTTGGACGGGTCACGAGCGTCGCTCGCGATGTGGAAGCGTTTCTCCTGAGCCTCAACGGTCAGGGCAACCGATTCGGCGTCCACATCACTCCCGACGGGCGCGTCAGGGTGGACGACCTGGACGTCGACGCTCGACCCAGGCTCGAGTGAATCGCCATCACCTGATGTGACGCTTGAGTGGAACTCCAGCTCGCCGGCCGTGTCGGCCTCCTCCAACGCTCTCTCGAGGTTACGCGCGGTCTTAGAGTCGGCCTTCGCGTTCCAGTAGACTTCCTCTACGTCGAAGTCCTCGAGCAGATACTCCCCGTACGAGACGTGGTCCTCGTGACCGTGCGTCAGGACGAGTTTGTCAATGGTGTTAACGCCGTTCTCCTCGAGTTGCTTCTTCAGTGAGCCGTCGTAGCTTATCTTGGAGGTCGACGTCGACCCGGCGTCGACGAGCAGGTTGCCGTCCGGCGACTGGACCAAAACGCTCTGGCCCTTCCCGACATCCAGGTAGGACACCTCGACGCGGCCGGCGTCCGGATCGTCGCTCAGCATCCTATCTTCTTAATGGTAATGCAGATACCGGCGCAGCTGAACTGAGTCTGTTCGTGAGAAACCACGATGATGGTGCGATTAATTCGAAGACGATCGACACGCCAGTATCAGGTAGTTATGGAAAGCGCAAAAGATACAAGGACTTCACTTTGCGCTCTGACAAAATTTATGATATAGGTGTGGAATTGCGTACAAGAGCAAGCGCTTCAGGATCAGCAAACTCCACGGATTACTATAATGACTATTCGTCAATGGGTAAGGACCTACGGCGTGTCAGAGTCAGAAACGAAGGATGGGAAAACGATGGTAACCTCATGTTCAGATACATAGGATAGTTGGATCGGTGGTCGGATTGTGGGCCAGACCGCAAGCCTACAGAGTTGAATCAGCAATATCGATGCAGTCCTAGCAAGGTCAAAGGAACGAACGTCAATTGGAAGTATATCGACGCACGCAGGAAGAGCCGCTCCCAATTGCTTGTTCCTCAAACTCACTGCGATACTATCTAAAGAAATAGTCCGAAAATATCTAAATATGATATATTTAGATTAGGTCAGGTAGAAGAAAATCACGCAGAGAGTCTTCTATTTCTACATCATTTGGGTCAATATCAACATCATTTGTAAGGAGGAGGTTGCTGGAGCCCTCTACTGAAACGAATTGAGTTGGTGCATCAGGATTCGTCCCTCGCTTGTCATGGTGATTGGAGAGGATCTTTTCAAGCCCATGGCTGAACTGAGACGAATCTTCTTCAATTAATCCAGCAAGGGCTAACTGCAATCCATCGTACTTTAGGTATTCATGATCAATGTCAGAGAGTTTCTTGTTCCAGGAGATAGCTTGAGATTCATTTCCATCAATATACGCTGCTAATGCTAATGCATGATAGAGAACATGCGAAAAGTCAGAATGGTTCTCAAGAATCCATTCTTGATCGAGGTCATAGGTATGTGAGATCGCATCATCAATATACGCATCTTGCTGGGATAGAATTGCTGCATAAAGTGCATCAGAGCATTGAGTTGGCTGATGCCATTGATAGGAATCCTCAATGCTGTCTTCGTATTCATCTACGAGCTCGATGATTTTCACTGAGTGGTTTGCTGCGCGGCCAAACCAAGACAATGCTTCATCGGAGTTTCCAAGGAGACTTTCGCAGATACCAACACCAAGAGCACTGTCTGCTATCCTTCCTTCTACAAAGGGAAGTGCGTCAGTAACCACTTCTCCCTTTTCCATGCGATTGTGATTCTTCTCATAGGCCTCTAACTGACTCTCCCGTTGATTTCGAATTGTTTCTTCAGTACTCATCGCTGTTCACCGATCTTAATTAGTCTAACCTCATCAATTCCTAGTTCGTTAATACTCTTTGTAACTGTCTTCCCATCCTTGGGACGGTTCTGAATGACAGTTATTTCTCTCCTGACGTCCCCAGTTGCTCTGGCATCTTCAATTGCTTCTCTTGTGGATTTATCTATTCCTCTCTCTTCAGACAGAACATTTCTAATCCACTGATCGGACATCTGAGTCACATCTCCATCCTTTGTTTTCCCTAAATTCCTCTTTCCGAAGTTCCCGTCATCACTTAGGAATTTCACCTCGTCAATAATAAGGTCGCCCTCTGGATCCTTATACACAAGGTCCGGACCATTATCGTTCACTGTACCGGGATCATACCCTTTGTAGATGTAATCATCGACCTTCTCACCCTCATCAATCTTACTCGCGATCTCGGTTCGAATGTTGGTTTCAGCGATTTTCTCACCAGCTGCACCTTTACTTAGGTCAGTTACTTTATGGTAATTCAGATAGTCAGCACCGTTATCAATATATCGAGCGTCCACTGCAACGTCATACTGGCTACCAGTAATACGCGCGGTCCGCTCGCAACCGATGTCCGAGAGACTCTCGGCAGCGACTTCGCGGACTTTCCTGGGCTGGTCGAAACAGTACCCCAGCAACACGTCGACGGCCGCATCGGTTCGTTCCTCATCGAGGATGCCGACCGATCGAATGCCGTACAGGACGCCATCTCGGTCCAAGGCGTCTTCGGCCGAGAGCAACTCCCGCAACGCCTCGAATTCGGCATCGCCCGCCGTCCCGTCCTTGAAGGAGGCTACCAATTCTTTTACTCTCTCCGTTGTCTCAGTGGTCTCGAAAAGATCGTCCGACATGTCTCTTGATCGAAACAGATCACTCACTGTAATGTATCTCTGGATTCGACACGACGGCCCGGTCCCACCCACGACCAGTGTGATTATATTCAGCAGCATCGTACTGAAGCCAAATGGACAACGAGTCGCCTGATTCCGCACACTCCCAGGACCCCGAGATGTACGAGGACGAGCAGCTCGGGACGTTCGAGAGAAAATCCAGCAGAGGTCTCTATTCGACGACAGCCGAGTGGATGGGTACCGAGGTCGAGTTAGAACTCTGGCTCTCCGAACCCGACGACGGTGTGTCGGGGCTCACTGTCGCGAAGGCGCTGTGGGACGACCAGTCCACGTGGACCGAGCGGATTCAGCAGTACGCCCTCGACGAGTTGCTCGAGCTCAAGAACGTGGAGTGGATCGAATCGGAGGATGACACGGTGACTGCCGAAGAGTTCACAGATAGGATAGACCTGAAAACCGTCACCATCGATCACGATGGCGGGTTCACGTTCTGGCACGACGACGACGATCTGTTCTTCGGACACAGCATCATGGTCTCTGGGAACCTCGAAAACGGGATCTTCGAGGCGCATCTGTGACTGTCCCGCCGTCTGGTACCGACGTGAATCACATTCGACGTGACACGTTTTCTCGCCGCCACCAGATTGACTTTGCTGGTACCTTTGAGGGTAATAAATGGTCGACCGGTCGCGGTACCAGCAGTGGATTCAAACGTGGAGGAAGGTAGTACCAAGGTGTCGATTGGATGCACATCGAAGACAGCTACGATGACAAATCGACGACGCTGACGTGGGAGTGTGTGGGAGAGTCAGTGTCCGTGACGCTCTCGGGGCTGGTCCACGCCGAATACGCCGAGGAGGAGGACGTAGTCGTCACCGCGAGTGTCGAGGGGACAATACGGATGCTGGCGAGTGATGGAACCGAGCGGGACGCGTTCGAGTACACCCTGCCCGACGGGATCGACCTCTACACCTTGGTCCCGAGTATCGTTACGGAACTCGGTGTGACGATGGTGCTGGCCCACGACCCACCGCATCGCGGGGAGGTGCTCTGGCAACACGAGATAGATATCGAGCGCAAGGAAGTCGGTGGCCCCGTCGCGAAGTGGCGCTGACGGCTATTGTCGGTGATGGCGACCGGGAGACTCCTGTCTCGGGCACGTCGATACGGGGGCAACGACTGACGGCCCCTTTCGGCCAAGCAATCTCGTGGCTGCTCGCCGTATTCAGAATCGACGGGAACTCGTCCGCACCAGTGCCTCGGTCGCAGCGGCGTACCGGCCGGGTTGGACTTCGCCGAACGAGACGACCAGCATCGTCACCTCGTCCTCGGCATCAACGACCTCGTAGGACAGTTCCAACCCGTCCATTCGGCCGTGATAGATGGGATCGCCGTCGAACGAGGTCACGGAATAGCCGAGGACGGCCGCGATCTCGTCAGGATTAATGTCCGGAGCGTGGTCCCGTATCTCGGTGAGCGGCTTCAGGCTCGCCAGGTCGACCCTGCACGGCCCGCCGCCGACCTCGACCGAGAACACTGCTCCGTCCTGCGATTCGAAGGAAACGATCTCGCCGTCTCGTCGTTCGATATCCATGGGTTTCGGGCCTCGGTAGTGGGGGCGTCCGAACAGCGGCTGGGCCGACACTGGAGCCGGTCCGGGTCACGGCAGGCTCCCAGGGGTTCGGTCAGTTCGACTGACTCGCTGATAAAGGGAAAGGGTTTCGGACAGATCCAGAGTCCGTGGCGGTCGAGTCGCTCCTCCCTCGGTCCGATGCCGACGCGGCGGAGTTGCGCGATTTGCGAGACCTCCTTCAAGAACTGGCTCGCGCGCATCCGCGACCGGATACAGGATTACAGCCCCCCGTTCTAACGGGGAACTGGGCGAATTAACCTGGTGGGTAATTGTAAAAACATCTAGAAAGCTACTTCGACCAATCTATTTTCGGGAACATTCTGTTGGATATATCTGAATAGAAGGCGCGCATCAATTCCATCCTCCGAGAGTGTCTCTGCGCGTGGGTACCTCGGTCGTACCGTTGATCTCGTCACTCGTGGGCGGATCGTTTCGGAACTGCCGTTTGCGATCCGCGTCGCAGGCGCGGTTCGTCTCGAGACGGCCACCTCGGCTCGAGTCTATCGCGTGAGTCGCGGTCTGAGCCATCTTTACGGTTATCGTCTGACCGTGACCGGACAGTCGGCGGTGATGAACGGTTCATCGTCCCCGTCGGCGAACGCCAGCCCGCCGCAGTCACGGCGACAGACTCGCCAGGCCGGCAGGGTGGGAATGTCGTACTCCTCCGGATCGCGGAAGGCACCCGCGATCGCCCACTCTCGAGCGCGCATTCAGCCGTCCTCCGTGATGACGTCCGCAACCTTCTGTCGGTCGAATAGCTGCTCGTCTTCGGGAATCTCGGGATACGGTCCCTCGGTGTAGGTCGGCCACGTCCCGAAGACGTCGGGGTAGAGTTGCTTCGCGGTCATCTCGAGCTGGAATAGGTTCAGTATCGGGCCCTGGTAGCGGGCCCCCTGCGGGTAGACGCGGTCGTTTTGGACCGCGGAGAGCTCTCGGCCGACGGAGTCGTTTTGTAGCGACGATCGAATCCCGGTTATATCCGTTCCGGGATGCATTCCGCCCAGCGAGAAGAGCACGTCGGGATCGGCCTCGAGCAGCCCTTCCATATCAATCGTGTCGCCGGAGGAGATGTCGTCGCTCAGGGCTCCGATCGGACTGAGGGGGCGTACGTGTGCCGTCAGGAATCCGGGGGTGTCCAGCGTGTAGACGTAGATGCTATCGATGTCGCTCATCCCAGCCAGCACCGCGGTCGGACGCTCCTGTTCGGGAGGAAGATCCTCCTCGATCGTATCCAGTAGGTTCGCGTGTATCTCTGCGAGCGCCTCGTACCGCTCCTCTTCGCGGAAGACCTGGGCGACCTTCTCGAACATCTCCCAGAGGGTGTAATACTCGTAGCGGTCGGCCCACTCGGCCGGTGGCTTGCCGTGTCTGTCGCTGAACTTGTTTCCGAACCACGGAGCAATGGTATCCCGAATCTCCTCGATATCCGATGCGTCCTTGCTGTCGAGAGCGTTCACGCTCGCCGGATCAGCGAGGTGGATGTCGCTGTTGAGCTCGTAGAGCTTCTCCTTGCTGGGATCCCAGGACGAGTACAGGCCCGTCCAGTCCAGCGTGACGCCGGGGAGTCGTTCGGTGAACTGATTCCACAGTTGGTCGTAGTACTCGGGAGCGTGCATCGCGTTGACGTCGTCCCCGCGTCCGAGGGCGAACGCCATGCCGGCGTGGTGGGTCAGCCGCGTGAAGATGCTCTCCGGCGGCGAGTCGAACGAAACCTCGCCCATCGGTGCCATCGTCACTGAATAGGTGCCGTCGGAGTTGGTGTCCCCGTTGTCGCTTTGTCCGACCAACTCCGAACAGCCCGCGAGGGCGGTCCCGGCCGCGAGGGCCCCGCCGTACTTCAGCGTCTCTCTGCGCGTCGGTCCGCCCGTTGTGCCGTCAGTATCGTCGTTCATCGTTAGAACTCCCCGTTGATGATGTCCGCGACCGCCTGGCGATCGAACAGTCGCTCGTCGCCGGTTACGTCCCCGAACTCGTCAGGGAACATCTGTTTCGCCGCTCGCTCGGTCAGGAAGAGATTGTGAATTGGGCCCTGATTGAGGTAGCCGCCGCGATACACCCGCCCGTTCCGGACGGCGGTGAGCTCGCTCCCGACCGGGTGGCTCCGCATGTAGTCGAGAACGATGTCGCGGAACTCCGCGGCGGATTTCCGCTCGTGACCGCGGACGAGGATCACCTCGGGATCGATCTCGAGCAGGTTCTCGTAGTCGAGTTCACCGCGGTTCGTAGTGCTGAGATTGTCGATGTCCGTCCCCGTCAGGGCGTCGTTGATGCCGAGATCTCGCCACTGCTTCTTGCTCGTCCCCGCGTCGTCAAGTCGGTACGGCGAGAACGTCTCCGGTTCGTCGGTTCCCTCGTAGGTGAGAAAGACCTCCGGTCGATCGTCACTGGGCGGTAGCCGCTCCTGAACGGACGCAATGAACTCGGTGTGGAGTTCGCTGAACGCCTCGTAGCGCTCACGCTGTTGGAATACCTCGGCCACTTTCTCGAACGCTTCATACAGCGTGTAGTAGCGGTAATCGTGCCACCCATCGGACCGTCGGAAGATCAGATTCCCGACGAACGGTGCGACAGTCGACGCGATCTCTTCGACGTCCGCTTCGTCCCAGTCGAACCAGTTGATGAGCATCTGTGGGTCATACAGGTGGACGTCGCTCTCGAGTTCATAGAACTCCTCTTTGGTTCGAACCTCCGGATACCGCTCGATGACGTCTCGGTCGACGGTCACAGCCGGGAGTTCGTCGTAGACGTACGTGTAGTAGCGATCCGCGCCACCGACGCCGGTCAACCCGTCGGCTTGTCCCAGTGCGACGGCCATATCGGCGTAGCCGCCGTCGTATGCGGCCCACTGCTCCGGTACCTCACCGAACGTGACGGTTCCGACCGGTTCCATCGAGACCGAATACGAGCCGGCTTCGGTCGTCTCGGTCTCCTCGCGCTGACCGACCAGCTCCGAACAGCCCGCGAGGGCGGTCCCGGCCGCGAGCGTGCCGCCGTACTTCAGCGTCTCTCTCCGTGTGGGTGCCTCAATCGTTCCGTCATCGTCTCCCATTTACCTGCCTCCGTTGCTGATGGTCACGC
Organism: Natrinema salaciae; assembly: GCF_900110865.1. NCBI lineage: Archaea > Methanobacteriati > Methanobacteriota > Halobacteria > Halobacteriales > Natrialbaceae > Natrinema > Natrinema salaciae. The sequence continues at coordinate 298,843 of NZ_FOFD01000005.1, forward strand.
TCTCACGACGGTCGAACAGCCGGTCCGACTCGGGAAACGCCGGATACGGTTCCTTCGCGCCTATTTCACACTCGACACCGTCATCGAGTCCCTTCCGTCGCTGTCCGCCACCGCCGTTCCGATTTTTCCCGCCCGACGATGTTCGAATGGCCGGCCAACGACCCCCCACAGGCGGATTGCTGTCCGTCTCGAACGCTCGCCGTGTCGCTTTCTCGCGTCTCGTTTCGTTACACGCCATAGTTTTAGGCTCACCTAAAACATGATAAGCGCTTCGATTATTAGGCTGGCCTAAATCTCGGCGGTAGGTGCGGATCGGGCGCGCCGCAAGGCCGAACGTCGTAATCTCCGTCAACTCGGCGACGGGGATTTGCCTCTCGGTTCGCTCGTTCCCTGTGCATTCGTAACGCGTGCCTTTTCAGATCTCACCCATGTTCTCCTGTTTTCGCATCAGATAGAGGAAGTACGGGCCGCCGAGGAGCCCGGTCACAATGCCGACGGGAACCTGGGTGGGGCTCAACGCCAGTCGCGCACCCACGTCGGCACTGACCATCAACGCCGGACCGACGAACAGACAGCCGACAATCAACTTCTTCGAGTCGCTCCCGACCAAGTTTCGAACCAGGTGTGGAACGATGAGCCCGACGAAGCCGACGATTCCGGCGACGGCGATGCTCGCCGACGCAGCGAGGACTGCGACACCCGACAGCGCGAATCGGACTTTCTCGATCGACATGCCCAGCGACTTCGCGGTCTGTTCGCCCAGCAGGAGGACGTTTAACTGACGCGAGCCGGCGACGGCGAGCAGGATCACCACGATCGTCGACGGAAGGATGAGTCTCACCTGATCCCAGTCGGTGCCGGTGAGCGACCCAGTGGTCCACGCGATGGCCGACTGAACGACCCCGATATCGTCCGCGAAGAAGAACAGCCCTGTCTGTAGCGACCCGAAGACCGTTCCAACGATGACGCCGGCGAGGACCAGTCGGACCGGCGACGTTCCGTTCTTCCAGGCGATCACGTAGACGATGAGAAAGGCGACGGCACCGCCGACCGCGGCAATTATCGGAAGAAATGCCGTCAAGCTCCCGAAGACGACGAGCGTCAACAGAATCATGAGCCCGGCACCGGAGGAGACGCCGAGAATGAACGGACTCGCGAGTTCGTTGCGGGTTACCGCCTGAAATATCGCCCCCGAGACACCGAGATTCATTCCCACGAGGGCCGCGACGAAGACTCGCGGTAGCCGAATGTTCCAGACGATGAGGCTTTCGGGCCTCATCTCGGGCATCGTTTCGCCCAGTAAGAACGCGTCCCAGGCCTGCGGGTTGAACACCACGTTCGGATTGAACAGTGCGCTCCACGCCTCGAGAAACGTCATCGAGTAGGCGCCGTAGCTCACCTGTATTAGCCCACCGACGAATACGATGCCGAGGCTAGTGACGACCACCGTCGCGAGTTTCGGATCGAGGAGCCACTCGAACCGTGACTCGGGTAGCCGCGACGCCTCAGTTCGCTCCGTTCCGACGTTCGACTTTTTGCCGCTCATCGCGGGACCGACCCGACTGGGCCACTCGAGGCGGGGGAACCGAAGCCGATAGTTTCGCTGCGTGAATCGTCACGGTCTCCACGCCGGGTCGACAGCAGATCGGGCGATACACCGCCGTTGACTCCACTACTGTCCCTCGTACCGTCTTTCCGAACCGACACGTTTCGGCCCCTGCATTCGACCACCATACGGATTTAGGTCGGCCTAAAGAACAAAACCGTTCCGATTTAGGGCAGCCTAAATGTTGGTTTCTCGAACGAGAACCGAGTATCGATACCGACCGAAAGTCAGAAGCGCTCACCGGAGTCAGCTGCGAGTCCGTCGACGATTTCGTCCGTCCGTTCGCGAATCGACTCGACCAACCCGATCCCGTCGGGCGGGTCCGCCGTTTCGTCCCGACTCCCGTGCGAGAGACGTCGCGCGGATGATCCACGATAGTCACGAGTCATCGTGTTCGACTTTCTGGCCCCAGTAGCCCGGGTGTTTCCGAACGACGAGGTCATCCTCAATCGGGAGTTGGCACGCTAACCGGAGTTCGGAGTCGGGACTGTGAGGTGGGAGTTTGAGACGGCGGAGCTCTTTCTCCGTGGGATCAGCGACCTCGCCTTCTACAATTTCGACAGCACACGTTCCGCAGATCCCATTGCCGCGACAGTTCGTATATTGGGCTTTCCCGTTGTGAGTGGTGAGCCCCGCATCGAGGAGTGTTCCACGGAGGTCGTCCCCGGTGTTGGCTTCGATCGTTTCACCCTCAAATTCGATTGTGGGCATGGGGAACGCTGCCACCCCCATACACAAATACGTTTGACCGTCCCTTCCGCTCTATTCAACGTGCCGCTTTCGACGGTAACTCGGTAACTCGAGCGAGATCTGCCGTATACGAGGCGCGCAATCGTCACCTGAAACGAACTAAGCAGGTCGAGAAATCACGCGCGGTATTTATTATGATCGATGATGTAGAATCTTCCGTAATGTCCGACCCAACCGATAGCGAACACGTCAGAGCGCTCGGGATCGAATTCGGCTCCCTCGCCCACCAGCTCGATCAACACGAGTATCCGACGACGTGCGAAGAACTGGTCGAGGCACACGGGAGTTCAGTCCTCCGGTTCCAAAACGGCGAACAGACGCTTGCGGAGGTGCTGAGTCCGGTGCCTGAAGAGCAGTTCGATTCGGCTACGGAAGCCCGTACAGCCATCTTCAGCAACGTCGCTGAAGGCGCCATCGGACGGAAAGGCTACAGTGATCGCACGCCGCCAGCGCTCGGCGAGCAAAGCGAGGAACCAGAGGAATCGTTTTGAGCCCTCCCGAAAGACACATCCGTTGTATTTAGCACGGGGCATCTGATAGACGTGATCGGATTCTCGAGCCGGAATCCTGACTTGCGATTCGCTTATTTAGCGTAAGGGTGCATGCGTATCAGACGAAAGGCTGTCCTAGACCAGTGACATCGCGATAACGACACTGCCACCAATACCAGCAAGAATACCGACCCCACGTGCCAGTCGCTCACCCCACGCAACCGTCCGTTCGAGCGAGACCACGATCGCGATGAGCGCCATCCAGACGATATTCATCGAGCCCACGATCACCATGAACGCGAACAGCGCCCAACAACACCCAATACAGAAGACGCTGAACTGCCAGCTCATCCGAACGGCACCACGCACCCCCGGCCGGTAATGGCCCAGAAGGAATCCGAGCGGTGATCGGCAATACCGCAGACACCGGTATTTGTATGACGAGAGCTGGTACCCCGATACGAGTAGCAACGACCCGCCCATCAGGAGTCCGCCGTGGGCGTTCGCGAGGCTGACGATCGGCACTATCGCATTGACAACAAGCGGGACAACTCCTGTTACCGTCCAAACGAGCGCGTACGTCCCGATAAACCCCCCAACTCGCGTTGCTTTGCCTGCGGCCGTCGTTCCCTCGAGTGTCTCGGCGTATAGCCGGAAGAGCGGGACCGACGACGGGTACATCATGGCGATCATCATTACCCCCCACATGAGCAGGTACAGACTGATACCAGTCAACCCGTTCGAGAGAGCCATCGCCTCCGGTGCCCCCGGGTCGGACATGTGCATTTGCATACCCGTTTGTCCGCGAGGCATCGGGAGCCAGCGTCCAACGACTGCTGCCCACGCGAGCAGCGCGATTACGGAGGTACCGAGCGCGATAATCGGGATGCGCCGGCGGGTGATTCGATCCCGGACTGCGTCGTGTGTCCCCATGATTGATCGGCTATCTCGCTGTCGTACCGCCCTCAGGAGTTCGCTAATTCGAAGTCGCCGAGGTACGTGTTGTTTCCGGAGACGTCCCACGTGAACTGGTCATCGTAGGTGACGGTGGCCGTGGTTGACTTCCCAGTCTGTACCTCTGTACTCTTCGTCAGGGGGTGGGGTGAGATCGTACCGACCTCCTCGTTGAATCCGACCGCACCGCTCGCGTTCATTTCGATGGCATCCCCGATCTCGACGGAGAAGTCTGTTCCGTCCCGCGAGAAGCTGATCGGAACGGTTGTGACGTCGGCGGATCGGACGTGTGTATCAGCGACGGGCGCCCAGATGCCACCGGCGCGGCCGGAGTAGATGTCCTCGAGCGCCTCGCGCTGGTCGTCGTTGGCCGTCTCGTCGAGGAGTAGCACGATGTCCCACTCCGTCTCGGGGGCGAACATGACCCCCTCATCGGTCGAAATGAGCATGCCGACATCTACCCCACTCAGATCGACATCGCCGTAGTTTCCCTCCTCGATGTGCCATGCCAGTGAGACGGTACAGACATCATCGTCCGGTGATTCCATCCACACACATTGGCATGCAACATCGCAGTTGCAGGCTTCAACGTAGTCTCCCTTGATGGTCCACTCTTGTCCCATTGATGAACACCGTGTGGAATGCCAGCAAGAACCACGATAAAGCTATCTAGTGAAAATGGATCACCTGGTGAAACCGTTGGGTTCCCCTTCCGATTCACCTGCACTTCTCCCAGTAGTTTCGGTCACCGTGTATCGACTGCGTACCACAGAACCAACGTGGCTTATCGAAATCGACGGAACGAGATCTGTTTCGTCACAGACGTCGTCCCAGATTACCGCCACCCGTCTGCAGGAGCTCGTCCGCCGCGAACGTGATCTCGATAGTCTGCTTGATGACTACGAGGCATGGGAAGACGACGCCGGGTTACACGACGTTCACTGTATTGCGTTCGCTGCAGAATCGGCTACTCGAGATGGAGCTTGAGTACATAAGATACAGATCATACAGTCATACATGTCATATTAACAGTACTGCGGATACGATTTTATCGATACGGCTCGTTGATCTGCCTATGTCGATCGATATCGAGGACTTTGAGGAACGCGCTCCCGAGGAATTCGAGGGACCGAGCAACGCCGAACGAGTGCTCCAGTTCCGCTACGAGAATAGGGAGAAGGCATGGAAGGCGTCGACGATCGCCGACCGAGCGGATGTCAACGAGAACTCGATCTCGACGGTACTCAACCGGCTGAAGGAGCAGGACCTCGTCCGCCACAAGGGCTCGTACTGGGCCATCACGGACGACACGGAACGACTTCGTCGTGCCCATCAGTTCTATCGGACGGTTCAGCGATTCAACGAACTATACGGCGAAGAGGATCGCGACCAGTGGACCGAAACGAGCGGACGAGCAAACGAATGATATCCGACCGAGGAGCGATCGTCTTTGCGGCCGATCCATTCAAGGGTGAGGATGCCAGTCGACCCTGGCTGATCGTCGGTACGGACGAGACACCATTTCACGGCAACCAGTACATCACACTACCGCTCTCGACGAAAACGTGGTACGACGAGCGCGTTCCGATCGATGACGATGATCTCGTCGATGGTGGGCTCCCAAAAGACAGCTCGATTCTCCCGTGGGCGGTCGCATCCGTCGACGCGACTCGAGTCGATCGCGAGCTCGGTGTACTCGACGAAAGGCTCGTCGACGAGGTCGGTCGGCAGCTGGGGTCGTACGTCGGTCTCGAGCAACGCTGACTATTGGCTTCGATCGTTGTCGACGCGATACATATGTCGTATGATTTAAACGTAACTGACGAGGTTACGATCCCGGTTCGACGAGTTCCGCTTCCCCGTACGTCTCGTCGACGGACGTCACTCGGACCGTGGCCTCGATTGCCGTGCTTTCCTCCTCGAGGAAGAGGACGAATCCGCTCTCCGTTTTACAGACGAGCGTTCCGTCGGCTTTCTCATCGACGATGTCGACGGAAACCTCGTCACCCGGTTCGGGTTTCCCACCGAGGGGGTCGCCACACCGCCAACATTCCGTATCGTATTCTGCAGATCCCTCTGGTGCGTTGCTTGCCCCGCATCGGGGCGTATCGCATTTGATGAACGAGTCGTGTTTTCCCGGATGATAGCGTCCCACACCACCAGTGAGGCTACTGTCTCGTAAAAACGTGCTGCTGTAGCGGTTCCGGCTTCGACCGCTCTCCTGACTTCGTGAACGAAACCCTCTCGCTGTTCCGCTGGGTCCGCTTGAGGATATCTTGGGCAATCTGGCCGGCGACCGCTGATCCCGAATTCGTTGACCGAGCGTGGCAGCTAGCGGTCGATCGACTCGTCGATTCTCGAGGCCAAGTACTGTTGGTGACGTCATACTGTCGAGCGAATCAGTGTCGAGCGGACAGGCAGCCGATTTCGACCCGAACCAACCATTACGGCAACAGGACGATTTAGGACCGCGTGCTCCAATTCGGGCGACATGTCCCTCTTCTCTTCGAGAGCGCGATCGACGATTTTGATCTCTCGACGGCGACGCTCTGTTCGCCGGCGCGTGACGACCTCGAGCAGGCTCGAACCGATCTCATTCCGCTGGACGGCATCGTCGAGTACGCGAGCCACCACGATCGCCCCGCCCATCCTGAAACGGACGACTGGGTGGCGATCCCTCTCCACGAGCGCGACAGCGCCGAACTGACGGGCGAGTGCGTCGCATTCTCCGATCACTCGCTGCACGGTGAGACCGTCGTCTACGACGACGGCGACGGCTACGACTCGATTGACCAGGGTGCGTTCGTCACCTTGGCGCTGGCCGAGCGTGTCCCGTTCTGGCACTCCGATTACGCGCCTGAGAATCCGCCGTCGTACTTCGATTCCCAATCTCCGAGCGCGAGCCGGCACGGAACCCGCTCGACGAGGACGAGGCCGACCCCCTGTTCGACGAACTCGAGTCATTCGTCCGGGCGCGGAGGCCCAGCGCGAGGCCAACAGGGGGAGAGTAGCCGGGAAGACGCCCGAAGCGCGACGGTGCCGAGAAGATGGAGGCGATGATTGAGGGCTGTTGACGTACTTCAGAGTCGAAACACAGGAACAGTCCTTCGATTCGATCAATCTCGAGTCAGTGCTGGACGATGTTTTGACGGATCTCGATATCCGGATCAACGAAACCGGTGTCGAAATCACTGCTGAATCGCTACCGACTGTCAGAGGTGACGCCAGCCAACTCCGCCAACTCTTCCAGAACCTGCTGGAAAACGCTCTCCAACGTTGCTGGCGAATACTCGTTTCTGCGTGACGGCGTCGAGGTCAGAGATAAGCATACGAAGGCGTTACTGGAGCAGACATCTAACTATGCAGTATCTGTTAGGAACAGTCTGCTGAAGACAGAGGAGGGTTCAGCACAGCGGCTTCGTTTGTTTCACATTGAAGCCACTGAACCAGTCATTCGGTAGACCTGCACACTGAACAATCGTCTCTGGTTCAAGAATTGAGTTACCTTTTTACAGATCACCAATTAAGATCACCTATGGCGCTTGACGATGTCCTTGCCCAATTTAGTAAATTCCTCGAAGGGGACAAGATAACCGGAAGACAGGCGGGGCTCATAATCTTTGTCTGGATGGGGGCCGTCGCTCTCTTTGGATTGATATCCTATATTATAGTGTTCATGATCATTGGGTTTTAATCAGTTTCGTCGCTATGTCTCTCGCCTGTACTGACCGACCACTCCCCTTGTAGAGCGCCTCTCAATCTGTGCCACATTCGCGCTCTGTAGTGAGCCCAGCTGCTGAAACCTATCACCGACTGTGGGTTTCAACAAGGCCGTTCCATTCGGTTCGAACGCGCCAAACTCGTGGCAGGGCGAGCCGGGGATGTTCGCGTCGGTCGCGAGCCCCCTAGTCGTCCGCGGGCGTCGCGACTTCCGATTTGATCATGTCGGCGGCCTTCTCGGCGATGGCGATGGTCGGAGCGTTGGTGTTCCCGCTGGTGAGCGTCGGCATGATCGAGGCGTCGACGACGCGCAGGTTCTCGACCCCGTGGACCTGGAGGGAGTCGTCCACCACGGCCATGTCGTCGTCGCCCATCTTGCAGGTTCCGACGGGATGATAGACGGTGTGGGCCGTCTCGCGGATGTGCTCGCGGATCCCCTCGTCGGTGGTCACGTCCTCGCCCGGCCAGACTTCCGGTCCGCGGTACTCGTCCATCGCGTCCGCACGGGCGATCTCGCGGGCGCGCTTGACCCCTTCGACCATTATCTCCCAGTCCGTGTCCTCGGTGAGGAACTTCGGATCCAACACCGGGTCCTCGAAGGGGTCGGCAGAGGCGAGCGTGATTCGACCGCGGCTCTCGGGGCGGACCTGCGTCGCACCCACGGAGAAGCCCACACCCTCGTCGGGGTTGCCGAGCCCGTTCTCCATGAAGTACACCGGCGCGAAGTGGTATTGGAGGTCCGGCGCCGGCGCGTCGTCATCTACGTAGGTGAACCCGCCGGCCTCCCCAATGTTCGAGGACGGCGCGGGTTCGTCCGGCCCAGCCGTCCGCTCGTGGATGACGAAGGAGAACAGGTGATCCTGGAGGTTCCGACCGACGCCTGGGAGGTCGGTCTGCACCTCGATGCCGTGCTCGGCGAGGTGATCGGCCGGGCCGATGCCCGAGAGCATGAGGAGCTGCGGAGAGTTGATCGAACCGGCGCTCACGATGACCTCCTGGGCTGCGTCGGCCTCGTGAGTGGTGCCGTCTTGCTCGTAGGTCACCCCGACCGCACGGTCGCCTTCGAAGCGAATCTCCGTCACCTGCGCGCCCGTCTCCGCGGTCAGGTTGTCCCGGTCGAGGATAGGGGTGATGAATGCCTTCGCCGCGCTGCACCGCTGGCCGTCCTTCTGAGTGACGTGATAGTGGCCGACCCCCTGTTGTTGTTCGCCGCTGAAGTCGTCGTTCCGGACGTGGCCCACCTCGACTGCCGCCTCGACGAGCTGGCTCGAGACGGGGTGGGGGTCAGCCGGGTCGGCAACGTTCAGCGGGCCACCCTGGCCGTGGTACTCCGAGTCGCCCGGCTCGAAGTGCTCGGAGCGCTTGAAGTACTCCAGCATCTCGTCATATCCCCAGCCCTCGTTGCCTAAGTCGGCCCAGGTGTCGTAGTCGTATGCGTTCCCGCGGATATAGATCATCGCGTTGATCGAACTGGAGCCGCCCAGCATCTTCCCGCGGGGGACGTAGATCACCCGGTCGTTCAGTTCGGACTGGGGTGCCGTGTGATAGTCCCAGTCGTATTCGGTCTTGAACAGGCTCGGAAACAGTGCTGGGACGTGGATCTCCTCTTTCTCGTCCGGATGCCCGGCCTCGAGCAACAGGACGTCCGCGTCCGGATCGGCCGATAGTCGATGTGCCAGCGCACAGCCCGCCGAGCCAGCACCGACGAGCACGAAGTCGTACGCAGAGTCGTTCAACGCCATGAAATTGTAATATACGGAATCCTTAAAAAAGATATGGTAACCATACCCACGTTACCGAATCACATTCTCCGAGACGGTGTTTCGCGTCGACGGCGACGGCTGCCTGATCGTCGTCTCTCGACTCCGGCCGAGCGATCAGCTCGACGATGTCGACCGAGATCTGATCGAAAAGTGGTGTTATAGCTTGAACACGCGAGTTGATCGCTTCTACAACTCGTGGGTGGGCAGTTGGACAACCGCCAACGTTTCTCTTGAATAATTCATACACTACTACAGTACGAAGCGAATGTACCAGTCACTATGGATAAATATACGATTCTGTGTTCTCGAGGCCGTCTGTAAATTATCAGGATTTGGTAGCAGTCCTACTCGAAGTCCACTTCAGCGATGCGTGTGAAGTTGGAGGACTACAATACGGCCAATATCGTGGTCTCGTTCGTCAAATGGTCCCGGTACATCTGCATATCTCTCGAACGTCTGGTTCATCGGTTTCAGGTGACACACATTCGGTCATCGTGCTGAACCCACCTCTACGTCTCACACCGTGTCACTGACAGCAACTCGAGAAATAGTCGAGCAACTGCAAAATCCCCGGCGCGAATGCAGTAGTGGACCACGCATCGATTCACGTTGGTTGAATCGATCGGTACAGCTGGTTGCGTACCCAGATCGAGCAGCCCCCGATTGGAGGAGTAGACTTATGCTTATTACCTGTAAAGAACGCACCACACTGACGTCCGGGTCGCTGGACAACAACAATGAGGCCTGCACGTTACACTAGAGATGCCCATGAGCCGTGAAGACCCGCCGATTGGTGGGTCCGTCGCATCCGGGTTCGAACCCGTTCGGAGGGCCTTCGAGAATAATTTCACCCGCGGCGACGAACTCGGGGCCGCGGTCGCGGCGTACCACAATGGTGAGAACGTCGTCGATCTCTGGGGTGGGTACCGCGACACTGATTGCACAGCCCCGTGGACCGAGGAGACGCTCGTACTGGTCTTTTCAGCGACGAAGGGAGTAGCCGCTGCTGGGATGGCTCACGCCCACTCCGCTGGACTCTTCGACTTCGACGACCGGGTTGCTGAGTACTGGCCAGCTTTCGGCGTCAACGGCAAAGACGACGTTACCATCCGTGACCTGCTGAATCACCGAGCCGGTGTTGCTGCTATCGACGGGAGGCTGACCCCTGCGGATCTCGCTGATCGGCAGTCCCTTCTCGACCGGCTCGCCGCGAAGGACCCCGACTGGACGCCCGGGACTCGACACGGCTACCACGCGTTCTCACTGGGATGGTACGCGAGCGAAGTGCTCCGGCAGGCCGATCCCGAGGGACGGCGGCTCCCGACGTACCTCCAGCAGGAACTCCTGTCGCCGCTCGACGCCGAGTTCTATATCGGCCTACCGCGGGCCGTCGATTCCGAACGAGTCGCGGAGGTAGAATCGTTCGGCGTCAGGGATCTCCTCACGAATATCCAGGGGTTTCCGCCGCGGATGCTCCTCTCGCTGGCCAACCCGTGGTCGCTCACGACACGCGCGTTGAGCCCGTTCGAGATGTCGAGCCCGGCAGCGTTGAACGCGCCCGAATGGCGACAGCACGAGATTCCCGCCGGAAACGGTATCGGTCGGGTCCGGGATCTGGCACGGCTCTACGGCGACCTCGCTGTCGGCGGTGATATTGTTGGCTTGGACGCGGCAACTTTCGACGAACTCAGATTCACGCCTCCCCCACCGCCAGGTGGCTCGACCGATATGGTACTGAAGACTGAGACGCTCTACTCGCTGGGCTACTGGAAACCGTTCGCGGGCTATTCGTTCGGCAGTTCGGCAGCGTTCGGCGCGCCAGGCGCAGGCGGAGCGTTTGCCTTCGCCGATCCCGAGCGAGGGGTAGGATTTGCGTATGCCCCCAATCGGATGGGCACCCGCATCTGGGACGACCCGCGCGAAGCGGCCCTTCGTGATGCTGTCCTAGACTGTCTGGACGCCCACGGGTCCCGGACTGCTTCGCCGTCGAACTGATCCAAGAGGTTCCGATTGTCCCATTCACGGGTCTAATTTTCAGCTGGTTCAGTCGATTCGGACGGAACAGAACGCGGCTGTCGTGTTGCATCCACGCTCTGTATTGCTACCACTTTTCTAACAGTTTTTACCAGTTTGTTTCGACGCTACTGAACGGAGGGCGCGTATCGGTCAACAACTTGCCTGCACTAATAGAGAACTCGGGACAGAGAAGACGCTGGACCGTTCCGCTGGTCCGATCGATCGCCTCTCAGTATCTGGTACTATACCGTTAAGTGAGATTAGCATCATAATTGACTATGACCGCTGAGCAGCTACCGACGAACTCTGTACAGAGAGGGAGGCGGAAGATCGGCGTGTTTCTCTTGTTGACGTTTGGCTGGTCGTGGGGGTTCTGGGGACCGAAGGCTCTCGCCGCCGAAGGACTCGTGGAGAGCGTCCCTGCGCTTCCCGAACTGGGTGCGTTTGGCCCGACCGTTGCTGCCTTCGTCCTCGTCACATACACGAACGGTATATCTGGGGCTCGACGTCTCGCGCGACGTGCGGTTCGCCGCAACTTCCCGAAACGGTGGGTGATCCCGGCGCTGTTCCTCTCCCCTATCATTGTCTTCACCGCACTCGGCGTCGCAATTGCCACGGACGCTTCGCTATCGTTCCCTTGGACGGACAATCCGATCGTCCTTCCGATCGCGTTCGGTGTCATCTTCTTTCTCGGTGGTCCCGTCCAAGAAGAGTTCGGCTGGCGAGGGTACCTCCTTGACCCCTTACAAGATCGATTCACGGCACTTGGTGGTGGGCTCGCTGTCGGTCTCGTCTGGGCCGTCTGGCACATTCCACTGTTTTTCATCCCGAGCGAGACGATCTACTACCAGAATCCGTTTCTCGGGTTCGCGGTCTCTATCACGCTGCTCTCCGTGCTCATGACGTGGGTGTACAACAACACGAACGCCAGCCTTCTCCCTGCCCTTCTGTTCCACACCTCGTTTAACTGGTCGCAGGGGATGTTTCCGATACTCGATTCCGATCCAGCGAGCCTCACGTTCGTCGGACTCCTCGCTTTCACGACGGTTGCTGTCGTCGTCTACTGGGGGCCGGCCAGACTGGTTCGGACTGATAGCCCACGGCCTGATCGGTCATCGCTGTGAATGAGGACGAACGTGCGTGAACCTGATCGTAATCACTTGTCTGATACTTTCTCTGTATTCAGCAACCAGCGACCCGGATTATCGTCCACAGCGAGCCGACAATAGACAGTTCGTGACTGGGCCGAGTTCTGCATCCGGGATCGTCACAAGGAGGGTTGTTCTACGTGTCGTTCCCAAAATTCCGGTCCCTCGTACTTCGCATACGTCGTTCGATAACCGAATCGACGGCCAACCGGCGCGAGGACGGTCGCCAATAGGCGGGTCACGGCCGGAGGGGGCGACACGAACACCGTATCGTCTGCTAACTCGTCGGTCAACACCATGCCCTGGAGAACCGTCGGCTGTCCCGAGTCACTCACGTTCCCTTCGTGAGCGAGGCCGAATAACGTCCTGATGAGCGGGAGTGCCTTTCCAGGTGGTTTGACTGTGCCGATAGCCGCGGCGAAACGGTCGCCATCGTAGCGGGGTTTGTGAACCGTTCCGGCGGGCACGGTGCGTGAATCTCCCGCCGAAACGCGGTGAGGGGTTCCTTCGACGACGACCGTCAGTTCGCCCGAGATGCCTTCAAAGGTTTCCTCGTACCCTACGTGGTAGTGTTCCGGTGGCCCTTCTCCAGCGCTCAGGTAGAGCGCGCTGTGATACTCGCCCCCCGTGTCCTCGGGGGGTTCAAGTTCGGCGACCCATTCCCGAGTCACGGGATTAGAAACGAGGGGTCCGGTCCGTTCCCGGAGTTTCTCCGCAAGATCGCCATCGGGATCGACCTCGAGACCGCTCCCGGGGATAGGGTCACCGTTCTCGTCGAGCGTTCTCCCCACAGGTGTGGCGACCATGTGGAGGAATAACATGGGGTGGGTGATGAAGATTAGGGTGGAAACACTGCTTGATATCCAGGAAAAGTTCCCCGCGGACTACCGCCTCTCCGTTCAGCATGCAGCTTTTGACAGCTATCGGAGAGACCGAGTGCCGTTCCGTTCCTATTTGACCCGTACTGAGCGATCGGCGCGTTTGAAGACTGTGGTACCTCTCGTGCTCCATTCGCGCCCTCTGTTCGACGGGAGTGGGAAAATGAGTCACAGAAACCGTCTGTGACACACCCGACTGTGCGACCGGGTCAGTTACTGGGGATTCGGGTTCGAGCCAACGGCGTTCTGTTCGAACGCCGTGCCGGTGATCGACTTGAGTCGGTCGACCAGCGAGTCCTTCTTCGGTTCGCCCATCAGGGCGACGTCGAGGACCTCGCTGATGTTCGAACAGGGGATGATCTCGACCATCTCCTCGTACTCGTCTTCGATCATCACGTCCTGTTCGTTCGCCTCGGGGATGATGACCTTCGTGCAGCCGGCCTTCGCGGCGGCTTCGATCTTGTGGGTGACCCCGCCGATCGGGAGCACGTCACCGCGGACTGATAGCGATCCAGTCATGGCGACCGACTGGTCGACCGGGATGTTCTCCAGCGCGGAGATGACGGCGGTCGCCACGGTGATGGAGGCGGAGTCGCCGTCGACACCGCCTTCGCCGGTCTGGACGAACTGGATGTGGATATCTTTCTCCGAGAGGTCCACGTCGGAGAACTTCTTGATGATCGCGGAGACGTTCTGGACCGACTCCTCGGCCATCTCCTTGAGCTGGCCGGTGGCGATCACCTGCCCGCCGCCCTGTGCGGGGGCGATCTCGGCCATAACGGGAAGCATGATGCCCGAGTCCTCGCCCATGACGGCGAGGCCGTTGACGCGGCCCTCGACGCCGCCGTCGTTGACCTGCAGCTCGTAGTCCTTGCGGCGCTCGATGTAGTCGTCGGCGAGCTGTTGCTCGATCGAGCGCGACCGGTCCTTCGCCCGCAGAACGTCGTCCCGAGTCGTGAACTCCCGATCCTCCGCGCGAGCGATGTCACCTGCAACGCGGACCAGCCCACCGAGGCTACGAAACAGCAGCGTCAGGTGATTCTTGCGGCCCGAGCGACGCTTGGCCTCGAGGATGATCTCCTCGACGGCGTCGTCGGTGAAGTGGGGCAGACGGCCGTCGCGTTCGACCTCCTGGGCGATGAAGCGGGCGTACTTGCGCCGCATCTCGGGGGTGTCCTCGATGGTGTCGTCCATGTAGACCTCGTAGCCGTACCCCTTGATCCGGTTGCGGAGCGCGGGGTGCATGTTCTCCATGGCGTCGAGGTTCCCGGCAGCGACCATGATGAAGTCACAGGGGACGGGCTCAGTTTGAACCATCGCGCCCGAGGAGCGCTCGGACTGGCCCGTGATCGAGAACTCGCCCTCCTGAATCGCCGTCATTAGCTTCTGCTGGGTCTGGATATCGAGCGTGTTGATCTCGTCGAGGAACAGCACGCCCTTGTTGGACTGATGGATCGAACCGGGTTCGACCCGTTCGTGGCTCGGGGTCCCCATGCCACCGGACTGGAAGGGGTCGTGACGGACGTCGCCCAGCAGTGCACCGGCGTGGGCACCTGTTGCATCTTCGAACGGTGCCGTGCGCTGATCGCCATTGTTGACCAGCAAGTTCGGTACCATCGCATCCGAGCCCTGGCTCAGATTCCGAAAGATAAACCAGATGATCCCTGCCGCAAGGAGACCGAGCAGGAGCGAGGCCCCCGCCAGAATCGTGTAGGCGAGGATCGCTGCGATGGCGACCCACATCAGGATCGAGCGCATCCGGTTGCGCTTGTTAGCTTCCTCCTTGTGGGCGTCGACGATCTGATTGCCCTTTCCGGCGGGAACGGTCCGGACCTTCGGCTCGTTGTCGTCGCCCGGGTTGGGATAGACCAGGACGTCCTGTAGATCCTCTTGGGGAAGCAGCTGACTCATCGCCTTCGCCAGCATCGACTTCCCGGTCCCCGGCGAGCCGATCATCATGACGTGGCGGCGCTGCTTGGCCGCCTTGATGATGATCTCTCGCGCTTCATCCTGTCCGATGACTTGATCGACGAGCCGTTCCGGAACCTCGATCTCCTCGGTGGAGTCGATCTCGAGGCCGCCGAGGAGGTCGTCTTCGGCGACCGCTTCGTTGATCTCGACGTCCGGACCGACCTCGACGTCGCTACCGAGATCCTCGACGGTCTCGACGTCGTCACCCTCCTCGCCGGGACTACCGGCTGGAGCGTCTTCGGGAGGGTCGTCGTTCATATTATTATTCATAGCTCACTACCAAGTACCGAATATGAAGGGCTTGCCGCGGATATACTTTCTCCATAACGCCATTCGGCGGTCCGGCACTTCGATCGAACACAGCAACGAGGACGGAGTCCCGTTCAAACCGATTGCGGGTTGCGACGAGAATGTGGACACGGATATGCTCGTACAGGCCGGTCCGAACTACGATGTTTCCCGGGCTGAACTCGTGGCGCAGATCGACCGGTCCGACGACGACCAGGTTGCTACCTTCGCGAACGAAGGCTCGGTCGACCGTGCGGAGCGGACGGGGTGACCGCGCCAATCGAGGACGGCGTCCAAGAGCCGACGACCCGATACGACCGCGGACTCGAAGCGCTCCAGGTGCTCGATGGTTCGATGACCGTCGACGAACTGGTTGTCGATTTCGAGATGGCTGTCACTGCGGTTCGGAAACGGGTTGCGTTTCTCGAGGAGTTCGATCGGACCATCCGAGATGGTGAGACCGTCCGTCAACGGACTCGTTCGGTCGCCTGTAATCGTGATCGACCGTCTCCATACGCCCCGTTCTTTCGACTGAGATTGTTGGCTCAAGATGTGACAGGATGATTCACCGACGCAGGACCAGATACGTCCCGCCGAGGACGAGGCCATACGCCAAGTGTGCGATCAGGCTCGGAAGAGCGAGATTCGGAAGCGGGGGTGCGCCGGCGAACCCGATCACGTTCAGCCACACGGGCATTACGACGCCGGCAGCAACGATCCATAGTACCGCGCCATAGAAGAGACTCGCGCCGAGTACCCGCCATCGGTTTTCGACGTGTCCCCTGATGCGGGGGCGCGTCAACAGTGTCACGAAGACCAGACCGAAGAGCACGCTGTTGAATAGGTGGATTCCCCATCCTGCGACCACTCCTTCCTGGCCAAACAGCGCCGGAATGGCCATCTCCATGGCGTCGGGCATCCCCGACAGCATCAATAGCCCCATAGCGACACCGCCGACGAGACCGCCGATCACCCCTCCGAGCCATTCTTTCTTCGACGTTACCTCGACTTTCTGCCCGCTAACGACGTCAGCGGGCGCGACAGTTTTCGAACTCATCTCTGATCCCTACCCCCGATAGGTGCCCAGAGAACATATAGCTGCCACTACAAGAAACTGATAGTGAATCGGACGACCTGATATAATAGAAGGCAGGCATGTGACCAAATAATCGGTTGAACCGGGGCTCTTTGCGACATACTCCCTCCATACGAAAACGTCCTGAGAAAACGTTGAGGGCGGCGATTCAGAAACAGTCAGTAATCGCCTGAAATAAGGAACGCAGAACAGCGCCGCCGCTCAGTGGTAAGCAGACACCTGACCCCCCAACGGCGTTAGTCCGGCGGGTCGAGGGCGTAGTATTTCTTTGCTACCGTCAAGAACTGATTCGCGTCTACACGCGGTGCATACGTCGCATTCTCGCCATCGATGGCGAGTTTCACCAGCAAGTCCACGAGCCGCCAGACGTTGTACAGTACGCACGCGAACACGAAGCGATGTAGAAGGAGTGCTGGCCGCTCTGGGCGCACATGTTCTCGCGCATCCCCATGTACGCGTGCTCGTGAACCACGGTGTTGTCAGCCCGGTTCAGATAGAACGCATCTGTGACGAACGGCTTGGCCTGTTTCCAGACCTCCTTGGTTTTCTCAGCGACGAGCCGCTGTTCGCTCCGCCTCGAAGTGATGTCGCGTTCCTCGGGACGGAACACTGGGTCTGGAACGGGAATGCCCTGCTCACGAGCGAAGGCGAGGGCTTCCTCAGTAGCCGTCCGCACGAACTCGCGCTGTACGTCGGTGAACTCCTCGTTCTACATCTCCCAGAGCCGCGACTGGCTTGGCGCACCGCTCGTATCACGGTTGTGAGCGACTGGGAATCCGAAGTCGCGGCAGACACTGGGGTGCGCGTGGAGAAATTCGTGGAGGAGGCGTTCGCGGCAGTCCCACGCGAGCCGGAGCATATGGGCCTTAACCCACGCGTAGAATGAGGTAGTGTTCTGATACCAATCAGCGCGGTTGTCGCCGTAGGTCTTGTCTCGGAAGAAGGCGCTCCGTAGGACTTCGACGAAATCTGGCTTCTCGGCGTAGTGGGTGAGGAAGTGGATACTCCCGTTGTGGGTCTCGCCGTTAACGGTGAACGTGAAGTACCTATCGTGGTCGAACGGGGATTCAACGGGCAGAGCAACTGACACTACTCGACCGCACGAGGAAGGCTGTATTAATAATATGTATTCTGAGTGGGATGAGAATTGAGTTAGAAAATAAGTTATATAATTTAGTAAAATATTTAATAGCTCCTACGCAAATTTGTAGTGTGAATCGACGCACATTTCTTGCGACTGCCGGTGCTTCGGTGAGTGTGTTTGGCGGTGGTTGCTTGTCTCTCTTAGATGATTCTTCGATTCGGTTAGGGTTTCTTGACGTTGGTAACTTTGACAGCGAATCGCACGAGTTCGATGTACGAGTCAAACGGGACGGTGCACAAGTACACTCTTCTTCACACGTTATTGGTGGGAAAGACGGAAACGTCGTCCACGGGGAGGCAGTCGAATGTACGTGGGGGCGTACCGCTGGAGAATATAGAATCTCCGCCCGAGTGGACAGCAACGAATGGAAGAACCAGTCACTACTGCCAGCAGATACTGGGGTTAGTTCTGAAACTGATTGTGTCGTTGTGGGCGTCTGGTATCGCTTCGATGGACTGGAATTCCAGATTGAGAGTGGGTGCAATCGTGATTACGACGGGATGTGTTCGTTCACCTCTCATTAGTCCCACTGTGTTGAACGGCCAGTCCACAAGGAGTGGTTGCGAAGTACTATCTCTGAATGAGAACTCCAAGCGATTATTTCTGACGTGCCTGTCTTCTGGATATAACCTTGTCAACCGCGATCAGCTGTTCATCGTCGAACATGCGTTTGCAGAAGACGATACCCGTACCACTCACGCTCGAGTGGAGAGCGGAGATGCCTGGGCGCACAGAATAATCGACGTCCTCCGAGCGGACGGCCGAGTGCGAACAACTGAGTCGCTCATTGAACGAGTATCCGGTGGATTCGGGCGAAGTACGCACGCTGCCGTCCTCGTCAGCCGAACTATGTCTTGGTCGTTGCACACCGGATATCGGTACTGGGAGGACAACGCAGAGCGCAACGAGAACGACGGAATCGTCAGTAGCGTCAGTGTTACAGGAGCTACGCATTGTCACCAGTGCAGTATATCTCTGGTCTAAATATCTTCTAGAGACAGTTGGCGGTCGAACCGATCGTACCGTGCGGACTACCGGCCGGAGTTCGTGACTGAACGCCGCGACCCGGAACGATCTCGACCGATCGACGGGCGGTGAAATATGGCTGGCTCTGGACAAGTCAGGCTGGCACTTCCTCGTCCGTACGGGCAAGCGATATCGAGTACCCGGCCTCCGCAGAGCGATAGACCGCGTCGACGACGTTCTGGACGACCAGCCCCTGGTCGAACGTATTACACGCCGGGGGTTCGCGGGTTACGACGGACTCGAGGAACATCTCGAGTTGCGTTTCGTGAGGCGTGCGGTGTGGCGTGGCCGTGATTTCGGACGTCCGATAGTGAGGCGTTCCGCGAGTGCTCGTGTGGTGGATTGTGAGCGAGTCGCCGCCGAGTTCGAACGCCGCGCCGCCGTCTGTTCCCCGGACGATAACATCGTTACGCGGTGTTTGCGAGGCCGCCCACGCTACCTCGACGCTGACCGTGCGATCGTCTGCGGTCCGGATGAACGCGCTGGCGGAGTCGTCCACTTCGAAAGACGTCTCGTTCCCGTCCAAGTCGTTCGACTCGGGCCGGTCGGGGTCGACGTACTTCGACCGCCAGCCGAATTCGGAGCGGCTGATCCCCGTCGCTTCGACCACTCGAGGGAATCCAAGCACGTAGAGTGCAAGATCGATCGCGTGAACGCCAATATCGATCAGTGCGCCGCCGCCGGCGAGTTCTGGGTCCGTGAACCAGGAATTTCGCCCGGGAATGCCGCGACGTCGAACGGTGTGAACCTGTACGTGCGTCACGTCGCCGAACGCACCGTTCGCCTGATACTCCTTGAACACGGTCGTCGCCGGCGAAAATCGGTTGTGGAAGCCGACCATTCCGAACCCCTCGGCCGCCTGTTCCGCCCGGGCGATCCGCTCGGCGCTCTCGAGCGTGTGCGCCAGTGGCTTCTCGATGAGCACGTCTACCCCGCGTTCGAGGGCCGCCACGGCCGTCGGTTCGTGGAACTTGTTCGGTGTCGCAACGAGCACGGCGTCTAGCGCTTCGCCTTCGTACAGTGCCTCGTGCGTTTCGTACGTCCGTGCGCCGAACGCCTCGCTGAATGCTTCTCGCTTCCCCGGGTCGACGTCAGCTCCGCCGACGACGCGATGCCCGAGGGAATCGACCGATCGGGCGTGTTGTACCCCCATGCCGCCGAGGCCGACGACGCCGACGCGAACCGGTTCGTTCGTCGTTGTTATTTCTGCCATCAGTTACTATCTACTACTCACTTACGTTTAGTACTCTATAAGAGTTAGCATACCACAAGGTAGGGAGGTTACCGCTGAACCGGTTCGATGCGCTGGGAGTTCTGGTCCTCGAATGTGAGACGAATTCGGCTGGCGAAGAATCCAGAACCCTCGTTCGATTCCGACCAGTGGGAGTTACGTGCGCGTTATCACGTGGGATGCGGGTTTTACTTCGTCTCGAATCCGGGCGTCAGCTCCCGAGTCGACGCGCTCGTTGGTTGGGTCGAAACAGAATCAGTGCTCCGTCGAGTGCGTCGGACTTCTGTCGCGCACCCGGTGCTCCGTTCGCGGTCGTCGACCGCGACGCCGGCAGTCTCGAGGCCGTAATCAGCTGTTGCTGCGGCGACGTTGTTGGCGGTGCCGCCACCGGCGCGACGAGATCGAAATCGGTCACTCAGGGGTACAGACGATGAACAACCGCAAATAGCGATCGGGGGTGTTCGGCTTCGAAGCACGATCGAGAGGACTGTTTTCACGCACGGTCCAGAAGCATCGTTTCACGTTCCGTCGTCCCGGACCCCAGACCACTTTACAGACATATGAATGTTCCCCAGTTGTGCAGCAGTAACGAACGACCGTCGAGACGGGACGTGATCGAAAATTGTGCGTCCGGGCTCGACGGCATTTCGGAGCGGGCGCCACAACGCAGTAGAAGAACGGGCCGACAATTACGTTTCGATTTTGGGGATCACGAGGGACCGTCGATCTTCCGAACGATCCCGAGAGGGTTCACGCCGCGACGTCGACCCACCACCACGCGACCGTCTCCGAGACGGCGAGGACGACCATCGCGAGGGCCGTCGGGAGCGGCGAACGGCTGTTCAGAACGTCTAGCGTCTCGGTACACGATCGGTGATCACCGAACCTGAACCAGAGACGGTATCTGCAGCGTTCATCTCACGGGCCACGTCCCGATCGATAGTAGTCTTGGGAAGCGGCCAGTTCTCGAGAGTGCCGAACTATTTCCCGAAAGGTCCACGCTTCTACGGAGGTATCACTCGTTTCTCGACCGGCCGAAACGGGGACATCATCGGGTCCCAAAATAAAACGGAGCAAAGTAGCCACGCCCGTCACACGCCTTTCAGTATCGATCCGCAATATCTCTCGTGCTTCGATATTAATTGTTTGGGACTAATGGTCCGGCCACGCATCGTCGGAGAACGATCTTCTTACTCGTCCTCTATTTCCCAGCCGTAATGAAATTCGACAGACGACACGTACTCCGTCTCGGAGGAATCGCGACGGTCGGATCGCTCGCGGGCTGTTTTGGTTCGGGCAACGAAGAGGACGCAACCGATTCTGACGACGAGCAAGAAACGAACGACGGTACCGACGGGGGCAGGTCGTACGGCTGGCAAGATGCGACGTGGGATTCGTACTGGTACTCCCTGTACAATATGAGTGCCAACATCGCGATGAGCGGGAACGGCGTCCTGTTCCCGCACAACGACGAACAGCAAGCCCAGTTCGATCGGCGGTTCCCGGCGATGCTCGAGGCGGCAGACCAGGAGCGACCGCCGGTCAGGAACGCGAACCTGAATATGGCTGCGTTCACCGAAGGAGATCCGTCGTTCACCCAGCAGCCAGTACTCGAAGACGACAGCGGGCGACCGGACGCGAGCACCCTCCAGTGGGACCACTCGAAGTCCTCCGGCGTGGTTAGCCCTTCTTCGCTGGCGTGGACGCATCTCAAGGGCGTGACGTGGGCGAAAAACTTCGAGGCGCACTTCGACATTCTGCCGGATGCTCTCGCGGCGGAGTTTCGCTCGGAACTGCTCTCGACGCTCGGACAGATTGGGATCAACGCGGCACTCATCGCTGGCGGACCACAGGAGAACGGTGCCTTAACGGCCGGTGACGATTCGTTACAGCTGATTTCGGGATTCCGTCCGGGTGGTCCGGAAGTCACCGATTCGACGCCGCGGGTTCACCATCACTCGGCGATGCTCTGGTTCCTCTCGGAGATGACCAGTCTCGCCCAGGGTGGTTGGTTCGGCTACGAGAACCCCGAACCGCTGATCCCCGCGAACAGGATTCAACAGCTCGCCGACGGGATGTTCCAGGCGACCCGGTCCCAGTTCGCCCCGAACGACATCGCCAGCGAGTCGACGCGTCAGCTCGGTCAGACGCTGGGGGCGGTCGGGTGGTACGGCACCCAGGCCGGGAGCGATCAGGCGCAGTCGAGCGCTGTCGAATACGCGAACGCCCTCGCGACGCAGGTCGACGCCAATCTCGACGATAACGGGTCGATCGAAAACAGCCCCGCAAATCAGGCCGCGACGCAGGGTATCGTCGGGCAGGGGCTGCTGTGGGCGTCCGAACTCGACGGCGTCGACCATACCGACACTGCCGAGAGCGTGCTCGGATACATGCTCGACGAACTCTGGGATGCCGACGCGGGAACGTTCAAACCCGAGCCGAACGCCGATACCTACGAGATCACCGCACGGGACGCCGGAGATATTACCGGCGGCCTCAACGCTGCAGACGCCGTTCTCGAGATGAACGGCGTGAACGACACGTTTGCACGGTTCTTCAATCAGACGTTCAACCGGGGACGACTCCAGCGTGCCGAGCGCCCGCAGTCCCGTGACGACGACGCCGAGTACACGCTTCCGTTACCGCCCGAAGCCGACGGGGAATACGGTCAAGCGGCCGTCTACAACGCTGCAGTCGAGTACGATCCCGCCGCCGACGAGTGGTCCGTCACCGACGATCGCTTCAATACCGAGTGGTCGCTGTACCTCGCGAATCAAGACATCTGGATCGGTCAGTGGGGAGGTGACTTCTACCAGGGTCGTGGCCGGCCGGGGCATTCCGATTCGCCCCCGAGCGGGTGATACCAGGCGTATCCGGCGTGGTGATTCACCGATATCACAGCGGCGCTGCCCGCTTCTCTACCCCGAAAGAACGATCCTAATCGATTCGGATTACACGGATTCGCTGTCTGTGTCGGCTGCTGATAGCACAGTGCCTCCCCGTAGTCCGATCCGACATGGGAGGGAATACGCAATGCCCGATTCAAGAGCTGACAACGGATCGTCGATCCCGTCGTATCGCCTTCAGGCCGGTCCGTTCTGCGAGCGTGTCGTTCGCACACTCGACGAGTCCGACCTCGACTACGTTCGCGCTTCGTCGAGGCGATGCACTCCCAGTGGAACGTCGTCAAGCGCAGCAGCTGGAACCGCTGTCGTGCGTTCCGGAGTCTCTCCGCGTGAGCGACCAGCAAATTTTTCGGAGATTACCCCGTTTTCCGGATACAGACGGGTACGTATTGGTGATCTCGACCGGCGGATCGATTCAGCGACCGTGTAGCGACCTGTGAGCGATGCGCTCAACGCCGCAACGTGGCGCTCAATTATCACGAACTGGCACCGGGAGAGAGTTTCACATATGTCTCACATGCACGAAAACCAGGAGGAACCGCTTGTCGTTCGGGAGGGGCGGGTGACCTTCGAAACCGAGGGCGGAGCTGTCGTGGTCGACGCGGGAGAACGCATTCGATTCGACCCCGGCGAGTACCAGCAAGGTGTCAATACTGGCGGCGAGCGAGTCGTCGCACTGGTCATCGGTGCGCCTCAGGACAGGGGAGTCAGAGATCTTCCGGACGCGTGTCGCCCGTGGTGAGCGCACGCCCAATACGGTCGAACAAGTCCAGGATGAGCAGGCCACACTCACCCGGTGACCCTCTTGTGGAGAAGAGACCGGTCGGTTCGAATAGGCCGCCTCCTCCCAGCCCGAAAAGCCGGGAGGATTACACCGAGGCGATCAGTCGCTGGTGTTCGGGTTTCATACACCGATCCTGGACGACGCGCAGGCCGGCCGCTTCCGCTCGAGCGACAGCGTCGTCGTCGTGAATGCCCAACTGGAGCCAAATGACCTCGACATCAGCACGGGCGAGCGCTTCGTCGACGATTCCGGCGACCTCGGGACTCGGTCGAAAGACGTCTACAATATCGATATCCTCCTCGACATCCGAGAGCGAGTCGTCGGCGGGCCGACCCAAGACGTCATCTGCTGTGGGATTGATCGGGATGACCTCGTAGCCCTTCGTCTGGAGATATTTCGGAATTTCGTGAGCGGCCTTTCCGGGCGTCGACGAGCAGCCGACGACAGCGACCGTTTTTTCCTCGAGTATCTTTCGGACTTCGGTGTCTGTCTCGACGGGCATACCGCTCGTAGGACTTCGGATCTCAAAAGGGCACCGTCGCGTTCAGTCTCGTTCGTGAGCCCCTCAGTCAGTGGATAATGCCATTTGAGAATGCCGTGGGCTAGCGACGGACTGATTCAGTACGACCGTCCCCCATGTTGCCAGAATGGGTGAAGGGGATATCGAGTCGTGGCTGTATTTAACTGATTGATACTATTGAGGATGGAACCTAAAACGGAGGAGCATGCGGAGCAATACGTCGAACCGAAGACAGTTTTTTGCCCGGACTGCCGTGGTCTCGTGTACAATCGGCCTCGCGGGATGTCTTAGCGGTGGATCGAAGCGCAACGACGGTCGAGATTCGCAGACGACCACGCCCAACGAGGAGAGTGAGACGAGCACTACTGAGAACACGGATTCGACGAACGAAACCAGGACCGAGACGTCGTCCTCGCCAGAAACTAGCGATTCGACCACAGAGAGCGTACGGACGGTCTCGTTTGAGGCCCCGCATGGAGCGACTATCGAGGCTACGTCCTACGGCAGTGGCGACTGCGGTGTCGTACTGGTGCCCCAGATCAATATGGACAAAGAAAGCTGGCAACCACAGGCAGAGATGATCGCCGACATGGGCCATCTGGCGCTTGCTATCGACGAGGACCCGGACAACCGATCCGAATCCGTACGTGGCGCTGTTCGTTATCTCGACGAACAACGGGGAGTGTCGACACGTATCCTCGTCGGAGCGAGTACGGGAGGGGAAGCCATCGTCGCCGCAAACGCGAAGACGGACGTCACTGTCGACGGAACGATCACACTGTCCGCTGCCGGTGGTGCCGATCACGCTTCGGAACTCCACGGACGGTCTCTCTTCGTGGTCAGCGAGGGAGACGACGATCGGTTCGTTCGTCTTGCTCGGGAACTCCATCAGGGGGCACCGGAACCAAAACAATTGATCGAGTACGATGGATCGGCACACGGCCAACGAATCTTCGATTCGGAGTACGGTACCGAACTTCGAGACCAAATTCGAACGTTCGTGTCGAGAATATGTGGTCCTTGATCATTCCCCAAACTATTCCCCATTGATGCGTAATACTTACGATTCCAAGCTACTTGGAGGCGTGTAACGCCAACCCTACTGTGAAATACCACGGCTCCTTCACTGAGTCCCAGCTAATTCAACAATTAGCTGGTGTTGGCTTTGTTGAAATCCTGTTCCTCGGACATATTCTCGCCCGAAACAGCTGTTCGCTGAACAGTGCGAACTTACCGGACGGATGAGCACAAAATAGCGACTTGACCTTGGAGAAAGCATTTATCGACGTATGGCTGATTTTCTGACATGAACCGCCGCACGGTCCTCACCGGTGTTGCCATTGCTCTCCTATCCTTGGTTGCTGGTTATTTTGCTGAAAGAGATAATACACCCCCGGAATACGAGGACAAGGGAAGTAACCTGACTGCTCCAAAATCGAATACTGAGAGGGAAGAAACCCCCCGAGTTCACTGTTTCTTTACTGTTGAGTTGATTGAAAGTCCACCAGAAAACGCCTCAGTAGTTTCCGCAGAAAAGGAACAACTGATAGATGCCACTATTATTAGGAACATTTCAGTCAAAGCTGTCAATTCAGACAAAAACACGGAACAGTAACAAGGCCAAGTGGGGAATACGAACAATTCTCTGTAGCTCCAAACTCGACTGAGGAATTGGAAGAGGGGAGAACAGCACTTGAACCACTGCCGGAATACCATGATGATGAGTATCCATCTGGTGTATATGTGAAATACAAAGATACTATCGTGGCAATCACAGAGCAGTGTACAATCTGACCGTTGAGTGAGTTCTCTGTACTAACCGGTACCTGCGTATGCGAACTGAACACAGTTAACGACCTGTAGAAGAAAAACACTTACTTGATCGTTTGCTGAAATCTAACATGAACCGGCGAACGGCTCTGACGATGATTTGTAGCGGGGCAGCGACGTGTGGCGCGGGTTGTCTTTCAGTTGAGGAAGCGAGTCCTCTCGATTTTGAACTCCTGAATTTTACTGAAGACACTCATCAGGTTGTTGTCACCATCACCGATGAAAGTGGAAATAACGTGTTGGAAGAGACCTACGAAATTGAGGAACGGCGGGATGGTCCAAGGGTGATTCGAGAAAAAGGATTTACGCAGGCCACCAACGGAGAAACCTTGGATATTGTCGTGGCGCTCTCTGACAGAGAACCAGAAGAGCGGGTATTCCGAGTGACGTGCAATGAAAGTGATGAAACCCAGGACGTGTTCTTTGCCGAAATACGTGAAAAGCGCGATGGAGAGTATACATACTTTGAATTCCAACAATCAATCTGCAGTGGTGGTCTCTAACCATAGTATTCCGCGCACTATCTCCTATTCACTGGCGGAATGGTGGTAAGTACATCACCTGTCCTGACCGGTAACTACGTGTGCGTATTAGTCACCTGCTCACAGTCGTTCAGCCGAACACGGTGACGTGCACCAGTCCCACGCGAGATTCTCCACAGTACCGAGACATTGGCCCTCGAGTCCGACCCGGACGAGCAGGAGAACGTTGCTACCGAAGAACCCTCCCTGCCTGTTCGACCGACGATGGTTTGGATAGAACGAATCGGCTATCTGCTGAGTGACCGCCTTTTTCGCACCTCAGCCCCCCTGCAGCCAGGAAAGTCGGCGGCGGGTGACGTGAGCCCGACCTCTTTTGCCCTGGCCGTCGTACCGAATTTCGGAGCAGACAATGCAGCTCAAAGAGAAAACCGCGATAGTCACCGGCGGGTCCTCGGGTATCGGAAGGGCGATTGCCGCTGCGTACGTCGACGAAGGTGCAGACGTGGTCATCGCGAATCAGACCGAATCCGAGGGAGAGTTGGTCGCGGACGAACTCGACTGTGACTTCGTACAGACGGACGTCACCGAGTACGATCAAGTCGAGGCGCTCGTCGACGCCACCGTCGACGAGTTCGGGAAGCTCGACGTGATGGTCAACAACGCCGGTATCGGGAGCGAAACGTCCGTCGAGGAGATGAGCCTCGAGGAGTGGGAGCGCGTCGTCGACGTCGACCTCGACGGCGTCATGCACGGGACGAAGGCCGCGCTCCCGCATCTCGAGGAGACCGACGGGTGTATCATCAACACCGCCTCGATTTACGGGTTGGTCGGCGGCAAAGGGGCCGCCTCGTACTCCGCGGCCAAAGGCGGCGTCGTGAATTTCACCCAGCAGGTCGCCGTCGACTACGCCGAGGAGGGCGTCCGCGTCAACAGCATCTGTCCCGGCTTCGTCGAGACGCCGATGACGAACGACCTGCTCGAATCCGAACGCTTCTACAACTACGTCCTCGAGGAGACGCCGATGAACAGGCCCGCACAACCGGAGGAGATCGCACCGCTGGCGGTGTTCCTCGCCTCCGACGGCGCCTCGTATCTCACCGGCGCGAACATCCCGGTCGACGGCGGCTGGACGGCCCATTGATCCACGCGTCCCGTCGGGGAAGCGGCGCGAGTACGACCGTGACCGTCTCGGGAGTGACTGACCGTGCCAGCGTGATTCGACGCGTTCGCAGACGCGATCGAGTCCGGCGACCAGCAGTTCCTCGCGTGCGGGTCCTGCGGTCACGCGACGCTGCCCCGCCGCGTCCGTCCTGCGACTCGACCGACCTGTCTCGAGCGTCGTTCTCCGATCACGGGGCGGTCTTGTCGGTCGCTGAATTTCCGTTACAATACAGACGTTTCACGGAGCGACCCCGGACACTGTCGTCTTGGCAGAATTGCGTGAGGGCTCGTTCCTCTCGTCCGGTGGCGGAGTGAGGTCGCGATCGAACGCTTGGGAACGCCATCGCGCAGTGCACGTGACCGTTCTATGGGAGTCGACCTCGTTATCGTCACACATGGAGGGAACTCGACGATTCAGCGATCGGACTGACGCGGGGGAACGGCTCGCAACGGCTCTCCGCGAACGAGCGGTCGACGCGGACGTCGTGCTCGCCGTCCCGCGGGGCGGTCTCCCGCTCGGGCGAGCGATCGCCGACGCGCTCGACGTACCGCTCGACGTGGTCGTCGCGAAGAAGATCGGCGCACCGGGCAACCCGGAGTACGCCGTCGGCGCCGTCGCGAGCGACGGGAGCGTCTGGCGGAACGAGGGGGCGCTGGACCGAACCGACAGCGACGAGGAGTACTTTCAGCGAAAGCGCGAGGAAGAGGCCGAGAACGCGCGCCGGAAAGCCGACCGATATCGAGGCGGCCGGCCGTCGCCCGATCTGACCGGCAAAACGGTCGTCGTCGTGGACGACGGCATCGCGACGGGATCGACCGTCAGAGCGTGTCTCAAACGGCTTCGGGGAACGGCGGCCGCAGAAATCGTCCTGGCAGTGCCGGTCGGACCGCCCGATACCATCGCCGAGGTAGAAGCGGCAGCCGACGAGGTCGTCTGCCTCGCGACGCCGCGCAGCTTCTTCGGTGTCGGACAGTTCTACGACGATTTCGGGCAGGTGTCCGACGAGGAGGCCATGACCTACGTGGAGCAGTGACGTGACCGGTGGCGGATCGCGTCGATCGGTGACGAACGTCGACTCGGGCACCGGGGGACAACCGCCGTCCGTTACTCCGAGTCGTCCGTCGTCTGGAGGGCGGGCGGGAGCCCCTGATGTTTGATCCCCGTCTGCTCGTCGATGTTGAACTCGTAGACGTTGACCTCGCCGGAGAGGGTCGCCGTTTCGAACAGTTCGGGCCGCCACGTCTCGCTCAGGACTTCCTCGAGCGAGTCCCACTCCGTTTCGGGGACCGCGGTGATCGACCCCGTCAGGAGGGCGCTCTCCCAGTTGTACATCGTATCGGTCTTGAAGACGAGGAAGCTCGCGGCGTCCGCCGCCTCGCTCAACGTTCGCTTCCGGCTGCTGGAGCCGAGGAGGAACGTGAAGTAGAGCCGCGTCTCGCCGTCGTAGCCGAACGTCAGCGGAATGAGATAGGGGGCGTCCGCCTCGGGGAGACCTAGAACGCCCGTTTTCTGCGTCGACAGGAAGCTTCGGATTTCGGTGTCGCTCATCTTCTCCAGTCCGTACTCTTGCAATTCATCGACTGACATGTTACAACGCTCTCCGAGGAGCACAAAAAAGCCACCATGCCGTGTGCACACCGCGAGAGGGAACCAAACGATGCCGACAACAGACCGCAGCCCTCGCTCGTTACCGGTCTCGTCTGGCTGTCGGAGAGCGCGATGACGTCGTCCGATCCGATTTCGCTGCTCCGACGCGCAGTGGCCGCCTCGCGGTGTCGGAATGAGGGCAAGAATCACTTACTTGGACGTGGTCTGTTACCTATGGACGAACCACGCGACTTCGACGACATCCTCGTCCCGACCGACGGCAGCAAAGCCGCCCGCAACGGGGCCGAACAGGCGATCAAGTTCGCGCGGCGAAACGACGCGACCCTGCACGTCCTGTACGCGATGGACATGGGTGACGCCGACTACGTCGCGGTCCCGAGCGACATCGCACAAACGCGGGGCCGCCTCGAGAAGAAAGGGCAAAAGTTCGTCTCGGAGATCGACGACCTCGCCACGGACGCCGGTGTCGACTGCGTCACGACGGTCAGGGCGAACACGCCCGTCGAGGCCATCCTCGAGTACGTCGACGATCACGACATCGATCTCGTCGTGATGGGCAAACGCGGGCGTTCGGACCCCGACAAGCCGCTGATCGGCTCGATCACGAACCGGGTGGTCGGCTCGCTCGATATCCCCGTGTTCACCGCCTGAGCGATCCCTCAGAACGAGGCCGATCCGGAGCGACCACCCAGTCGAGAAACTCCAGTACGACAGGAATCGACGGTAGAGTTCGTACTCGATCGCCCAGTGGTGGAGGTGTGCGAACACGGGGAACGGCGATTCCACCATCTCCGTCGGACTACTCGTCTACTGGAGGCCCAACCAATGACGAACGTCGTACTGGTCACCGGAGCGACCGGAACTGTCGGGCGGCACGTAGTCGCCGCGCTTACAGCTCGCGACGCCGATGTCAGGACCGCGCTTCGTGACCCCGAACCTGTCTCGAGCGAGATTGCGGATGTCGGGGACACGGTCGCGTTCGATTTCACGAAGCCGGAAACCTGGGGTCGTGCGCTGACGGATGTCGATGGCATCTTTCTCGTCCGTCCCCCCGTCGTGGACAAATCGGAGGTTGGCTCGTTCGTCGACGCTGCGGATCGTGTCGGTGTCTCCCACATCGCCTACCTCTCGACGCTCGGCGCAGCGAAGAACGTTCTCGTTCCCCACCACTGGATCGAGAAGCGAATCATGGCGACGGATCTCGAGTACACGCTATTACGCGCGTCGTTTTTCATGCAGAATCTCCTCGAAGTTCACCGTCCGGACCTCGTCGAACACGACGAACTCTTCGTGCCGGCCGGGAGCGGAAAAACCAGTTTCGTGGACGCACGGGACGTCGGTGAAGCTGCAGCAGTCGTGCTGACCGAGTCCGGCCACGTGGATCGGGCCTACGATCTCACGGGACCCGAAGCGCTGGACTATGGGGAAGTCGCCGCAATCTTCAGCGATGTCCTCGGTCGGTCCATCACGTATCCGGAGCCGTCCCTGGTGGCGTTCGCAAACCGAATGCGCCGACGCGGAGAAGCAGTCGGGTTCATCGCACTCATGTGTGGCATCTATACCACTGCACGGCTCGGATTAGCTGCACGTGTTACCGACGACAGTCAGCGACTCCTCGGCCGACGCCCACGGAAGATGCGAACGTTCGTCGAAGACTACGCAGACGAATTCCGAGGTACCTCACGGCGAACAGGACGCTGATGGGGAGCGATGCCAACAGCGGGGACGTCGAATTCGCGGACCGCCGGTCCCGAGGTGTCCGGGCTGGTGTCTTCGGTTAGTCCTCCACGGCCGATTTAGAAGTTTCACGTGTTGAACTCTGAGGTGATTCGGGGTGGTCGGTTCCGTCGTCGGCTTCCGGTATCTGCCGTGGTAAGAACGTCGATGCGATAAGCAAGAGCAGCACGAACAGTACGAGGAGGAGCAGCGTCGCCCGTTGGGCGTCGAACATCGCAGCCTCGAAGATCCCCTCGAGCAACTGTCGATGCGTCGGAGTGAGTCGGTTCAGGAACTGTTGCTGCGTGGCTTCGGTCGCCGTCTCTGCTGCATCTTCGAGCGCGATCACCAGATCGTTTCGTTGCTCCGTTGAAACGGTCACGTGTTCCGCTCGGAGCACTCTATCGACGACACCACCGTAGAACTGTCCGAGAAAATACGAGCCGACGACTGCAGTCCCCATGGCGAATCCGATCGAACTGCTTACGTTCAGAACACCGGATGCCTCAGGGGAGTTCGCGGTAGGGACGGCCGACATCGTCATATTGCTGATCTGTGCCACTATGAGTCCGACACCGGCTCCGTACAGCGCCACCGGAATAAGCATCCCGCTGATCGTCTGACCGGGACCCGTCTGCTCGTACAATACCAACAGTCCAGCGCCCATACACACGATGCCGACCTGAACGAGCGTCTTCGGTGAGATGTACTTCCGCCAGCTGGTCGTAACCGTCGCAAAAAGGATCGACGCGATGGAATACGGTAACAACGCGAGCCCGGTTTCGAAGGCGGTGTATCCGAGTACCGCCTGGAGATAGACCGGGAAGATAAACATGAAGCCGGCCGAGATTATCGAGCGAATATTGTACGTTATAACACCGGCTACAAAAGGGCGGTTCGTCAGCACGTGCAGCGGAACGAGCGGTGACTTCCCAGCGCGTTCCATTCGGCGCTCGTACTGAACGAACGCGGCGAACGCGAGCAGTCCGATCCCGAGAAACCAGATCGCTGGCGACGTCCCGAACGGATTGAACTGCAGCTCGTCGACGACGAACGGCCGCCGTTCGACTACCCACCCGTACTTCCCGCTGAGAAGGAATCCAGCGACGAGCGACGTCGCACCGACGATGGACAGGACCGTCCCACCCTTATCTAGGGAACTGCGCGTTTCCGACAGCGGGTTCGGAGTCACGTACTGTACGAAGAAGAGGATAATCCCCGCACCGAGGATTTGGAGCGAAAATCCCCAGCGCCAACTTGCGTACGTGGTTAGTGCGCCACCGATGATCGGTCCAAGAGTCGATCCGACCCCGTGTACGCCAGCCAGCAGGCCGAACGCCGTCGCCCGGTCGTCGTCTTCGTAACTGACCGTCAATACAGTGAACGTCAGGGGAAATAACACAGCGGCCGCGGAACCCTGGACAAGTGACCAGCCGAGATAGAGGATCGTCGTGTTCCAACTAATCGCCGCCACCAGCGTCCCGCCGGCGTAGACGGTCAGTGCGACTGCCACTATACGACGAGGACTACGCCGAGACGGCAGCGTGCCGGCTGGCAGAATCAGCGCAGCGATCACCAGCGAGTAGAATGAAACCGCCCCTTGAATCACGGTGACCGTGGTCTCAAACTCGTCCACCATCGTGGGGATCGCGACGTTCATCAGAGATGCATTGACGACCACGATGAACGTCGTCAGACTCACGGCGATTGCCGGGGCCCAGTATTGTACCCCCATCTGTAACTCCGCAGATAGGGACGTATTCCCGTCTGAAGGAGGCCCATCTGGGGTCATAGCGTAGTCTCATGCTTTTGACCGTCAAATAACCGGGACGTGGCCCGCTCCTTCGACTCAGCAGCGACGTCAGTCTCGCGCGAATGGAACACGACCGAACGTCCGTGCTGAACGCGTGCTCTGGATTCAGCACACCGCTATTGACCGTTGACGAGAATAGCGGCAGTCACTGCCGCAACTGTTCCTGCTGTACGTACTACGGACCGGTTGTCCTCGAGGACCGGGTTCGCGGACACAGCGTTATACGAGTTCGAATGCGGAATGTCGCACCGTCTTTGCAGCGCATTCCACACAGCAGCGAAACCATCGCGGTCGGCAGTCGATTCACTGCGGTCCGACTGACGATCCCTGCGGTCAGGACACGTCCTGCGAACGTCTGTACCGCCGGCATCGGCGAGGGCCCCAGTACGAGCGCCACGACCCGTTCGTCATCTCGTTGCGGCCGAGCTGCCGTTCGTCGGGCTCGAATCCGGTCCTTTCCGCCGCGTTGACGGTCACGTCACCGCCCTCTGTCTCGAACGTTGCCGTTCCCTCGAGCACGGAGAAGCGGTCCTCGTGGTCAGCGCGGCGGTGATACTCCACTCCGAAGCTTTCGCCCGACTCGAGGATATAGTGGTTCGCTGCGAGGTGTTTCGTCCCGAGAAGAGTCCTCCTACCGGGGGCGGCCCGAATCGACGTCCGGGCTTTATCCCGTTTGCAGGTGAAGGGACGAGTATCGCCGGGGGTCATCGACCGCCGCGATAGAACAGTGATCTCTCCATGCCCGAAATCAAGTCAATCGTCCGCGAATCGGTTGTGAGCGCGGCCCCGAGCACCTCCTTGACCGACATCGCGCAGCTGATGGAAGACGAGAGCGTCGGCAGCGTCGTGATCGCTACGGAGGAACGCCCGCAGGGAATCGTCACGGATCGCGATATCGCACTCGCGGCGGCCGCTCGCGGGGACGATCCCGAGACGGCGACCGCCGCGGACGTGATGAGCGAAGACGTCGTGACGGTCGACGCCGACAGCGGCATCTTCGAGGTGCTCCGCGCGATGACGGACGCGAACGTGCGGCGGATCCCGGCAACCGATGCGGACGGCGAGCTCGCCGGAATCGTTACGTTCGACGACTTCGTCGTCCTGCTCGGCCGCGAACTCAAACTGCTCGGTGACGTCGTCGAAGCTGAAATCCCGCCCTACGAACACTCCTGAGCCCGCGCCGCCTGCGTGGGTGATGGTGGCGCGGTCCTCAGAAACTGAATATCTGCAGGAACCGCTGCGGATAGCAGCAATACGATCGATTATTTATTCTGTGTCAGTGGTACTCGTCTCCGGAATGGGTGTAACTCGAAAGACGTAATTCGCGTAGACACCCTCGAGGTTCGTGGGACTTTCTTCAGCGGTGTGCTCTCGACAGAGGACGGCCTCTGCCTCGACGGCACCCTGACCGGTTTCTTCTTGGTATCGTTCGAGGACGACAAATGCTGCGAGCTCGTCGCAGCCGCGACGATGACACTCTCGAAGCGAGTCCGAATATTCCTCTGCATCGTCGGAGTCGCCCTGTTCATCACCAGGTAGTGCTTCGTCACCACGGTCGCGTTCCTGTTCGAGTTCCCATTTCCGCTGGCGATTCTCTGCGTCGTGGGCTTGCTTGTCTCGCCCCTTTTTCGTGTCTCCCATAGCGAATGGAGGTGAATAAGCGGGATAAGAGTAGGGCTTGATAGCTCGACACACGCTGTCGATCGCTCGCACTTCAGCGGTCGTTATCGATGCTTTCCGATATCCCGTGCGTGGAGTTCGTCCTCGGCCCGCCACGTCCGCGGTCGCACGGCGACGAACACTGCGAGGAGATACAGCGCGACGAGGATACCAATTACGAGGAGACCAGGGACCGCACCGATGGCGGCGCTGGCTGGCCACGGCGTCGATGCGAATGCGGTAACCCGGATCGCCCACGCGCTCAACATGATCAGGAAGAGCAGTAAGTAAATCCTGCGGAGACGGTGCGCAATTGCCTCCTCCCTGGAGATCTTGATGACGGGCGTTCGGTAGTCCTGGCTCAACGTCTTCCGCCACGTTGGGTTTTCGAGGCCCGTAGACGGGTCCAATCCGTACGCAAAGACGTTCTTCTGAAGCGTCCGAACGCGTCCTCGCCAGAGATCGTAACCGCGATACCGCTGTCCCTCCATGATCAAGAAGGCGACCAGTGCCGCGATTCCCAATAGCAGGATGTAGTGCGGTCGGTTTCGGCCCGAAAAGCCCCACGTGAGGATTCCGCTCATGACGATCACCGCCCAGTTCGACGTTCGGTCGAGCCGTTCACGCCAAAGTGTCATCCGATGGATCTCACCGCGGTAGAGGTGTGCCATCGACGAACTCGGAGACATGTCGTCCTCTAGTAAGCCCTTGCCGACTTCGCGGTGTTCGGCGTCACCCGGATCGATATCTTTCGCTGAGTCCTGAGCCATCGCGAGTATACGCCTTCGACAACGGGACTAATAGAGTTCCGCCCCTCCGTGGCAAGTCCAGTCTGCGTCGGATCGAGTCCTGGTCCGAGCACACTGTCACCGACGACCCCCTCCTCTCGAGACGCTAGCTCGCCGACAGAAATGTGACCGGTGGTGGAACACGTCCGTGTATGGTCTCCGGTGACAGACGCTCTCCTCCTCGGGAGAGATGACCGGTGGACGAAACGATGGGGTTTCGATGTCGTCGCACTCCTTCCCGGCTCTCTCGTTTACTTCGCGGCTGTCGAGGCCATCGGGTGTCTGACCAGTCACGTACTCGAGTGACCGCTCGCGAGTGTTTCGTCCGAGGATTCCGGTGACTGGTTCGTCGTCAACACGGGGACTGACGCCGTGCGAATGACACGTTCAGTGACACTTCCGAGGAAGCGTTCGTCGAGCCCCGTTCGGCCGTGGGTTCCCATCACGACGAGATCGATCCCCGTTCCATCGGCGTACGCGGTGATCTGTTTCGGGACCGATCCGGATTCGATCGTGGTCACGATGTCGTCGACGCCCGTGTCGATCGCCGTCGATTCGGCGTCTGTGAGGAGGCTCTCTGCCCGGTTCTCGCGCTCGGTCTCGTCGGCGATCGATCCGAGGAGTTGATCTTCCAGAACCGAGAGCAGATGGAGCGTAGCGCCGGTCCGATTCGCCACGTCCGCTCCCAGTTGCAGTGCGACTGTTGCGTGTTCACTTCCGTCGGTCGGGACGAGGACGGACTCGTACGGATAGGACGGGACGTCGTCGACCGCACGAACCGTCAGCACCGGCATCGGCGCCGTGTTGACGACGCGTTCGGCGACGCTCCCGACGACGTATCGCTCGAGGCCGTCCCGTCCGTGGGTTCCCATCGCCACGAGATCGACGTCCTTCGTCTCGGCGTAGTCGACGATCGCGTCGGATGTCGCGCCCTGCACGACGTCCGTAGTCACGGGAACGTCACTGTCTACGGTTCGTTCCCAGGCGTCCTCGACGATCTCGTCGCCTTCGCGTTCGAGGACGTCCAGAACGTCGGTACCGACACGGGTCTGACTCGGCTTGTTCGTATCCGCGACGTAGAGGAGGGTGACGGTCGCGTCGTGGTCGCCGGCGATCTCCAGTGTGTGATCCAGCGCCGTCGTTGCCGGATCGCTTCTGTCGACGGGAACGAGAATGCGGTCGTACATGGCACCGTCGGCTACGTTCCGGATCAGTATACGTTTTGACCTGCCAGCGAGGTGGCATCGGTCTCAGCGAGAAACGGGCTCGATCGACGGTGTACGCTCGGCGGTCACCTTCGGCGACCGACCGATCGACTATTCCCCCGAATCTGGAGCAATTGATACGTCGAAATTGTCACCTGCCGAGCGGATAACACGTATCCATGGATATTCAACGGACCTGATACTGAGCAGGTCGGCACCGCATCGGTAGTCGCTTCCCGATCCAACGGCAGCTCTGATCGCTATCGGTGAACTGCCGTTAGATCGGGAAGCGGTCGGTCTCCCTCGAGATGAGTTGTTGAAGGTGGAGAAGGGATATCGAATCGCTGGGGATGATCGACTATCGGAGGGAGTCGTCGTCGATAGTGAGGGTTTCTTTGTCGACGACGTCGAACTCGGCGGCCACGAGATTGCCCGCCGGATCGAACAGTTCCGGTTCGTCACGCATGACGTAGAGCTCTCCCGCTTGCGTTTCCGCACCCTCTTGCGGGAAGAAGAGGAACCGGTTGTTCGTGCCGAAGTATTCGGCGTGGACGGTATTGTAGTCCGTGAACAGGCCGCTTTGCTCGATATCCTGTGGAACCCAGCCCTGCGGTCCCGACGTGATCTCGAACGGCGCGCTCGAGAAGAAGTTGTCGGGACGAACGGCGGCTTCGCCGCCGCCGTCATCGAGAATCTCGAAGTCCTCCTCGGTCTCGAGTTCGAAGGGGAGGTCGTCGCCAGTGAGCGGTCGGTACTGCACACGGACGAGATCGGAAACTGCTAACGCCTCTTCGGTCGGAGACGATAACCGGTCGTCGAAAACGTACTGCTCTCCTTCTTCTATCCGTGTGCCTTCGGGTACGAAGAGATACCCCTCCTCGTTCGTGTTGAAGTGTTCGATGACACGCACGCTGTGGTTCTGTAGGACGTCCGGATCGTCCACGACGGGGGCGTCCTGCAGCGCCGGCGAGACGACACGGAAAATCGCGCCCGAGAAGTACGTCTCGCCGGTCGTGATCGCGTCTCGAAACCGTTCGTCGTCGCCGTCTTCGGTCGGCGTCTCCTGTGCCACTCCACCCCCGATCACACCGAGCCCGAGTGTCGCCGAGGTGACCGACCCTGCCTTCACGAACCACCGTCGCGATCTCCGGTTCCGCTGGCCGTTCATGCTAGATCAGTGTCCGTCTCGGACGATCGGTCGTTCGCTCCAGCACCGGATAATCCTCGTGCTGGCTTTTGCAGCCGTTGGTCGAACCCGGGACCGAGCGTCAATTGTCCCGAGTAGATCGAAGTCGCCGCCCGAAGAATTCGATGAGTTCACTGACAGAGCCCGTTCCCCAGATCGCGACGATCACCGCGCCGACTGCGTTGAACACGAAGTCGGTAACGATGTCGTCGATTCCGTAGACAGTGACCAGCCCCCCGCCGAGAGCGAACTCCAGTACCTCCCAGACGACGCCGGTCGCGAGGACGAAGACGACGATGAATACGGATCGAAACGTCGACGAGACGTTCATTTCGTCGGAGTGGCGTTCGAACGCCCGGAAGGCAGCGTACCCCAGCCCCGCGATGACTGACGCTGAGACGGTGTGAGCGATCTCGTCGTACCACTGGTACTCTTCGTACAGCCAGAGCGATCCAATCGTGTGCAGGATCACGGCGGTAGTGATCCAGAGGACGAGTCCGGCGTTCATCGAGTATCCGTACTCCCAGCGCAACCACGCGGGCAGAAGCGTTACGCCGAGGGCCAACCCTGCCGTTCCAGCGATTCCGAACTGAAACGTCGCGATCCCGAAACCGAAGAGTGCGACGAGCATCAGCTGGAGACCCCGAACGATACGGCGCTCCTGCGAATCCGTCAGCTCTACTGCATCACCGATCGCCATGGTTATTTCGCTCCGTTCGCGGCCCGATCGACGGCACCGGCCGGCTCGAATCGACCGGCGTACCACTGGAAGAGTACGCCGAGGCTGAGTCCGATAGCCGTGACGGCGACGAAATCCCACTGAAGTTCGGTCTGCGAGCGCAGATACTCGGTCCCGAGCCACTGATCCGAGTAGAACTGGGCGACGGTCCAGAGTGCCTGGAGCGCCATCGTCGTGAGCATCGCGAAGCCGACGGAGAACCGCCGACTCAATTCGACCGATCCGAACGCCTCGAGTTCGACGACAACGATGAGTGCGAGTGTCCCAACGGCGAGATACACTGTCGTCTCGGACGGAAATTCGGCTGCACTGGCAACGACAGCGATCGTAGCGACCGCCAGGAGCGGCCAGGAAATCATCGCCGTCCAGTCACGGGTCATCAACGCCGGTACCGACACGACGGCTACGACGACCAACTCGAACCCACCCCAGAGCAGAACGCCCGTGAAAACACTCTCGATGGCATCCAGCGCCACGATGCCCGTCAACAACCATCCGATGGCGGCGTTCATCCGCTCGTCGCGGACGAGTCCTTCGAGCATCACACGGATGAATCGATTCGTGGACACTAAAACCCGCAGCCGGATAGTGAGGGTTTCCGATGCTGGAAGCGTGAACGGGAACGTCGTTTCCGTACCTTGGACTCGACCCCGAATCGAACAGAGACCAGTACCAGTTCGTGGACAACGTCGGAGCCCTATTGTCCCGATACCCCGTCTAAGCGGCGGGGCTTTCGGTTGCGATTCTGCAACCCAATTGCCACAGTCCGTTCAAGAGGCGACGGACCTCGAGAACGCCGAGGAAGCCGCCCAGTACGCCGACTCTCGGCCGAGGAGTGGCGGACGACCAAAATGATGTCTTGGCGGTCCACGGCCTATCGACGATTTCGAAAGTAGGCTGTCGGAAACCTTCTCACAATCTATCAGATAGGTGCCAATATATGGGTGGAGTGCTAAGTTCTACCATGACCCGTCGTATCCTCGTCCCAGTCGACAATTCTAGTCAATCGGAGAAAGCGCTCGAGTACGCCGTCGAAGAATATCCCGACGAACACATCACTGTACTCCACGTCATCGAGTTGGACAGGGCCTCGATTTACGGTGATGAGGGGTTCCTCTACGGCGACGAATATCTCGAACAACTACGCAGGAGGGGGACCGAAGAACTCGAGAGAGCCAGCGAGACTGCGGCTGAACACGGCGTTGACGTTACGACCGAACTACGGGAGGGGAAGCCTGCCAGCACGATTACTGGGTACATCGAGGACCATGATATCGATCACGTGGTCATTGGAAGTCACGGTCGCTCTGGGCCAACGCGTATCCTCCTTGGGAGCGTTGCAGAGGCAGTGACGAGACGGTCGCCGGTTCCGGTAACGACTGTCCGGTGACTCTTCACCCACTCCGCTATTTCGTGTACGGTTTGCAGAACGTGTTCGTTAGTCTGGGTTCTGAGCGTATAGTATTTCAGCCGCGTGCTGATGGGGTTCGTCACCCGAATCATCGTCGAAAACGAGACGTTCAGTCCGCAGTATTTCCCACTCAGTGTAGTAGTCTGTCAATTCACCTGGTGCGTAGAAGTGCTCGTTTGTCGTCCAATCCGGCGGCGTCGGAATATCGGGATGATCGACGAAAGCGAACATCGCGTGAATCCCGCCGGCAGTCGTTTTGGATTTGAAATGCTCGAACTGTCGCTTTCGGTTCTCGGGACGGATGTACTGGACCGTCCCGGCCGAGTAGACGACGTCGACCGGTTCGGGGAGGGTGACATCGTTCGCATCGGCCTCAACAGTCTCGAGTGTCACTCCTCGATCCTCGGCAAGTTTTTCTGCCTTTCGCAGCCCGTTCGGGACGATATCCATCGCATACACGTTCCAGCCGTGCTCGGCGAAAAATACCGCATCTCGTCCCTCGCCGGCACCAATGTCGATCGCCGTAATTGTATTTTCGACGACCGGCGCCACGTCAACCGTGTTCTTGGCCATCGTGTTCGGTTCCGTTCCCCAATAGTAGTCCTCGCGGCCATACACCTCCTGCCGGTCATCGTATCGCATTACTAAACAATGGTCATTCGTGTCTGTATGAAGATTCTCATATTCGCCGCGGTCGACTTTCGCATCCGAGCGATTGCAGTAGTGAGTCCTATACCGAGAGTCGATTCTGACACGACGGACAGGACATCAATCCTTGTTTGATGAGCATATACGACTTCTCGCATTTCGGGCACGGGCTGCCGAGAGACATATCCGATTCACGCGCAAGCCCGAAGAGCGCGTTTCGGAGGTATCGCTGTTCCGTTTGCATCTCCGAGAGCTGTTTCTGGAGGGCAGTAATCTCCTCAGAGAGGCCCCGATCACGCTTGTTGTTAGACTCTCGCAGTGTCGGCATCATAGGTGGTGGTATCTCTCGAGAAGGGAAAAGGACGCCTCCTACGTACCACGGGTGTTCGGAGACGGTACGTCGAAATCGAGCTCGACCCGCTATTGAACAGCTCGATCGCTTCCGTATCGGCCGTGCCTATCGGGCAACCCGGCTTCGCCGTTCCACGTCGGGCGGATCGTTCTGCGTAATGGTGGAATCGTTTCTCCTCCCCTGACGCGTTCACTGGCTGATTTTCTGGGGTTCATCGACCGATAGTTTGCCACGAGACCAAGTCGCTGCCGATGTCGAACCGAATAGCGGATCTGCGTCTTCCTTCCTGTGGCCGGACGTATCCACTCACTCGATCGGGTTGTCTTCCCACCGTTCTGCGAATTCGTTCACCCACTTCCGGGATTCGATTTCCATGACGGGCCGTTCGACCCGTGACGGATACACGTCAGAAGCCGCGTGCACGTTCCAGCTATTCAGCACGACGCTCTTGACAGCGATCGTCGAGAACGGTCATCATCCGGTACCCGCATACCTTACAGTAACGTAGTTCGATCGGAGGATACAGCCATGAGTATCAGATCAGGGGGACTGGCACTGGTCGCAGGAAGTGCCGCGTTCCTCATCGCCGGTGTCACTGTCACCGAATTCGCCCATCAGTGGATCGAATTCTCGCTGTTCATCGGCATCCCGGCCGGGATCGTTGCTGGCGTGGTCACCTCCGCTGCGGTATACATTGGGTTAGCTGACAATTCCCCGGCCCAGCGCCAGCGCATCGCGAGTGCCGTCGCCGGATTCGGTGTCGTCTTTCTCGGTGGACTACTCCTCCTTGGTGGCGTCCTCTCCCTCGGTGTCACGCTCGCACTCAGTATCGCCTTCGTTGGCGCGCTTCTTGCGGGGACAGGAGTGTACGTCCGAAGACCGAAACGCCGCGAAACGGACAGCGAAGACGAAACTACCGGTATCCGATAACCGAAGAAGAATCACCGCGTGCGGATCGGTTCCGTGGGGTACCTGCAGTTTACGGGAACGGTTCGCTCCGCTCCCCGGTCGCGACCGTCTCGAGAACTCGTCGTACTGCCGGTTGCGAATGGCGGTTCGGGCCCACCTGATCCCGTCGCGAGCGGCTCAGACGAGGAGTTGCACGTCGGACTCGGCCATGTGCTGGAGGGCGGTAGCGGCTCCGACGCCGGTCGTGACGCCGTCGTAGAAGTCGTCTTCGTCGTAGTCCATCAGTTCGATGGTCATCTGGCAGGCCTGGAGGTCGACGCCCTGCTCGAGGGAGAGGTCGATGAGTTCCTGGATGGTGGCGGTGCCGTTTTCGTCGATTTTCTTCTGCATCATCTTAGTGGCCATGCGGTCCATCCCGGGAAGGGCGGCGATCGAGTTCGGCAGCGGCATGTTCGGGTTGCCGACGGCGCTCAGTTTGAGGTCCGCCGACTTCTCCTCGTGGAGGATGTCGAGTCCCCAGAAGGTGTGGAAGACGACGACGTCCCAGCCGAAGGCAGCGGCCGTGCTCGCGAGGATCAGCGGCGGGTAGGCCATGTCGAAGCTGCCCTTGGTCGCGACGATGGTCATCTTTTTGCCGTCGTCGCCGAGTTC